>JBCCDM010000301.1:0-8128 GCA_039030795.1 Cyanobacteria bacterium P01_A01_bin.84
CTAATAATTTGAGTAATTTTAGTTAAAATCATAAACCTATTTTAGGAATTATTTTTTAGTCCAAATAAGAAAAATATTCGGATACTTAAAAATAGTTGCTTAATATTTCTTAATGTAAATTAATCAAACTAGCGCTAGCCAGTATAGGATGGAATGTATGGCTAAACTGTTGAACCAGTTTCAAAAATTATTACTTAATAGTCGTAAATTTCTGTTATCTAAATTTTCTACTGATGAGAGTGAAATTCAAGAACCAGAAAAGTCCTTAACTGAATTACCACCGCATTTAGCATCTCAACTAGCAAATATGGTAAAAGACTTACCTAGTAATAATGAGGATTTAGAAGCGATTCTAGTAGCTTTAGATGAAGCTTTTGACAAATGGATCGCGAATCCCGAAGAAGCTGATAATTCCTTGTTGATTTTAAGTTCTCCTATTACTGGTGTCTCGCGTATTTTGCTAGAAAGTCTTAATGATTGGGCAATGGAGCGAAAAGTTCCCCTGAGACCTTTAGAATGGATTAGCAGACCAAAACATACGGAAAATATTGTTAACAAGTTGCGTCAACAACTGGGTCGAGGAGGATTAAATATTAGTTCCAAACAAACTGAAATAGTTGTTATCCCTAATTTAAGTTGGTGTTACTTGCGTTGCTTTGAGGGTCTCGAAGGAATTGATTATTTGCAAGATATGTTACTACAAGACCATTCTCGATTTTGGATAATTGGTTCGGGATTAGTCGGTTGGGAATATCTGAATTGCGTTTCTCATTTTAAGGCTTACTGTGGAGAGTCCTTGATATTGCCGGAGCTTAAAGGCGAACAGTTACAGGCTTGGCTAGATCCTATCATTAATCAGTTAGAAATTAAGTTTGACAAAAAACTAGATCGGGATTTTGAAGAGTTGAATCGAGAGCAAGATTTGCAAACAAAATATTTTGATAAATTAGCCCGTGTAAGTCAGGGAATTAGTAGTGTAGCTGTAGAATTGTTTTTACATTCAATTAGTTACGAGTCCCCCAACTCAGAATCAGACTCAGATAATTACTCAAATAATAAATCGGGAATTTTATATGCTCAAAATCCACAAACCCCCAACTTACCCCGCTTATTACCAGATGACCTTTATATTTTGTACTCGTTATTATTACATGAAGGCTTAACTTTATCCGAAGCAGCTAATACTCTAGGAGATGAGCAATCTTTAGTTAGAAGTAGAATATATACATTGCATCGCCTGGGTATAGTTGAGCAACACGGCAATATAATCAATGTTAACCCAGTACATTATCCTCGTCTTAAAAGTGAATTGAGTAATAATAATTTTATTATTGATGAATTTGATGAGTAATGGGCGATTGGTAATTGGTAATGGGGTTGGAAAAGCGATGACACATGAGTGTCCACTAAAAGCGTCGCAAACTTGTAGTCTAAGATTAGGATGGTTGCTGGTTAATGTGTTTATTGTTCATTGATAACTGATAATTAATGCTCTTACCCGTGAATTTATTTGTTTTAGCTCAATCAACAGAAAGTACAGCGAAAGAAACCGCAGAGAAAACCCAGGAATTAATTACTAAAATTACCACTGGAAAAATCGCTCAAGCTGCGATCGCTTTAGTTTTTGCTTACATATTAGTTAAAACGATAGATAAGTTAGTTATTTGGTTTTCCGAACAAGTTGCTAAAGAATGGAGATTGCGGGTTAAACAGTTTCTTCCTTTTATGAGAATGATGGTACTGACCATCACTATAATATTTTTGATGAAATTGTTTTTAAATCTATCGCGAGATAACTTGGTTGCAGTAACTGGTACTGTAGCTGTAGCGTTGGGTTTTGCTTTCAAAGATTACGCTAGCTCGATTATTGCTGGTCTAATCGGCTTATTTGAAGCACCTTATCGTGTAGGCGATCGCATTCAAATTGAAAATTTCTACGGTGAGGTGGTAAGCTACGGTCTAAGGGGAATTCGTCTCAAAACTCCAGAAGATAATATTGTTACTATTCCTCATAACAAAATTTGGACGGATGCTGTTTCCAATGGCAACATGGGGGAACTGGAAGCACAAGTTATTACAGAGTTTTATTTCGCTCATTCGGTAGATGTAAATCTAGTAAAAAAAATACTTTATAGAGTTGCTTATACAAGTAAGTACACTCATTTAAAATTACCGGTGTTAGTAGTTATGGAAGAGAAACTTTGGGGAAGCTTGTTTCAACTCAAAAGTTATCCTCTCGATGCTAGGGATGAGTTTATTTATAAAACTGATTTAATTACCAGAGCAAAACGAGTGTTTGTTAAATACAATCTCCCTTATCCAGTTTATTCATCTTTGATGGAGGGAATTGACAATCGGGAGTAGCTAAAAGGATTATAGCAATAGCTTTTATATTTACAGAGAAACTTTATAATACAAAGCTAGCAGTAATTAAATCTTCAGACATTTCAAAATTAGAAGTGACATTTTGCACATCATCTAAACTTTCGAGAGTATCAATTAATTTCAATAGCGATCGCGCTTGTTCTGTGTCGGTAATTTCGATGCTATTACTGGGTATCCAGCGTAGTTCTGTATCGCTGACATAAAAATTTTGTTGCTGAAGAGTTTTATTTAAATTTTCTAGATTTATGACTTCGGTTAATATAAATGCGGTCTGAGGTTCGGTCATTTCGTAAGAGTCTGCCCCACCTTCTAAAGATGCTTCTAAAAGTTTTTCTTCATCTGTAATGTTTTCTACAACACATACACCTTTTTGCTCAAACATCCAACTAACGCAGCCAGTTTCACCCAGATTGCCGCCATTTTTACTAAAAGCTAATCGCAGGTCAGCAGCAGTACGATTGCGCTTATCAGTCAGGGTTTCCACTAAAATTGCTACACCACCAGGTCCATAACCTTCATAACGAATTTCCTCAAAGTTACTACCATCATCAAAAGTACCGCTACCTTTAGCGATCGCTCTATCAATATTATCATTGGGCATCCCCGCTGCTTTGGCTTTATCAATTACTGTACGCAGTTGAAAGTTACCATTCGGATCTGGAATGCCATTTCTAGCTGCAAGAATAATTGCTCGTGATAGTTGAGTAAATGTTTTTCCCTTTTTTGCGTCAACTACTGCTTTTTGGCGTTTAATATTTGCCCATTTACTATGTCCAGCCATAATTTTAGTTATCAGTTAATCAAAATTCAAAACTTTGCTTTCTCATTCATAATAAATAATTGTGCTGTGACAATTCAAAGCGCTAAATTTGTGTTTACCCAATTTCTTCCCAAGCTCAGCAAAAGACTAAGTAGAAACGAGATATATCGAATTTCTACCAAGATCATGGATAACCCATATTTTTCTTGCAAAAGATATTTGACAATTTTTATTGTCTTGCTCATCATTCCTGCTTTATGGGGATGTCAAGCAATTTCACTTAATCAAAAACCAGATGATGTGATTCATTTAACCCTATGGCAAGGAGTGAATCCACCACCGAACCGGGATGTATTACAAAAACTGGTAGATAAATTTAACCAAGCAAACCCAAGTATAAAAGTAGAATCACTGTATGTAGGGCAACCAGACCAGCAAATGCCCAAGATTTTGGCAGCAGTGGTAGGGAATGCACCACCAGATTTACTATGGTTTAACCCAACTATCGCCGGACAGTTAGTAGAATTAGGCGCTCTGGTTCCCATAGATGAAATGTTGGAGGAATCCCCAGTTAAAAGCCAAATTGACCCGGCTCTATTTGGTTCTATGGAATACAAAGGTAATTTGTGGTCTGTACCTTTTGCTACAAATAATGTAGCTATATTTTACCGTCCTAGTTTATTTAAAGCCGCAGGAGTTACAGAAATACCTAAAACTTGGGAAGAGTTCCGTCAGGCAGCCAAAAAATTGACCCGCGATACTAACAAGGACGGTAAAATAGACCAACATGGTATATTCTTACCTTTAGGAAAAGGAGAATTTACCGTTTTCATCTGGCTACCCTTCATGTGGGCTGGTGGTGGTGAATTTATTAATGCGGACGTACAAGCACCAGCAGCAGTCAACTTAACAGAAAATCAAGGTGCAATATCGGCTTTGGAATTATGGCAAAATTTAGTCCAAGACGGTTCAGCAGTTTTATCAGCACCAGAACGGGGTTTTGAAACCAATGATTTTGTTAAAGGTAAAGTTGCAATGCAAGTAACAGGACCGTGGACATTAACCTACATTACCAACGACATACCCGATGGAGACTTTGGGGTTTTTCCCATCCCCAGTAAAAAAAGACCAGCAACTAGTATCGGTGGTGAAAACCTATTTTTATTTAAAACTACACCAGAAAGACAGCAAGCAGCCTTCAAATTTGCCGAATACGTAGTCAGCGAAGAATTTCAGACCGAATGGGCTTTAGGAACAGGATACCTACCAGTAAATCTCAAATCCCGTGAAAGTCAGGAATATCAAGCATACATCGCTAAAAACCCCGCCAGCAAAGTATTCTTAGAGCAAATGCAACACGGGCGATCGCGTCCCATTTTTCCCGGTTATACCAGGGTCTCAGAAAATATCGGACGAGCAATGGAATCGGTACTACTCCAAAAAAGCTCCCCCCAGGAAGCATTAAAAGAATCTCAACAGCGTCTAGATTTAATCTTTAGATAATTACAGGATTTACTCGTGACGAAAAATAAGGTTTTGCGATTGTTTTCCTACGGTCACTTCGGACGAAATTTCGTTATTGCTACGTAATATCAAGTCCGCTTAATTAGTTACGATATAACGCTATTGAAAAGATGCTACTCATTACTCTTTACTCATTACTCATTACTTAGTCCCCACAGATATGACAACTGTTTAACCGGACATAATATAAGTCCTGAATTAGATAAAAAATTAAATTCCTCCATACTGTTTTTAGACGCGAACAAGCAATTTATACCCAGTTTTGGCAATTACCAATTCCCCCAATCCAAAAAATAAATGGCAACTAATGACAAAATGATTGCACAATAAATGAGTTAACTTGCTATTTTTTACCCCGCACCCATGCAACCCGTACTCGCTGATGCCAAAAACTTACTCTCTGACCTAATAAAACGCTACTCCCCCAAGGTAGATTATCTGATGATTCGCTTAGAAGAATCAGAAGGTACAGATATTTTACTGCGTGGGGACAAGATAGAAACTCTGAGTGAAGGTATTTCCATCGGGGGACACGTCCGCGCTTGTTATAAAGGTGGTTGGGGTATGAGTAGCTTCAACAGAATTAGTTCTATTGAAGAAAGCATTGAAGATGCCATTTTCTCCGCTTTAATGGTAGGGGATGAAGAAACCTTACTTGCACCCATTACACCAATACAAGCAGTTTGTGAATTACCCCTTACGGGTAAAAATCCCCGTCATGTAGCTTTGGCTGATAAAAAAGATTTATGTCAACATTATACAGACCTGCTCAGAAGCCTCGACGGAAGGATTACAACCACTTCTGTACGTTACGAAGACAGTGCCCAAAAAGTCATATTAGCCACCAGCGATCGCACCCTCATAGAACAGTCTTGGGTAGATATGGAAATGCGCTTCGCAGCAACAGCTAGAAACGGTGAAACCGTACAAACTGGTAGGGAAACAACTGGTTCTCGCAAAGCTTATGAAGATTTAGTTGGTTTAGATGAACAGGTAAAAGGTGCCGCTCAAAGGGCTGTTGCAGCTTTATCATTACCACCAGTCAAAGGTGACACCTACACAATAGTAATTGACCCGGTTCTCAGTGGTTTGTTTGTCCACGAAGCCTTTGGACACCTCTCCGAAGCAGATATGGCTTACGAAAATCCCGATGTCTTGGAAGTGATGACACTCGGTAGAAAATTTGGTCCCCCCCAACTGCAAATTTTTGATGGTGCTGCACCAGAGGGACATCGCGGTAGTTATTTTTATGACGATGAAGGTACACCTGCAACTACTACCCAGCTGATCAAAGATGGTTTTCTGGTCGGAAGACTACATTCACGGGAAACAGCAGGTAAACTAGGCGAGAAACCCACAGGTAACGCCAGATGTCTCGATTATCACTACTCACCTATAGTCAGAATGACCAACACATGGATTGAACGGGGTCAAACACCAGTCAAAGACCTATTTACAGATATAAAAGAAGGAGTTTATGCCTGTAACTGGCTAGGAGGAATGACAAACGGTGAAATGTTCACCTTTAGTGCTGGGGAAGCATGGATGATTAGAAACGGTAAAATTGCCGAACCAGTCAAAGATGTCACCCTCTCAGGAAACGTTTTTCAAACCCTTGCAGATATCGAAGGTATCGGTAACGATTTTTACTGGGACGAATCCGGGGGTTGTGGAAAAGGCGGGCAGAATGGTTTAGCTGTAGGTTGTGGTGGTCCGAGTTTACGTATTAAAAATGTAGTTGTAGGGGGGAAAGTAGGTTAAAATCAATCACTTTTTTTAACCCCTCTTTTATCCCGTTTCACAATCAATCTTCAATAGCTACCAAATACCATGAACCGAATATTACCAGGTGAAGTTTTCAGTAATACAAATAACTTTGATACTGGAATCCGCCAGCTACTACCACGATACGATGAAATGTTAGACACTATTACTAATTGTCTGCCCCAAGATTGTCAACGTATTTTAGAACTTGGTTGCGGTACGGGTGAATTGAGTTTAAAGATACTTAGGAAATTTCCAAATGTTGAAGTTATCGCCTTAGATTACTCGCCACGAATGATACAATTTGCTACTAGTAAAGTTACTGAGGCAGGATATCAACAAAGATGGACGGGTATAGAAGCTGATTTTGGCGATTGGGCAAATAACTCTGAAGTTATAGGTACTAATGTTGATACTAGAAAAATTAATATCAAATTTGACGCTTGTGTATCTTCCCTAGCTATTCATCATCTGAGTAACGGAATGAAACTCAAGTTAGCTAAGCAAGTTTGTCAAAGCTTAAATTCTCACGGTTGCTTTTGGAATGCAGATCCTGTATTACCTGAATCTCCAGCCATAAAAGAAGCTTATCATCTAGCAAGGGAAAAATGGGCGCTTGAACAAGGAAAAGATTTATCTGAAATTCGTTCTCAGTTAGCAATGAATGACCAATCAGTAGATTATTGTTCTAGTTATGGTCATTCTGCTCAAGACCAATTAGCAACCCTTAATAGTCACCTAACAATGCTTTCTAAAGCTGGTTTTCAAACCATTGCTGTACCTTGGAAATATTACGGTTTAGCAGTGTTTGGTGGTTGGGTCGAATTTATCGAACAATAAGTGAAAGCACGGAAGTCCCCCTAGATTTTTTGACCTCTAAATATTATTATTGATAAACGCTATTGTTAGGGGAAAATATGCTTAGGAACTGGCAGATAGTACTCGCAACTACTATAACAAGTACTATTTTTTTGTGCCCACCCACAGATACTTTGGCTCAAATTACTCCCGATAATACTTTAGTTAATAATTCTAGGGTAAGAAAAGAAGGAAATATTAACCTTATTGAAGGTGGAACTACTGCTGGGAAGAATTTGTTTCACAGTTTGAAAGAGTTTGGAGTACCTAAGAGTAGTGAAGCATACTTCAACAATAGAGTTGATATAAATAATATTATTACTCGCGTTACGGGTAACTCTATTTCTAATATTGATGGGTTAATTCGCGCTAACGGTAGTGCAAATTTATTTTTAATTAATCCTAGGGGGATTGTGTTTGGCAAAAATGCTGAACTTGATATTGGTGGTTCTTTTATAGGAAGTACGGCTAATAGTTTGAAATTTCCTGATGGTAACGAGTTTAGGGCAATAAATCCTGGGAATCAAATATTATTGAGCGTGAATGTCCCTTTGGGATTACAATATGGTAAAAATCAGACGGGTAACATTACGAATTCGGGTAATTTAAGTGTTAATGATGGGAAAAGTATTACTCTGATTAGTCATAGTTTGGAAAATATAGGAAGTTTAAAAACTAATGGCGGACAAATATCTATAGCTACTATAGGCTCTATAAATAACCAAGGTTTTGCAAGTTTAGGAAATTCTGGAGGTTATGGGTCACGCTTCGCGCCATTGAGGCGGGCGAAGGCGCACGTCGCGCTGAAGCGATCAACCAGAAAGTCGAGGCATGGGC
>JBCCDM010000302.1:0-8127 GCA_039030795.1 Cyanobacteria bacterium P01_A01_bin.84
ATTGCAAATTTGTAAGGTGTACCTTCGTAGTGCTATAACTGTACGTCACCCAGTTGATAATGTCTGGCTGACTATCTCCTCAGCATATAGGTGATATGCTTTTGCTTTACGCGAACTTCTGTAATTATGTCTACTACTAATTAGGGTTTGCTAAAAAAGTCCACAGAACGAAAATAGAGTCCACAAAGTTCTAAATACACTAAGTTTCCCAGCTGGGTTTCCAAATTTACTCAAAAATTTCTTGTAAAAATGTAAAGGTTTTGAGAATATATTTGCTATAAATAAGCCACTTATTTTGGACAAAAAGGCTTGAAAGTCTTATTTAGAAAGCTTTTTTATTTTATTCAGTAAAACTTAATTACTGGGAAGCTCTACAAAAATTGCCCCAAAACAATATTTTTCCATTTGAAGACAGGCAATGTATCATAGACCAAAAGTATTAAGCATTACTTTTTAGTAGGTAAGTAGCTAGAAAACATTTGCAAAGACTTAATAATTAATCACAGATATGAGCCTTTATAGTCATATTTCTGTAAAAAAATGAATTACATTTGCAATCTGATTTTGAGCTACAAAATTTTGATCTATTCTGGAAGAAAAACCATACTTTAAACACGGTGAATCATGGTTGTAAAGTTGCAGCGACCTATTTTGATAGGAGGAGTGGGACTCTCTTTTCTGTTATGGATTGTACAAAGTTGGCATAATTCAATCTTACATATAGGAGAATGGAGCCTATTAAGTTTAGCCGCTATTGGTGGCGGCTTGTGGTTATTGAAAAAAAATCGTATTCTGTCCAAATCTGATGCTTTAAATACAATTCCTGTAGAAAGAGCAACAGTAGAGAATGCGATCGCAACTTCTCAAATTGCGATCAATTGTTTAGCACAAGAAAGTCACAATCATCCAGTACTAGAAGATTTACAAGGGATGATTCCATTATTAGAGGCTGAATTAGATCGTTCATCTTTTAGTATTGCGGTAACAGGTGGTAAGTTTGTAGGTAAAACCAAGTTAATTGAGGCTTTAGAGAGCAAACAACAACAGTTATCAAATATTAGTTACCAAGAAACATCTGCTTTATTTACAGAAGCTGGCAAAGAATCCGATAATCAGTCTTTAAATCAAGTCAATCAATCCGACTTCGTTTTATTTATCACCAATGGGGATTTAACCGAATCTGAATTTCAAGCTTTACAACAAATAAAAGCAGCGACCTACAGAACATTAGTAGTTCTAAATAAGCAAGACCAATATCTTGCAGATGAGAGAGCAACTATTATTAATGCTATAGAACAGCGAACAGGGTTACAAGTATTAGCAACTGCTGCATCTCCTGCACCAATAAAAGTGCGCAAACATCAAGAAAATGGAACCATCGAAGAATGGATGGAACAACCATTAGCAGAAATATCCCAACTGCAAAAACAACTTAGCGATACTTTATCATCTCAATCTCAGCAGTTAATATGGGCTACTACCATGAGAAAAGCCCTAAACCTCAGCGCTGAAACTAAAAATTACCTGAACGAAATCAGACACGATCGCGCTGTCCCAGTTATAGAAAAATATCAATGGATCGCAGCAACAGCAGCATTTGCAAACCCTGTACCAGCATTAGATATTTTAGCTACAGCAGCAGTCAATACCCAGATGGTAGTTGATTTAGGTAATATTTATCAGCAGAAATTCTCACTAGAACAAGCTCAAACCGCAGCCAGTACAATGGGAGGTTTGATGTTAAAACTAGGATTAGTCGAACTTTCTACAAAAGCCATCGGTACAGTACTCAAGAGTAATGCTGTCACCTTCGTTGCGGGTGGTGCAGTTCAGGGTGTAAGTGCAGCTTATTTAACTAGAATCGCTGGTTTAACTTTAGTAGAATATTTCCAACAGCAAGAAATAATCGCTAATTCTGAAAGTGGTTTGAATGTGGGTCAACTTAAGCAAACCTTGCAAAATATTTTCCAAAAGAATCAACAGATTGCTTATCTACAAGGGTTTGTCAAAAAAGGTGTACAGCATTTATCACCATCTGTACAACAGGTATAAATTTTAAAGAGCGGTTATTAGTTTTTATCCGTATTATCTGGACAAATCAACCCAGTAGTTTCCCAAAATTGAGAGAAGAAAAGTAAATCTTTATAATCCCTCTCCCAATTTTGGGGGAGTATTTAGGATGGGGATTAAGATTGGCGATGGGCTTACTTTTAAACTGGGCTATCTCAGTATATTTAGCTAGTCCGCCTTTTACTCATTACTCATTACAAATTAACAATAACCAATTCCCCCAATACATAGAAAAGACTATTGATTCTGGTTTATTCTATAAGAATAGTCTTAATAATATATAAATGTTAATAATCATTCATTGGTATTAAAAAAAATGGCAGCAGATTATCCCGACATTGATATCGCGCCATACATCGAACACTCCTTGTTGATACCAACCGCAACCCCAGAGCAAGTCGAACAATGGTGCGAAGAAGCATATAGATTTAATTTTGCCACAGTTTGTATTAGTCCTGTATATGTGAAAACCGTAGCAGAAATACTTCATGGGAAATCACCTCAAGTATGTACTACAATCGGTTTTCCTAATGGAACAACTACTTCTGGAACAAAACTTTACGAAGCCCAGGAAGCTGTAGAGAATGGTGCAACTGAGTTGGATGTAGTGATAAATTTAGGATGGCTCAAAGCTGGTAAAACAGAAGATATACACCGAGAAATTGCTCAAATATGTGAAGAAACAGGGCAAACGGTAAAGGTTATTTTGGAAACAAATCTACTTACAGATAGGGAAAAGCAGTTAGCATCTGATATTGTGATGGATGCTGGTGCCCAATTCCTGAAAACCTGCACTGGTTGGAATGGTGGTGCAACAGTAGAAGATGTGCGGTTATTAAAAGATATATCAGCAGGAAGAGTGGGAATTAAAGCTTCTGGGGGTATTCGTAATATTGAGCAAGCTTTAGAATTAATTTTAGCTGGAGCTACAAGATTAGGTACATCTCGTGGTGTAGAATTACTACGCCAGCGCAATGATTCCAGCAAGCAAAAAGACTCAACAGGTCATTAGTCGTTTTGGCGCGATCTTCTGCTATCGACTATACCAATATTCAACCTTGACCAATGAGCAAAACCTATAAAGCCACAGGGATTAATATTAAAGCTACAGCCTTTGGCGAATCTGACAGACTAGTAACTATTTTGACACCGGAATTTGGTTTAATTCGGGCGATCGCTCCAGGTGCTCGTAAGCCCAAATCTAGTTTGGGCGGCAGAAGCGGGATGTTTGTTGTCAACGAATTATTGCTAGCGAAGGGAAAGAGTTTAGATAAGATAACTCAAGCTCAAACTATCAAAACATACTCAGGTATTGCTAAAGATTTAGGAAAATTAGCTGCCAGTCAGTATTTAGCGGAGATAGTATTATTGCAAGCTTTGAGCGAACAACCTCAGACGGAACTATATGAGTTATTTCAAGAGCATCTGTATCGTTTGGAAACTGTACCTAATTGCCAAACATCGGATGTATTAGCTTATTTAAGCCATGGGGTGTTTCAACTCTTAGCATTAGCAGGTTTGACTCCCCAATTTGAAGTCTGTTGTTTGACCCAAAAACCTTTAGAAATTAACTTTACAAATCCTAAATGGCGAGTTGGTTTTAGTATCAATGCTGGAGGAATTATATGTTTAGAGGCTTGGGAACATCGCCAACGGCAGAAAAAAAAATTATTAATGGATGCTAATTATGCTCAGAAGCATTCTATGGCTGTAAAAGATAAATCCTCGATATATGAAACAATTGTTCATACTCAAGAAGAAACAAAAATTTCTTACCAGTTAAATGCCGCACAGTTACAGATAATGCAAAATCTATCACAACCTGAAGTGAGTTTTAGTAATACGAACAAAGATACCTGGTTATCTATTGAACAAGTTTTACGTCACTATACCCAATATCATTTGGGTCGTTCTATCCGTTCTGCCACATTGATTGATTCTTATTTTGCCACTAACTATGATGCAGTCATCTGATTTAAATACAAAAATCCAACCACTTTCAAAGAAGCAAATAGTAACACATCCACAAACTTCAGGACAAAAGTTTAATAATAGACATTACAAGCTTAAACAAAAACAAGTAGGAAATAAAAATACTGCTAGTAACCATCAAACACCAGAATCAGATGCAAAATTAAATAAGCAAGGTCTGAATACATCAATTAATTCCCAAGCAGATGATAATTTAGATAAGAAAAAAGAAGAATCCTTAAATACGAATAATGTAATTAACCAAGATAAATCTTCATCTCCAGGTGATATATCTGGTAAATTCATCAAACCGCGAGGTTTTTTACCCGTATTAAACAACCATAACTTTCTTGCACTTTGGTCTGGTCAAGTATTCTCTCAGCTAGCAGATAAAGTTTACTTAGTACTAATGATTGCCATTATAAATGCTAGCTTTCAAAGTAGTTCCGGAGGAACTATTAGTGGCTGGGTATCTGCTTTGATGATGGCTTTTACCATTCCGGCTATCTTATTTGGTTCTTTAGCAGGTGTATTTGTAGACCGTTGGTCAAAAAAACAAGTATTAGTAGCAACAAATTTTTGGCGGGGTATATTAGTTCTAATTATTCCTTTACTCCTGTGGTTAACCGATAGTATGGAACCGTTTGCAGGGATATTACCAGTTGGTTTCCTAATTATTTTAGGCATCACATTTTTAGTATCAACTCTTACCCAGTTCTTTGCACCAGCAGAACAAGCAGTTATTCCCTTGATTGTTGAAGAAAAGGATTTACTATCAGCTAATTCTTTGTATACAACAACAATGATGGTATCAGTTATTGTTGGTTTTGCAATTGGAGAACCTCTCCTTGCAGCAGTTGATAGTCTTTGGTCACAATTTGTAGGAGGTACTCCTATAGGGAAAGAGCTTTTAGTTGGTTGTGGCTACGTCCTTGCAGGAATTATTTTACTGCTACTAGTAACTAAAGAAAATCACAAAGAAAAAATAGTTCAGAATAATCACCCGGTGGCTGATTTGCGGGATGGTTTTGTCTATCTGCAAAACAATCAACGTTTGCTTAATGCTTTAATTCAATTGGTGATACTTTTCTCAGTCATTGCTGCACTCACAGTTAGCGCTATCCGCTTAGCAGAAGTTATACCTACTCTGAAAGCCGAACAATTCGGATTTTTGCTGGCAGCAGGTGGTATTGGTATTGCTATAGGTGCTGGGATTTTAGGTCAATTCGGTCAACGCTTTTCCTATACTCAATTAAGTTTATGGGGATGTTTAGGTATGGCTGCATCTTTAGGAGCTTTATCGCTATTTACCACACAACTATGGATAGTTTTATTTTTGATTGCTGGGATTGGAATTTTTGGTTCCCTAATTGGAATTCCGATGCAAACAACAATTCAAACTGAAACTCCTGCAAATATGCGCGGAAAAGTATTTGGTTTACAGAATAATGTGGTTAATATAGCTCTTTCTTTACCTTTAGCACTAGCAGGTATAGCTGAAACACTTGTGGGTCTAAACACAGTCTTTTTAGGGTTAGCAGCTTTTGTTTTATTGGGTATTTTATTAACTAGACATAACAGTTACGAGTAAACCCAGTTTTCATCATCAAGCTAGAAACGATTGATAGTCTTAGACAAGAATATATTTAGTAGAGGTAAACATTCGTAAACTAAACTGAAATTTATAATTCGCGATTGACCCTATAAAAACCAACTCATTACAATTTGTTCCTGATGGGAATGAGTATTTGTCAGGTATAAAAAAATTCAATGAGGACAGTTAATTACCTATTTGTTTAAAACAAAAAATTATATAAATACTCATATATCATAAAGGGTAATATTTAGGGTTTGAAGTCAACATTGGCATGATTGTATGATATTCCAAAGTCATGTTTAATAAGGCTCAAAGAGCAAGCTCAATGACCCCCAAGAGGTCACACTGAGGGATAGTTTCCCATACCTGTCTGCTTGCTTAATGTTGTTCTTAAAAATAACTCCAGCAAGGGGGCATCGCTCTGTTTTCCTGATACATTAAACCCACTTTCTTAAAAATAACTAAAGAATGCGTATAGCCTGGATTGGAAAAAAGTCACCCTTCTGTGGTAATGTCACTTACAGTAGAGAAATAACAAATTCCCTATTAGAAAGAGGACACGAAGTCAGCTTTCTTCATTTTGCTCAAGAGGAGGTAAAAGCAGATAACTGGCCTAATTGTCAAGAGGTACCTCTTCCCTTCATTTATAAATCACAGGTTTACACAATTCCGACTTTCAAGGCTACGAAGGTACTTGCACAGTCCCTACGTAAGATAAAACCTGATATAGTTCACGCTTCCTTAACCCTCTCACCAATAGATTTTGTTTTACCAGAAATTTGTGAAGAATTAGGTTTACCTTTAGTATCTACTTTTCATACAGCATTTGCTGGTAAAGGGGCTAAATTAGTATCTAGCACTCAGCTAATTGCTTATCAGGTATACGCACCTTTCTTAGGTAATTATGACCGCGTAATTATTTTTTCTCAGCTACAGCGCGATTTATTAGCACGTTTAGGAGTTCCTGTTAGTAAAATTGCTGTCATTCCCAATGGTGTAGATGTGATTAAATATTCTCCTGGTGTTTCTTCTGTAAAAGCAGAATTTGCAGCAGAGCGATTATTTGTTTATCAAGGCAGAATTGCCCCGGAGAAAAATGTAGAAGCTTTATTACGTGCCTGGAAGCAGTCAGAAATGGCACCTAATAGTAAATTATTAATTGTCGGGGATGGTCCTTTTAAAGCTTCATTGGAGTCTTTTTATAATACAGAACATGGCGTTCACTGGTTAGGATTTATTGCTGATGAGAATCAGCGCATAGAAATTTTACGGGGAGCAGATGTCTTTGTTTTACCTTCTTTGGTAGAAGGTCTTTCCTTATCACTTCTAGAAGCAATGTCTTGTGGAGTTGCTTGTGCAGCAACTGATGTAGGTGCAGATGGAGAAGTTGTGGAACAAGGTGCTGGAATAATTCTTAATACTAAACACGTGCGATCGCAATTGCGTACTCTATTACCACTATTGCAAGATCACCCTGAAATAACTACTTTGTTGGGACAAAAAGCAAGGGCAAGGGTTCAAGAAAGATATACCCTCAGCGATAATATTACTCAGGTAGAAAAATTATATGATGAAGTTTTAGCCACGAGAAGTATGCAGTTAAGCTCTGGTGCTTGATTTTTTGATTTTTAGTTAAAATTCACTACTTTTCTATCAACCATCCCAAACTAGTGGGTTGCTGATAAACCAACTTTAAAGTATTTACATCCCTCGCAGAAATATCGGGTGGATTCCGTACTTGGGAAAAATAAAGAGCATCGCTCTCTAGCGGACTATGTCCCCAAATTCCCAAAGCATGACCAATTTCGTGACGTGCTGCTGCAAGAAGGTACTTACCACTTTGGCTGGGACTTAATAAAATATTGAAGCGATGGCGTAAAATATTTGTATCTTTACTTTTATCTATATATAAACTAAAACTTGTTTCTGCAGAGCGTACTCTTGAGGGTTTACCATCACGAGAAAATTGCAATGGTGGTGATTTACGGAGAATTTGAATATCAGCGATATTTGCTTGATTAACTATTTCCAGAGGTAAATAAACACCCCATTCGTTTACTGCATTTGATACTATTTCTTGCCAAAGTTTAGCGGCATTATTGCTATTTAAATTTGGTGTATCTATATAAAATTTTATAGGAAATTGTGACCAGACTAAATAACCAGATTTAACTGGCTGTATTTGAGAAAAATAGTCTCCACTATTATTGATGTCTTTCCACTCTCTTAATTTTGTAGGCAATTGGTGAACTTCTGGTGTTGGTAAAGATTCAGGAAGCAAAGAAATTTGATTGGTTTCCAGCTTATTTTTATTTACCTCTTGACTTGAAAATAAAGCATATTGGGAATTATTTAATTGGGAATTATTTAAAATAATATCGGTATTATAATGCCATGTAGCATTTGATTGTAAACTGCATAATATAACTAATAGTCCAGAAAAAACCGATAAAATTACAGGCGGTATTATTTTTTTCCCAATTAGTTTA
>JBCCDM010000303.1:0-8112 GCA_039030795.1 Cyanobacteria bacterium P01_A01_bin.84
GATGTCGGAAATAAAATAGATGAGTATCCAAGAGACGAAATTAACGAACTAGCTCAAAAGGTACAAATTGAATCTCTTAAACCATCAGATTTAGTAACCAGCGATGTAAAAGTAATTAGCGAAGCATTTGAAGGTTCGGAAATCAAAGTCAGCTATAAAGTAACTAATCAAGGTGTAGAAGAAACGGATAGAGATAGATGGACAGATAGCGTTTGGTTAACCACTCAACCAAATCGAAGACCCGAAGCAGGAGTCGGTGATATATTATTAGATAATTTTACTTATAATGGTGGATTACAAACTTCAAACGACAGCATTGATGTCACCAACTATTATGAAAAAGAAGTAACGGTAAAAATTCCCAATCAAATTAGCGGTCAGTATTACATAACTGTATGGTCGGATTCTAACGAAGAAGTTACCGAAGATACTTTTAGTAATAATTCCAATTTAGATGATTCTGACTCTACAAATAATAATTCTTCTAATAATAATCAATCAGATAATAATTATTCAAATAATCCACAAAACGAAATTGATTTTAACAACTTTTCGTCAAGACCAATCACAGTTAAATTACAACCATCACCAGATTTAACAGTATCTAACATCAACATAGATGAAACACCAAATCCAGAAGCTGGAGAAAGAATTAAAATAACTTGGGAAGTTTATAATATAGCCGATATCGCAACGGAAGAAGATTATTGGTATGACGAGGTATATATTTCTGACAAACCAACTTTATCAGATAAAAGTGCTAAAAAATGGTATTTAGGAAGATATCAACGTAACAGTAAATTAGCAGGAAGAGAAGGTTATACAGGAGAATTAGAAACAATATTATCTCCTGGTGTTCAAGGTAAATATATTATTGTTAAAACTAACGCTGGGAAAAATGTTTGGGAAGGAGTTTACACGAATAATAACGAAGATGAATTACAGCAAGAAATTACTACAACTCAAAGTGATTTAGAAGTAATTGGTATTGAAGTTAAACCCATAGAAGATAAAAATTATTCCGGGGATAAGACTTTAATTGAGTGGACGGTAAGAAATAACGGAGAACCTGTTTGGGAAGGAACCCGATATTGGTATGATGAAATTTGGATTTCTGATAAAGAAGATTTCAATGCAAAAGACGCTACATTAACCAAAATAGGTTTCGTTCCTCATTCTCCTAAAGAACAATTTGGTAAAGGAGATATTTACACTAATAGTACGGAGGTTATTTTACCTCCCGGTTACGATGGAGAATATTTCATTCACGTCAGCACTAATAAGAGTTACGACAGAAATACCGCTGGATTCAGTGGTAGTTTACCAGAACAAGGAAACAACGATTCAAGAAGAGAAAGTTTTGAATACCGGGTTCATGAAGACACCAGCAATAATTCATTAAGTAAATCCATTCCAATTACTTATCG
This sequence comes from Cyanobacteria bacterium P01_A01_bin.84, assembly GCA_039030795.1. GTDB lineage: Bacteria > Cyanobacteriota > Cyanobacteriia > Cyanobacteriales > Nostocaceae > JBCCDM01. The sequence continues at coordinate 1,428 of JBCCDM010000303.1, forward strand.
AGAAGCTGATTTACAAATTTCCAACGTTAGATATTCAGAAATTGACCAAATTTCAGGAGTTCAATCAGGGGAAATAATTGAAGTAACCTGGGATGTCATCAATAATGGAACCAGGGATACAAGAGAAAGTATTTGGTACGATAGAGTTTATCTTTCTCAAGACGGTTCATTAGATAGAAGCGACGTTTATTTAGGACAATATAAACGTAAAGGTATTTTAAAAATCGATGATGGTAATCCAGATAATGGAGTAGAAATAAACAGCTATCAAGGTAAAACAAGAATTACTCTACCAGAAGGAATTGACGGTGATTATCAACTTTTAGTATTTACCGATTCTAATTTAGTTAAAGATATATTTGACCCCAATCGTATCAGTTATGAAGGTGTTAATCGCACGTTAGCAAGAGTACCGGAATTCGACGACGAAGACAATAATATTGATTCGGTTTCCCTACCAGTTACCTTACGACCCTCAGCAGATTTACAGGTAACAGAGGTAAAAATAAACGCAGATAATTCAAAAGCGATAGCAGGACAATCTTTCAGTATTGACTATACAGTTACAAATCTCGGAGATGGTGATACACCTTCCACACAACAGAAATGGACTGATTTAATTTATCTATCCCGTGACCAATACCTTGATTTAGACAAAGATATTTTCTTAAAGTATGTAGACCACCAAGGTATTTTAGAAAAGAATAACAGCTATACTGTCACAAACAAAATTCTCAACATTCCTGTAAATCTAGCTGGATTATATAATAACGAAGCAATTGATAGCGCATCTTACTTCGTTTTTGTAGTCACCGACCCAACTCACAGACAACCCCGTGGAAAGGTTTATGAAGGTGAAAATGAAAATAATAATCATAAATATAGCGACCAAGCTTTAATTATTGAACGTCCCCCAGAAGTTGATTTAGTTGTAGATAATTCAAGTATTAAAATTAGCGACAATAGTGGAAATGTTGGAGAACAAGTAGAAATTACCTGGAAGGTAAATAATGAAAGCGATAATTCTACTTCTGCTAGATGGTCGGATGCTGTTTATCTTTCTAAAGATAATGATTGGGATATTAACGATACTTTATTAGGGTATTACCAATACAATCAAGGATTAGCAGGAAATTCTAGTTACGAAGCAAAGTTAACAACCTATCTCCCTGCTTTAAATCCAACTGAGGATTACCGTATCATCGTCCGTAACGATGTTTATAATCAAGTTTGGGAAGGTTTTGGGATTGGTGAGAAGAATAATACTGTACTTTCTACCGATACATTAAAAATCAATGCTGAATCCCTACAGCTAAATTTACTTGAAGAAGATATTAATTTAACCCAAGACCGAGAAAGACTTTATGAGATAGACGTAAAAGCAGGTCAAACATTACGTATTACTTTAAATGGTGAAGAAGCTGCTTTCAATGAAATTTTCGTTCGATACAATGAAGTACCATCCGGGGTAGAATACGATGCAGCTTCTACTGGAATTATTGGAGATAAACAAACAGCAACTGTATCTAATACTAAACAAGGGAAATATTACGTTCTTCTTCGTACTGCTAAAGGTGATTCTGCAAATAGTGTAAGTTTAATTGCAGAGGAATTACCGTTTGGAGTTACAGATGTAGTTACAGATAGAGGTGGTGACAGTCGTTACGTTACAACAAATATCTATGGAGCGCAATTTAACGAAAAAGCAGTTGTTAAACTTGTGAGACCGGGAATTGCTGAATATATTCCTGTAAATTACAAAGTTGTAGACAATACTCATATTCAAGCAATCTTTGACCTTACCAATGCTCCTCATGGTTTATATGATGTCAAAGTGATTAATCCCAATGGAGAAGAAGCAGTATTACCCTATCGTTATTTAGTAGAAAGAGCAATCGAACAAGATGTGACAATTGGTTTGGGAGGACCAAGAGTTATAGCTCCAGGGGAAGTGGGAACCTATGGTGTGTCGTTACAAAGTTTGACTAATGTCGATACTCCTTACGTTCACTTCCAATTTGGTGTTCCGGAATTGGGAGAAAATAAATTATTGAGTTTATTATCCGATTTTCTAGTTCCAGATTCTCAACGGGAAGATTTAGAAGGATTACCCTACGTACAATTCACCTCTAATTTACGAGGAGAACCAGATGGTGATAAATTATCAGATGATGTACCTTGGGCTTCTCTAATTTCCGATGTCAATACTGACGGTAGAATATTAGCACCTGGTTATGTTGTTGATTTACCAAATGCTGGATATGTCGGTAGAACCTTTAATGCTCATGTTTATCCAGGATTAGCAGAATTATTAGAAGCAAATCCAGATTTATTAGAAAGTATTAGCGATGAAGATATAGCATTTAAATTTAACATCCTCGCAACCGCTACAGTAATGAGTAGGGATGAATTTATTGCAGAACAAACGTCGGAAGCATTGAAGTTAAGAACAGCTATCCTAAATGATAAATCAGCTTCTACTGCTTTAGTTAATCTTGCTTCCAATCAAGAAACCTGGACAAACTCTTATTTAGCAGCTTTAGAAACAGCAGGGTTATTACGCTCAGAAGACGGTATTCCACCAATTCGAGAAAATACTAAAGTTATCAGTTTAATGGCAACTTTAGCAAGTGGTTTATTATTAGGACCTGTTGGTGATTCGATATTGACGGATGGGGATTTAGTTTCCTTCTTTAGTAAGGTTAGAGAATGGTACGGACACAATCCTAATAATGAAACTGGTAACGATATTCCAGATTTAAGTCAATTTGACAAAAAATTAACTCAAACAACTCATACTCAAGCATTTAACGTTTATGTACCATTTAGAAAAGCAAGAGTTGATTTACCACCAACCGTAGAAGTACCCCGTCCTTCCTTTGATAAATTCTTCAATGTAGATGGAGTAGATAATAAATTAGCATCCATCACCGGACCAATTGGTTATGGTGAAGAGAATTTTATTCCTTTAAATGCTCAACTACCCTATACAATCAACTTTGAAACGAATTCCACTTCCACATCAGCTGTAGGAGAAGTCCGAATCGTTTCCAAACTCGACGATGATTTAGACCCCCGTACCTTCCAACTAGGAGATTTACGTTTAGGTGATATTGAAGTCAAGATTCCTACCGGACGTGGTTTCTTCCAAGGAGAATTTGATTTTAGTCAAAGTAAAGGGTTTAATTTACGAATCAGTGCTGGATTAGAAATAGAAACTCTTACCGTAAGCTGGTTAATTCAAGCAATTGACCCCAAAACTGGAGAACTAATTCAAAATCCAGATATCGGTTTATTATTACCCAACACGGAAGATTCGATTGGAAGTGGATTCGTCTCCTATACCGTACTACCTGATTCTGATATTGCAACTGGTGCAGTAATAAACTCTAGCGCTAGGGTATTTTATAATAATGCTGCTCCCATCGATACAGCAGAAACGGTTAATATTGCTGATGGAACAGCACCCGGTACTAAAATTAACGTAAAAGCTTTGGGTGAAGAAGCTAATAGTGAAAATTCAAAATACGAATCTCTACAACAAGTTGCTGGGAATAAAGATTATTTAGTCAGTTGGAAAGCTGTTGATGACTCCTCTGGTTCTGGAATTAAACACGTTACAGTATATGTAGCAGAAAACGGTGGTGACTTTAAAATTTGGCAGCAACAAACCACCGATACAGAAGCTATATTTAGCGGAAAAGCTGACAGTTCCTACGAATTCCTCGCTCTCGCTACAGATAATGCAGGAAATACAGAACAACCAGTTTTAGGAATCAATACACCTGCGGATGGTTCTACTGTCAACTTGGGTAATATACCAGTCGTAGCAGAAACCAGTCAACCAGAAATTATTCGTCCAGAAAGAGAAGAACAACCATCTACCAACGAGTTATTTATTGAAGCAAGGAAAGCTGAAATTCCTACCTTACTCTCGGATAATAATAAACCCGAATTTGATAAAGTCAGAAATCCGTTTACAGCACAATCCTTTGTAACCAATATAGAGCAAAGTCATGGTGATATTGGAGCAATGGCTATACTGGTTCTTGATAACGGTGATGTAATCGCTTCTGGTGGTAGCAATCGTGGTTCGTTGTACCGTTTTGATAGAGAAGGTGGGGAAGCTACTTCACCATTTGCAATTCTTGAATATCCTGTCTTTGATTTAGCTATAGATAAAAATGGTTTCCTGTGGGGAGTTACCGGTGGTAGTGCTTTAATTAAACTTGACCCACAATCCGGTCAAATTATCAAAGAATATGGTGACAGTATTACCACTGGTTTAGCAATTAATTCAGATAATGGTTTAATATATGTTGCTTCTGGTAATGGAATAGAAGTATTTAATCCCGATACAGAAGAATTTACTCACTATAGCGATATTCGGGTAGATAATTTAGCGATTAATCCAAGGGATGGTAAATTATGGGCTACAACCTATCCCAAACGTGGAAATATAATTAGTTTTGAAGATGGAAAAGCAACATTGATGGTCGAATTTGATTCTCCTATCGACTCAATTGCTTTTGGTCAACAAGATTCTCAATTAAAAGACATAATATTTGTTTCCGATAACAGCGGTAAACTACATATGGTAGATACCGCGAGTTTGGAATCAATAACCATTGCTGAAGGTGGAAGTCGTGGAGAAATTGTCGAAACCACTCCCGACGGTAAAATATTGGTAGCTCAAAGCAATCAAATTGATATTTTCAATCCGGTATTATCTCCCGATGTTAAAGCTGTATTCCCAGCACCGGGTTCCACAGTTGCTTTACCCCAGGGTAAAATTAGCATTACCTTTGACACCGATATGTTTGAAGGTAATATCGATGATGAAAATTCTGTATTTAATCCCAACAACTATCAATTAATCGATTTTGCTGGAAATATAATTAATCCGCTGTCGGTTAGATACGATAAGATTAATCGGACTGCATTATTGGAATTTAATGGAATAAATGCAGGGGAATATGACATTAGTGTTTCATCCAGCTTAGAAAGTAGTGCTGGATTGAAAATGGAAAACGGTTATAACGCTCAATTTACCGCAATTTCCAATTTTAGCGATTTAGTAGAATTCAAGTTTGATAATCCTCGCTCCAATAGACGTGGGGGAACTGTTTCCTACGACGTTACCATTACCAATACCTCCGACCAAGATTTAAAATTACCCTTGATGTTGGTTCTCGACCCATCACAGTATTTTAACGGTGAAGTAATTGGTGCAGTTGGTCAAAATCGTGACGGTGCTTTTCTAGTTGATTTACAAGATAGTTTAGAAAATGGAATTTTAAAAGTTGGTGAATCAATTACCAATCGTACTATCACTGTATTTAACCCAGATGCTTATAGAGTTGAATTAGCACCGGGAATTTATACATTACCTTATCCCAACGCTGCTCCAACAATTACTTCCAATCCAGTTACTACAGCAATTGTTGGAAATGAATATCAATATCAAATTTTAGCGACAGATTCCGACGGTGTGGAATTTGGATATCTATTAGAAAACGCTCCAGAAGGAATGTCCGTCTCAGAAAATGGTTTAATTACCTGGAATCCAAATCAAGAAAGTCCGGTAAATACCACAGTAGAAGTATACGTTTTTGATAAACGCGGTGGATATACCCTTCAAGAATTTACAATTAACGTCACCGGTGGAAATAATAAACCTGTATTTAACAACATTTCTGCTATTAGTGGAGCAACTGTAAACAAAAACGAAAATTCTCTTCAAATAAACGCAAAAGAAGCAAGAACTCTACAATTACAAATCTCGGCCACAGATACAGATAACGATAAACTAATATACTGGGCTGATAATCTTCCCCCTGGTGCTGTATTCGATGCAAAAACTGGTGTTTTAACCTGGACTCCTGGTAATAATAGTGCTGGTATTTATGAAAATGTAGAATTTACAGTTACCGATGGTGAAGAACGAATTACACAAACAGCTACATTCTTAATTGAAGCAACAAATCAACTTCCCACCTTTAAAACCATACCTGATAAATTTGTTAGAGAAGGAGAAAGTGTCAGAATTCAATTAAAAGCATCTGATGCAGAAGGTGATAATTTAACGTACAGCAGTAAACTCCTTCCCGGTGGTTCCAAACTCGACCCCAACACCGGATTATTTGAATGGACACCTGGATTTTTCCAAGCTGGAGATTTTAAAATTCCGTTTATTGTCAGCGATGGGGAATCAATAGTAACTCAAACTGCTTTTATTACCGTTAGTAATGCAAATGCTGCTCCAGTATTTGAAAATATTGATTCCGGGTATATTCAAGAAGGTCAACAGTTAAGATTTAGAGCATTTGCTTTTGACCCAGATAATCCAGATTTTGTACCACAAGAAAGAAATGCTGATGGTGATTTAACTATATTAGAAGGTAGTCAACCAACAGTTAACTATACCGTTTCCGGACTTCCACAAGGTGCGACATTTGATAAAGATACCGCAATCTTTACCTGGACTCCTGATTTTGAAGATGATGGAAATTACAACGTTACCTTTACAGCAACTGACGATGGAGATGGAACTGGATTTAACGCTACAACTTCTATAACTATCCCCATCACCGTTTACAATACCAATCGCGCTCCGGAAATTGTAGAGTTTGAAAATATTTCTTTAAATAAAGGAGATATTCAAGATATTACGATTGAAGTTACC
>JBCCDM010000304.1:0-8108 GCA_039030795.1 Cyanobacteria bacterium P01_A01_bin.84
AATAGATTTTTTGTAAGTAAACACTTGAAAACCAAATTTTTTCGTTAGCAACCCGCTAAAATTAATTACCATCTTTTCAGCAGTCGTTAAATTGAAAGGGTTGCCCTGCCTAGATTTTATCCTCCTTGTCACCCCCTGAGACTTTTGATTGGTGGTGCAGAAGGAGGAACAGTAGGAGAAGATGCGGCTACTAAATGGTTTCTTGAGCAATCAAATTGGGGAGATTATCTAGTTCTACGCTGTGGTGGAGTTGGGAGACAAGCTCAGTGGATTGTAGATAATTATAGGCATTTAATTAACTCCGCAGCAGAACTTTCTATTGATAGTCGTGAAGCAGCTAATAACCCAGAGGTAGTGAAATATATTAGAGATGCAGATGCTTTATATTTTGCTGGTGGAGACCAAAATAAATATGAAGATTATTGGGAAGGAACAGCTACAGAAGATGCAATTAATTACTTAATTAATCATAAAAAAGTTCCTATCGGTGGAACCAGTGCCGGGATGGCAATTTTAGGAGATTATTATTATGCTCCTTCAAAGCAAGGATTATTGAGTTCAGAAATTTTAAATGACCCTTTTCATCCCAATACCCAGGATATTTATCGTAGTAATTTCCTCCAAGTTCCTTATCTAAAAAATGTAATTACTGACACCCACTTAGATAGATGTAATGAAAATCATCCCGAGACAAGATATGGGAGAATTTTTGGATTAATGGCTCGAATTATGGTGCTTGAGAAGCATCCAGTTTATGCTATTGGTTTAGAAGAAGGTGCCTTTGTAGGTATTGATGAAAACGGAATTGCTCAGGTCTTTGGGAATGGTTCGGAACGGGGACAAGATGCCTATTTTTTACAAACTAATGACGCAGTACCAGAAGAGATAAAACCGGATTTGCCCTTAATTTGGGATAATCAGGGACGAGCGGTGAAAGTGTATAAAATTCCAGGTACACCAGAAGGAAGTGGCTCATTTGACCTTAATAACTGGTTAGATGGTCGCGGAGGTGATTGGGAATATTGGTTTACCACAGGTGGTGCAGAAGGTTTTCGACAAGAACGGATTGGTCGCTAACACACATCTTCAAGTAAGTCATATTAAATAAAGAATACAGTACCCAGACAAAACTTTATTAGACACATCAATGTTTTCTCATGAATTATTTAGGATTGCTATATGAGAGCATTTCAACCTAAATAGTCATCATTTTCTCAGTATTTGTACTTCGTTAATTGGTCAATGTTTTTATGTTTATTTGAATCTACTGCATACTACAAAATGAAGTGCGGAATGTGGGTTACAATTATGTATGATTTAACAAGAGAACAGTTTTCTCAAAAAGCTTTGCTGCATCAATAATGATTCATTCAGTTATCATAAACTTGGGTATTGGCGATTTATATGAGGGATTTCCTGTCGTTACAGCTGGGTTATGGGAGTTTAATAATCCTCGTCCGCAACAGTTTAAGGGTAGTTTACCACCAGCCCCAGATTTGGTAGATTTGTATGGAAAGTGGCGATTGATTTATCAAAATTTATGCGATCGCGCGATCGCAATTCCCTTTGATCGCGACCCTAGTTCATTCATGAGAAGTTCGACTGATGATGAAATTGAAATTGATGAAGGTGATGTAACAAATATCTCCATCGTAGATTTTCAGGATTTATGTCAACAATTACAACTAAATATTAATAATTGGCTACAATCACCAGGAATTATTAGTCTTAGTAGACAGTTGCGAACTATACTTAATCCTACTGATGAAATACGGATAATTATTGAAACTCAAGATATTATTATCCAAAAGTTACCTTGGCATTGTTGCAATTTTTTTGAAGATTATCCGCGCTCGGAAATTTCTTTTGCTAGAACTGAATATAAACGTAGTTTTGATTTACAATTATCAGAAAATTCCAGAAATAAGGTGAGAATTCTGGCAATTTTGGGGAATGCTCAAGGTATCGATTTAGAACAAGAACAGAGATTTTTAAAAACCTTACCAGACTCAGAAGTTGATTTCATTGTCAAACCTTCACGACAAGAATTTAATGATAAACTGTGGGATTCTCAAGGTTGGGATATGCTCTTTTTTGCTGGGCACAGTCAAACAGAGAAAGGAACGGGGATAATTTATATTAATGAAAATCCGAGTAATAATAGTTTAAAGATTGAAGAATTAGCAGAAGCTTTAAAAGCGGCAATGAAAAATGGTTTAAAAATAGCTATTTTTAATTCTTGCGATGGTTTAGGTTTGGCTGATGATTTGGAAAAATTACATTTACCGACGACAATTGTGATGCGAGAACCGGTTGCGAATCGGGTTGCAGAAGAGTTTTTTAATTACTTTTTAGAAGGGTTTGCATTTGAAGAAAAGTCTTTGTATATATCAGTCCAGGAAGCACGACGCAGGTTACAAGGTTGGGAAGATGATTTTCCTGGTGCAAGTTGGTTGCCCGTAATTTTTATGAATCCTGCGGAAGAACCACCAAGTTGGGTTAGTTTACAAGATAAGTCAAAAGATATATTAAAAAATAAAATAAATAAAGAAGTAAAGGAAGAATATGATAATGAAGTTATATTTAATAGTATTCAAGATATACCTCAAGATATTGCCCAAGAACCTATTCAAGATAATATTCAATTAAAGAATAAAAAAAAGTATCAGGATTGGGGAGAAGCAATTGATGTTTCCACATTTTATGGACGCGATCGCGAAATTTCTTGTTTAGAAAAATGGATTTTGAAGGATAATTGCCGATTAATTACTATAATTGGTATGGGTGGAATTGGTAAAACTTCTTTATCTGTAAAGTTAGCAGAATTGGTAGAAGATGAGTTTAGTTATTTAATTTGGCGAAGCTTGCGAAATGCAACTTCTATAAAAGAATTATTACGGGATTTAATCAGTTTTTTATCGTTAGAGAATCAAATAGTTTTAGCAGATTCCTTAGAGAAACAAATATCTCAATTAATTGAGTGTATGCGTGCTTCTCGCTGTTTAATTGTGTTGGATAATCTGGAATCTATTTTAGACCCAGAGCAAAACGCGGGAAGTTATCGAGGAGGATATGAAGGATACGGACAACTTCTCAGATGTGTAGGAGATACTCGTCATCAAAGTTGTGTTTTAGTCACTAGTCGAGAGATACCCAAAGGATTTAGCGCCAGAAAAGGCGATAATTTACCAGTGCGATCGCTTGTTTTACAAGGGTTAAATAATCAAGATGCAGGGCTGATATTAGCACAAAAAGGTTTATCACCATCAGTAACGGAAATTAACTCCTTAGTAGAATGTTACTCAGGTAATCCTTTAGCATTAAAGATTTCTGCAACAACAATTGAAGAATTATTTGCTGGGGATGTTACTGATTTTTTGCAAGAAGGTACAATCATATGCAGAGATATTTTTAATTTACTCGACCAACAGTTTCAACGTCTTTCGATTTTAGAGAGACAAATCATGTATTGGTTAGCAATTAATCGAGAGTGGGTATCTTTTAAAGACTTACAAAGCGATATTATTGATATTATCAAAACTCGAGACTTATTCATAACTTTAGAGTCTTTGCGATCGCGCTGTTTAATTGAAAGTAATTCGGGTAAGTTTACTCTACAAGCTGTGATAATGGAGTATGTCATTGAAGAATTAATTGAGCAAGTTACTCAAGAGATTTATACAGGAGATATTTGTACAGGAGATATTCAAATTCTGAATAAATATGCTTTAATTAAAACTCAAATTCAAGATTACCTCAGAAACGCTCAAGTTCAATTTGTTCTTAAACCTATTATTGATAAATTATTTACATTTTGGGTAACAAAGAAAACTATTCAAAACCATTTAAATCAACTTTTAGTACAACTCAAAAACTCCATACCTCCCTCCCCCGGATATGCTGCGGGTAATATTATCAATTTATTACGACAACTTGATATAAAACTAAATAATTATGACTTTTCTAACTTAAATATTTGGCAAGCAAACCTACAAGGAATTAACTTACAGCAAACAAACTTTGCTAATAGTAATTTCCAAAAATCAGTCTTTACCAACACTTTAGGCAGTATTCTATCAGCTAAATTTAGCCCCATAGGTGACGTATTTGCAACAGCAGTTGATAGTCAAATATATCTCTGGGAAGTTGATAAAATCAGACAATTACATCAACTCGAAGGTCATACAGCTTGGGTGCGATCGCTTGCTTTCAGTTTAGATGGTAAAATCCTAGCTAGTGGTAGTCATGACGATACTATCAGGCTATGGAACGTAGAAACCGGAAAATGTTGGCAAACACTAACAGGTCATACATCAGCGATACAGTCCCTTGCTTTTAGTCATGATGGTAAAATTTTAGCTAGTGGTAGTAACGATAGAACTATCCGATTATGGAATATCCCAAACGAACAATCATCCCTGGTTTTACAAGGACATACGAATAATATTACCTTTGTTAGCTTCCATCCCCACAAAGAAATATTAATTAGTGCAAGTATCGATAACACCGTCAGACTCTGGAATATTATTACAGGGGAATGTTTAAAAATATTCAATATATCAATTAATTGGCAACTTGCGATCGCTTTAAGTCATGATGGAAAAACTTTAGTTACCGGCAGCGATAATAACGTAGTAAAATTCTGGGATATATCCAGTGGTGAGTGTATAAAAACCCTACCAGATTATCACAGCTTTGTCTGGTCAGTAACTTTTAGTAGGGATGATAAAACTATAATTACTGGTAGTGAAGATAAGACAGTAAGAATCTGGGATGTAGAAACAAGAGAATGTCTGCAAAGCCTACAAGAACATCACCAACGCGTTTGGCTGGTTGATTTACACCCAAACAATCAAAAATTACTGAGTATCAGTGAAGACCAAACCATCAAACTTTGGGATATTTCATCCCGGCGCTGTTTAAAGACCTTAAAAGGATATAGTAATTGGATATTATCTCTTGCTTTTAGCCCAGATGGTCAAACATTAGCTAGCAGTTCTCAAGACAAAAAAATCAGATTATGGAATACTAAAACTGGAAAATGCAACTTAATAATACAAGGACATGATAAATTAATATCTTCAATTGTCTTTACTCCTAAGTATCTTTCAGACTCTGATATTTCAGGCTCTGATATTTCAGGCTCTAATATTCCAGATTCTAATATTCCAGCTAGCCTCTTAGTTAGTGGTAGCGATGATAACACCATAAAACTGTGGAATCATCAAGGTGAATGTTTGCAAACCCTCCAGGGACACAAAGACTGGGTATATGCAGTTGCTTTTAGTCCAGAGGGAGAAATTTTAGCTAGTGGTAGTCGCGATCGCACGATAAAACTTTGGAATTGGCGAACTGGAGAATGTCTGCATACCTTACTTGGACATAAGAATCGAGTTAAATCAGTCACCTTTAATCATGATGGTACCATCCTAGGCAGCGCCAGCGACGATCAAACTATTAAAATATGGGATATAAATAATCGAATTTGTTTGAGGACGCTGATAGGACATAAAGATAGAATTGATTGCGTCATTTTTAGTCCCAATAGAAATATAATTGCCAGTGCTGGTTGTGACAAAAATATTAAAATATGGGATGTTGACAGAGGGGAATGTCTGCAAACATTATCAGCACATACCCGCAGAATTCGTATGGTAGCATTTAGTCCAGACCTTAATATTTTAGCTAGTTGTAGCGACGACTGTACAATTAAACTATGGGATATCAGTACGGGTAAAAATATTAGAACATTCTTGGGACATCATAAAGCAATATGGGCGATCGCAATTAGTCCCGAAAATCATATATTAGCCAGTGGTAGCGAAGACCAAACAATTAAAATATGGAATTTGCAGACAGGTGAATGCTTGCAGAATTTGAGATGTACTAGACCATATGAAGGTATGAATATTAGCCACACTACTGGTTTGACCAATGCTGAAAAAACGATTTTAAAATCTTTAGGGGCATTAGAAAATTGACCTTGAAATTAAATTTTCAAGCAAATGTGTCTTAACACGTATCTTGAATCAAGTAATATTATGTTCGGTTAAACAGTTGTCATATCTGTGGGGACTAAGTAATGAGTAAGGAGTAAGGAGTAATGAGTAAGGAGTAAGGAGTAATTTTTAAATAGAAGTAATAGAAGTAATAGAAGTAAAAAAAACTCTGGATCCCTTTGCGCTTTACTCCGCGCTCCTAGGCGTTAAAAAATATAATTATCAGTGGTACTATTATTCAGTTTTCAACAGTCCTTTTATCCACTGCTTTTCATATAAAGAAAATTTTGGAGGTGGAGGTGTTTGGCTATAATCAATCGATAAATCGTAAGCTGCTTCATCATAAATATCATTAAAAGCGTCACTTAGAGATAATGCCACATCTGCATCTGGTTGACGTAAAGGTAATGGAATTATAGGTAAATTATCTTCTAATTTAATGGGCCAGATATCAACTAATCCAGAACCAGCACGAGTTACGGTTACTAAATATGGAACAGATGGAATATTAGGGTGGTTAAATGGTTTTGTACCACGTCGCAGGAAATCAATTTCTACAAGATGTACGTTTGCATTATAAAGACGTTGGCGCTTGGAACGGTAATCTGTTAAGCCAGGTTCGCGTTTATTAACAGGAGAGAGAATTTCAATACTTGTTACTAGTTGATTATTAGCTGTATCCCGAATTTCTACTACTGGAATTCGGACTTCTACAGGTTGTATCAATGGTAGTGTCAATGGTGCCGTAATAGTTATTCGGGACTCAACATTTGATGCGGAAGGACTATGAGGGGCAGATTTCTTTTGAGATTCTCGCATTCGGAGTACTTCAACATCAGGATATAAAATTCCTACTTCTCCTGATGGATAAGTGTCTTCTGCTAAATAAATTTCTAATCTTGCAGTATAACGAGGTCGCAATTTTGGGACTAACTGCTGTCTGATTTTACTTGCTAATGAATTGTGTACATCCGGCCACAAGTAACCTTCTAAGTAAGGATCCATTCCAGGAAAAGGAGAAGGCATAATAAATTCTCAAGGCGTGATAAAGAAGTAACAGAAAACAAATCTTTGTCTACGATCAATTATAGTTATTACAAATTGAATACAGAGCCATCAATGTTGCGAAATATGTAATTATTCTGAGCTTGCTTTCCTAAGCTTTGTACTTTAATTTATGAGAGTAAGGTAGTAATATATTCGCACCATCTTCCCTTCCTGTCACCCGTCGCGATCGCCAAGTAATTACTGATGAGTTGCTCCCAGGATTAGAAATTACCCCCCATGCAATCTTTCAACGTGCTGGATTAATTCACTGAAAATCTGGACTACTGTTTCTGACTCTTTATAGTGCGATCGCAGTAATTAATAATTTCCTTTTAGGATTTACCAATCAAAATTAACTCCTAGGAGGGATATGAATATTGTTACAAATCGTCCAAGATGTAACCTAGGTTGCTGAAAAATAAATATAATCTTTACCTCCAGCATGAGTACAGAAAATCAAAAACCAGAAACATCTAATGTAGAAGAACAGAAACCTGATTCTTCTCGTTCTCCAGGAGTTACAGATAGAGACCCAAATGCCTCAAAAAGTGCATCTAAAAGTAATGAGAATAAAGAGACCAACTCGGAAAATAAGACAGATTCACCGGGGGTAGATAGGGGTTAATAGAATTTAGGAAGATTTCCATAATTGAAATTATCGGTAAACCACCAATATCTTATAGGGGCAGAAGGTTTGCGCCCCAATGATTGATAAAATTATTTTCCGCAAATCACCTAAACCACCGGAAGAATTCGAGTAATAATGTTAGTAACGCTCTGAATATTACTCAGAATGTTTACCATATTACTGATGTTTGCTAATGCATTGTCTAAAGATGTAATAGCCCGATTGAGTTCTGCTTTTAATGGCTTCATTTTTGCCAGTATAGTTTCTAGATTTTGTATTTCTAATCTATGAAGACAATCTTCGTAATACTTTAGTTCTTTAAAAAAGTTGGGTTTTTCTTTCTGACTTAATTGTTCTCTAACTTTTGCTGAGTACATTCTTGATATTTGTTCTCTCATTTTATTAATTAAACTATTATTAGCCTGTATATTAGT
>JBCCDM010000305.1:0-8065 GCA_039030795.1 Cyanobacteria bacterium P01_A01_bin.84
GCAATGTAATTCTGTCATTACGAGCGATAGCGACGTAATCGCAAAAACCTTGCGTTGACGTAGTCTGCTCGATAGAGCTTATGCTTCCCTATACTCCGTTTCGGTCGCAATGACAAATCTTCGTTGCGTAAGTCCTGTGGAAGTGAAAAATCTAGAGAGTTGTCATACCATATCTCTATAAAGATGCGCTTTTGTAACTGTAGACCCAGCATCCCAGGCTGAGAGGGATTCAGCACAGACTCCAGACCAGTCAATTAATTTCCTACTATTCCCGATCTCCAGAACAATTACGTCCGTTTAAAAGCAGATAAAAATTAATTAAAGGGAAAATATTCTACGAGACATTTCTAAATAATCTTTATTTTCAAATTAATTAAATGTGATATTTAACACACAAAATCAACAAGTTTGACAACCTGTCTTTTGACTTAGAGTAAATTTTTACTTCAAAATATTTCTTAATCCTTAAGTATTTACTCGCTAGTCAGAGGTTTTTCAATTGAAACTTAATCCCCCTCAACTTTGCTTACTGATTTCTAGTATTCTCGTTAATTTTATTGTAACCGAACGCACATTATTAGCAGATGATTCTGTAAATCAAGTTACTAAAAATCAAGTTAACAAAAGTAACAATACTAAAAGTCAAGTAAAACAAAAAATAGACAACTTAGTTGAAGTTTCTCAAAAACAAGTAATTTTAACAAAAGCACAAAAAAGTTTAATTAATAAGCTAACTGACAGTAAGAAGAATCGAGATAAATTAACAGATAATCTGAATCTAACACTACCAGTTTCTTTCTCTGCTGCTGATTTGAAAACACAGCAGTTATCTGAAATAATAAATAGTCAAAGTAGCGAACATCCTGTATCTGTTACCAACAACTCTAATTCAAATCTTATCATTGCAGATAGCAATGCACCTACCGATATAACCAAATGGTCTTCAGCAAGACCAGATGGACATGCACCTATATCTGTAATGGGAGACCATACTCACAAAAAAGGTGAGTTCATGTTCTCTTACCGCTATATGTTTATGAAGATGGACGGAAACCGAGATGGCACAGATAGTCTTAGTAACGCTCAGGTTTTGCAAGACTTTATGGTTACTCCTGATGATATGACCATGCAAATGCATATGTTTGGAGGAATGTATGCACCGAGTGATAACCTGACTTTCATGGCAATGATTCCATATGTTGTCAAAGAAATGGATCATATTACCCGTAACGGTACCCGCTTTACAACTAATTCTGAAGGTTTTGGGGATCTAAAAACTTCTGCACTGTATACAATTCTTGATAAAAATAAGCAGCGCGTTCATTTGAACTTTGGTTTGAGCTTTCCCACTGGTTCTATTGGTGAAAGAGATGACACACCTGCTGGTAACGATACGATTTTACCTTACCCAATGCAAATAGGTTCCGGTACATTTGATTTATTACCAGGAATCACTTATCTAGGTCAGTCGAAAGAAGGTTCTTGGGGTGCCCAAGCTGCGGGGACTTTGAGACTAGGGAAAAATAGTAATGATTATCGGTTGGGTAATCAATTTCAACTCACTGGTTGGGTTGCACGTAACTGGACTGACTTTTTGAGTACTTCCTTACGACTAACAGGAAAAACTTGGGGAAATATTGCAGGTGCAGATAGTCGTCTCAATCCTAATATGATACCTACTGCTGACCCGGATAGAAGGGCTGGAACTCAAGTAAATGTTGGTTTGGGAGTAAATTTATATGCACCCGAAGGTAATTTAAAAGGTAGTAGATTAGCAATGGAATTAGAGTTACCTATACTGCGGGATTTAGATGGTCCTCAGTTAGAGACAGATTGGTTGTTGACAGTTGGTTTGCAGAGTAGTTTTTAGTTGATGTCCCCCTTATATTAGATATCTGTGGAAAAAGACTGTAGAGACGTTAAATGTAACGTCTCTACAAGGATTTTGGTTCCCATAGGTTCCCATATACAGTACTTTACAGGTAAGTGAGATAGGGTGCATCCCAGTTTTTATTTTTTAATGAGATAATAACTGTCATTGCGTTGATGAAGTCTTCCCAAAGGCTGGAGGAATGATGTTAGTTATAAACTTTGCGATTGCTTTGCTCCGCTCGCAATGACATTCAAAAAAGTGGGATGCTCCCAGTGAGATACACCTTTGATGGAATAGAAATATTTTATTTATTGTATTTGTAAACAAATATTTTGTACCTCATAAACCTGCAATACGCTGTATTTATTCGCATATATTTAATTTTGAGTTTAGGTAGAGGTAATAATTTTGACTTAAAGCAGAGCAATTAACTTAATTACTTTGTATTTTCTGTGTTAAATCTTTCACCTTAGAAGCTGTTTCTTCTGGTTTCCCAGAAAGAGGAAAAATTAAAATACTTTTGATGTTTTTGTCATTTACTAAATCCTTAAAACGATGAAATTGACGTTCAGTAATCGCAATACCATCATACTTTTTCACATAATTTAATTCATCATCGAAATTCTTTTCACTATAGTTTTGAATAAAGACTCGATCTACACCCCATTTTTCCCAGTCTGCGGCAAAATATCGTTTAGCCCAATATGGATTATGGTGACAGATATCAAAACTAACATTTGGGTTAGCTTGCTTCATTGCCTTTATCATGTTTTGAGAAAAACTAGTTAAGTTTCCAGTTCGATCTACTTTTCCAGGTAATTCCGCATGATATCCTAAATAATCATCCCATTGTACTGCATCAATTTTAGGATATTTTTTCACAAACTCCACTAGAATATCCTTGAAAAAATTAGCAACCTCAGGAATTTCTACATCCAGAACATAGTGATCAATTCCATCATAGGTTTTGTCTATACCAGGGACAATCCATTTACGAGAAATAGCTAAATCAAAGATGGGACTATTTTTATCGATTTTTATACCCTTCTCAAAATAAGCATGGACTTCCATCCCTTGTTTATGAGCTTCATCAATCAACCAATCTAACCATTTAGCTCTAAACTTGTTGGGACAGCTTTTATTACCTAATATTTTTTGCATTACCTCGCTATTATACATAGTGCAACCGTTACCCCAAACCCCATGAATAATAGTATTAAATCCTTGGGAGCGATAGTGACGAACTCTTTGACGAATAGTTTGTTCGTTCGTTCTATTGGTGATGTGGTAGCGACTTATATAAATTCCTCTAATTGCTTTTTTCTCCCAAGGAGTTTTAGGTGATGTTGTTTGAGATGTCTTTTGAGGTGTCTTTGCTGTTGCTATTTTTTTTGTTTTAGGTACAGTTTTTTGATTGCTGACTTTGGGATTTGGAATAGGAGTTGTTGATATAGAGGGAGTAGGAGTTGAAGAAGTCTTGGGAATGGAAGTTAGGGAAACTTTAGGAGTAGGAATTGAAGACGCTCTGGGGGTAGATTCTTGATTTATAAAAGGAATATTTATTTTTTGATTATTAGGTAAAAGCTTACCAATTGCTAAATTATCTTTCTGAGTAAAAAATAACCAACAGCCGCCTCCTAAAAGAAGTAATATTACAGAGATTGGAATATTTAAACATCCACATCCACTTGGTTTTTTCTTTTGGTACGACATAGTAATTATGATGACTCTGGATTATTTAACAACTACTTCGTTATAGTTAATAACTGGTGAATTCACCACTGTAAAAATTGCGTAAGTCTAGAAAATAGAGTGTAAACTTTGTGCTCCTACATTGCCAAAAACCCAGTCATTTTGACCGGGTTTCATTGTGGGTTATATCCCGTGGCTAATTATAAAAGTTATTAATAGTGATTTTTATCTGATAGTTACTACCACATCGGGATAGTTGATTTCGGAAAAGTCGATGAATTTAATTAAAATTACCGGGCACATGAGGATTATAGATTATTCTCTCAGGATAGAGATATGCTGAAAAATCAGCTTGATTTCTTAAAAATCTATTAATTTTAATTTTTATCCTGTCAATTTGGTATGTATATGATTACCGTAAAAGTGGAAACAAGAAGAAGGTAATCATTATGACTACACCTGAGCTACTAACCTTAATTACATTACTGGTTCCTGGAATTTTACTTTCCGTAATTATTATGGTGACTTTTGCTGCTGGTGGTTAAAAAGAGATTGTGGAAAACATCCGCGATCGCTGAATCAATATATTCTTGTAAAGACGTAGGATTGCTATGTCTTTACATTTTCCAATCGACCTTGTGTCACCACCACTACTAATTAACAACTGTCCTCTATGAAGCAATTTTTAGTCTGAATCATCTTAAAATCAATAAGGTTAGCTTATTGTTCTACTAGAGGAAGCGAAAATAATGAATGTAGCGTTTCTGGGTACGGGATTAATGGGTTTACCCATGGCAAGTCGGTTATGGGAAAATGGTATTGACTTTACTGCTTATAACCGTACTCCAGAAAAGTTGGAACCATTAAAACAGAAGGGTGCAAAAGTTACTGCATTTCCTGAAGAAGCGATTCGCGATGCAGACTGTGTTATTCTAATGCTGACTAATACGGCGGCTATTTACAGTGTTCTACTCTCAGATACTTCTTGGGGGACTTTGAGGGGAAAGACAGTTATTCAGATGGGAACTATTACCCCTAGTGAAAGTAAATTAGTCCAGGAATCGGTCAATGCAGCTGGAGGGGAATATCTAGAAGCACCAGTTTTAGGAAGTATTCCGGAAGCTAAAGCTGGTAAGTTAATTATCATGGTAGGGGCACAGGCGCAACAATATCAACGTTATTTAGAATTACATGAACTACGTGTATCCGCTATCGCTAAGATACACGTTTCTGACTCTTCGCCTGAGCAACTTGCAGACCGCTTCCGCACCAAGTAGAGGCTGACTCATCTAAGTCTGTAGAGGCACGTTCCATACCCCTGTCTTGGAAAATTGCTCCACTTGGGGAGACCCCAAGACCGCATTTTCCGCTTGCATAATTTAGCATTACCATTGCAGCGGCTACATCTCTATCGCATCGATAACCGCATTTCTCACAATGATGCTCTCTTTCTGCTAATGTTTTCTTTTTCTGATGACCGCAATTAGGGCAAGTTTGAGAAGGCTTTACTTTTTTGGTTGGAACCTCAATATAAAATCCTCCAGCCTCGGTAACTTTATATTTGATTAAGTCCTTTAAATTACCGATTCCAACGTCAAGAAGTGAACGATTAAGTCCTGACTTTTGACGTTTGTTTTTACCTTTTGACTTGCGAGTCATCCCTTTTAAATTTAACTTCTCAGTCGCTACCAAGCTATTACAGCTAACTATTTGTGTAGAGACTTTTTGTTGCCAATCTTGGCGTTGCCTAGCTACTTTTGATTGAATTTTCGCTATAGCTTTATTAGCTTTCTTCCAACGTCTTGAAGCTTTTACTTTTTTCTTGAAGTTGGGTGGACGCTTGCGACGACTAGTCTTAGCGATTTGATTGATTTTTACTTGGGCAGTTCTAACAAATCTAGGATTATCAATTACTTCGCCGTTGGAATCAGCAATTGCATGGTGAGTGCCAAAATCCAAGCCGATAGCGCCTGTATCAGTAGTCGGTCTAGCTGGAAAACAATCAACAGTAATTGAGGCATACCATTTACCTTGCTTAAACATGATTGTGCAAGTTTTTGGTATCCCCCAATCACGCGCTTGACCACGCATTTTTAAGTTACCTAAATTAGATATTTTTAGATAACCATTCTTGCCATTAGTGCAAGCTTTCCAACCAGATTTGCAAGGATAAGTCCATCCTTTATATTTGCGACTAGCTTTAAATTTTGGATATCCAGACTTAAGCTTAAAAAACCGCTTAAATGCAAAATCAACACGTTTGATTGTGTCTTGTAATGCATGACTACCAAGTTCTTTGTATTCTCCCCATTCTTCTTTAAAATCAGGTAAACAATTTTGCTGGTCGTAATAACTAACTGACTTACCAAACTCCTTGTATGAAGTTTTACGATGCTCAACGCAAGCGTTGTACAAGTCTTTATGTAACCTGCGCCAGTAGTGCATCTTATCGTTTTGCATCTTTGATGGGTAAAGTCTAAAAGTAATTCTTTTGGTAGCCATAACATCCTCGACCTATCTGTTATATTGACTATTATAGTTACGCAGTTATACCCTATCAATATAAAAGCCAGAAAAAGTTCTCACAGTGTTTTTAGCGTGCGGTTGCACTTTGTATTTGTAACCCATTATCGACGTAAAGCGTTAGACGCTAAAATGCTTGATCGACTTAAAGAAATGGTCAAGCAAGTATCAGAAAAGATGAATTGTGAATTAATTGAGTTTAACGGCGAAGCAGACCATATCCATATATTGCTAGACTTCCACCCCAAAAACTCAATCGCTGCGGTGGTAGGAAGTTTAAAAAGCTCTACTGCACGTATGCTAAAAAAGGAATTCCCTGAAGAAGTGAAAAAATACTACTGGAGCAAGGTTTCCTTTTGGTCGAACTCCTATTACGTGGCATCTTGCGGTGGTGCACCAATAGAAACCTTAAAGAAATATATCCAAAACCAAGCTACACCCTGACGCGCTATCCTTCCCTAATCCGCTTTGCTGAGATTAGGGACTGCCGCGCTAACTGTTCAAAATTTTGGTACAGATCCTCTCTTGATTGGTGGTGTAGGTTCTGCTGCTGCTTTGAAGTTGGCTTTAAATCAGTTAATTGTTTCTTTAACTAGTGCTTTTGCTCTCAGTCTGGGTTTTCTTCAGCGTCAAAATGTTGACATAGATGTTTTTATGAAGGTTCTTCGTGAAAGTGCTTTATATGCACCAACCTTTGATAAAAAACTACCGCGAATGTTAGAGGAAAATTTTGAGAATCCGAATTTTCCGACCCTACATTTAATGAAGGATACTAACTTATTTATTGATGAAGCTGCAAATCTGGGTTTGGATATTAGTAATTTGGAAGCTATACGGGAAATTTTAGAAAAAGCAATTAAAATGTCTCTTGGAAATAAAGATTATTCTTCTTTGTATACTGCGATTAATTCGGTGAGTGAGGAACAGTGATGGGTAATTGGTGATGGAAGAACAGGGAATTTTAGTTATATTTGATCAGAATTTTGTTCAGAGACAACAACTGTTTTGAAATCAATTGATTCTACTTACAATTTTAAATAACCACCCCGATACATCACCTCCGCACCACTTATATAACTTTGGGGTAGTTTTGGGGGATATTTGAGATGAGCTTGGGTAAAAGCTTTAAACAACCAACGTTTTTTACTATCTACAAAAGTATTAATCTTTTCTTCAGGAGTATTAACAGGTGTAACAACTTCCACAGATTGAGGAGTCACAATAATACGCGATCGCTTATGATGGGCACTACCGTGCTATCGCTTACTGCGTTTACTGTAGCGAATAGTATATGAAAATTAGTTTCACCGACTTGTAAAATGGGCATAGATTTAGTTTAACATTATTGACCAAACCTCTCTAATAATTCCTCACGAGATAACTGTAATAGTAACGAAGTAAATTCTTGGGGTGTTAATCTTGATATTGGTTCAATAATTGCATTTAATTCTTCATCTAGAGAATCAAAGCGTACTTGTAACAAGTTTTCGATAATTGTACAACGTTCTGTTTTAAGTCCTTGCTGAAGTCCTTGCTGAATTCCTTCTTGCTTAGCTTCTTCTAATTTTTGTAAGTAAATTGGATGTAAAGCCATAATTAATTCTCTATCCTCTTCATCTATATTTTGGTTTTCATTTTGATTGATTTCTAGAATATTTCTTAAGCTCAATACTAAATCAATCGCTTTGGAACGTAAGGGATTATCCGGAGATAGTGCAATTAGTTCCTTGATAGCTTGTTTTTGTACTGTTCCTTTACCTAACGGGACTTAAACAAAAATCAAGCCCAAACAAAGCCCAAACTGGCTTTATAAGCAATAAATACGTCACGATTTTGGTTCAGCCATTTCACAAAACGATAAGATATAGCTGTATGAAATGCTTCTAATGCTTCAGGAAAGGTTGTAATCGGTTTATTCGCCCATCGTCGTCTTAATCCTCCAGTAAGTTTATGCCAAATAATGAAAGTGTAGGCACA
>JBCCDM010000306.1:0-8057 GCA_039030795.1 Cyanobacteria bacterium P01_A01_bin.84
AGAACAAAATGAACTTTTGAGAGAGGCAGCATCGATTATTAATTCAGATCATAAATTGAATAATATTGATAGTATTATAGACAATTTAGATAAAATGGAAAATATAGATGTTGTTTTTAAAAAGCATAGTTCGAGAATATAATTTATATTAAATATATTTATTTCAGGACTTACGCAACGAAGATTTGTCATTGCAACCGAAACGTAGTGTAGGGTTAGCATGAGTCCTATTGGACACGCTACACAAACACGGAGTATGCTCGTGCTTAGCTTATACGTCGCAAACGGAAAGTCCTATCAAAAAGTAACGTTAACCTTTAGGAAACCGCCATTAATTCCATACATTTATTTAAAAGTTTTTCCATTGTTGCTACAGATTCTATATCGATAAACATAAATCCAAGACGATCAACCTCCTCCTTTATATATTTATTGTAGAGTAGGGTACGGTTGAGAAACTTTTGAATTAGATGTTTTTTATCCTGACATAGGTGACAAAAATTACTTTCACTCTTGATTCGGTGTTGGAAAAGTTCGTCCCTAGCTGTTAGCCAAATTGCTTTAACATTATTTTCCCTAACTAAATTAGCTACAAATTCTGGCAATAAGGCAGAGCCTTCAAGTACAAGACATTCCGTTG
The DNA here is from genome assembly GCA_039030795.1 of Cyanobacteria bacterium P01_A01_bin.84. Classification (GTDB taxonomy): domain Bacteria; phylum Cyanobacteriota; class Cyanobacteriia; order Cyanobacteriales; family Nostocaceae; genus JBCCDM01. The sequence goes on from JBCCDM010000306.1 coordinate 641, forward strand.
ATAAATCAGAGGTATAAGAATGAACAATAACTTCGATAATAGGCAACACATTATTCTTATAATGGGACAATACGTCTAAAAAAAGAGCATCGACAGACATTTCCCTATAGTATTCTGCCACATGTTCTGGAATAGCTTTTCCATTTGTACCGACCCAAGGACGTCCGGGGTGTCGAGCCAGTTTGTCTGTAGAACGATAACTCCAACCAAGCTTTGTTGCCAAAGCTCCGGCAAGTGTGGATTTACCAGTATGGGAGGAACCACCAATGAGAATCACTCGTGTTTGATTAATTAATCTATTCATTAAATCCCAGATTTATCTTTAAAATTCAAACAATCCAATTTTGGGTTACAGTGCAACATTCACTTACCCTGCTCGATAAATTTTAAATAATCTACTCTCAGCGAATCTAAAACTTTACCTATAGGTCTTTATATAATTCAAGATCTAAAGTATTTATGTACTATAAGAATAGATATGTTTCTAGACCATAAACCATCCGTTATGGAACTGAAGACTAGAGCATATAAATTCAGTTAAGTTAGTAGCGACAAGAATCCGGTTTGATTATTTAATACCTAGTTATTAGTAGGTTGTTTGGTGAGAGGAGATGAAGAAAATGGAATTAGTAAAATCAGTTAACACAGAAATTATTCAGAGAGTAGACGAACTGCGATCGCTCTTACAAAAAGCTGGTTATGCTTATTATGTGTTAGATAACCCGATGATGGAAGATGCTGTCTACGACCAGCTTTATCGGGAATTGCAAGATATTGAGTCTGAATATCCAGAGTTATTAGTCCCGGAAAGCCCAACTCAGCGAGTAGGGGATAAACCTTCTTCCCATTTTAATTCAGTACGTCACAATATCCCTTTATACAGTTTAGAAAATGCTTTTAATATTGATGAGTTGAAAGCATGGGAAGGACGATGGAATAGACATATCGATGGGGGAGCAGAAGCTGAATATGTATCGGAATTAAAGATAGACGGTTCCGCGATCGCTTTAACTTATGAAAACGGTATTTTGGTTAGAGGTACTACGAGGGGAGATGGAGTAACAGGAGAAGATATTACCCAAAACGTAAAAACCATTCGTTCCATCCCTTTAAAGTTAGAATTAGATAACAGCCTCAGCCCATCTTCATATAGTACATCTTTTCCAGAAAGAATAGAAGTCCGGGGTGAAGCATTTCTACCCTTGGATGTATTTACACAAATCAATCAGCAACGTAAAAAAGATGGGGAAACTGAATTTGCCAATCCCCGTAATGCTGCTGCTGGTACCCTCAGACAGTTAGACTCCCGAATTGTAGATAAAAGAAAGTTAGATTTTTTTGCTTATACCCTGCATATTCCTGGGGTGGATGATGCTAGTATTACCAACACTCAGTGGGAAGCTTTAGAATTACTACACAAAATGGGTTTTAAAGTTAATCCCAACAGACAATTGTCTAAATCTATTCAAGAAGTTGCAGATTATTACCAATATTGGGATACAGAGCGCTTAAACTTATCCTACATGACCGATGGAGTAGTAGTAAAAATTAATTCCTTCAAACTGCAAGAACAATTAGGATTCACCCAAAAATTTCCCCGATGGGCGATCGCTTTAAAATACGCAGCCGAAGAAGCACCCACTCGGGTAGAGAATATAGCCATCAATGTCGGACGTACAGGAGCATTAACACCTCTTGCAGAGATGCTCCCTGTACAATTAGCAGGAACCACCGTTTCCCGTGCCACATTACATAACGCAGATAGGGTGGCTCAACTAGACATCCGCATTGGTGACACAGTAGTCATCCGTAAGGCTGGAGAAATCATCCCCGAGGTATTACGAGTATTACCAGAACTCCGTCCCTCTAATACTCAACCCTTCATTATGCCTAGTGATTGTCCAGTATGCGGACAACCCGTAGTTAGAGCCAAAGATGAAGTCATTACCCGTTGCGTAAATACCTCATGTCCAGCAATCCTCAAAGGTTCCATTGAACACTGGGTCAGCCGCAGTGCCTTAGATATTCGCGGCATGGGAGAAAAACTAGTACATCAACTAGTAGATAGAGAATTAGTCAACTCCGTAGCAGATATATATAACTTAAATGTAGAAAAACTAGCTAGCTTAGAAAGAATGGGAGAAAAATCAGCCCAGAAACTAATTGAAGCGATCGCGCAATCAAAACAAAGACCATGGTCGCGGGTATTATATGGTTTAGGTATCCGTCATGTAGGTAGGGTCAATGCTGAAACCATTACTCAGAAATTCACTTCAGTAGAACAACTGATGCAAGCAAAAGTTAGCGATATTGAAGCCATTTACGGTATCGGTATAGAAATTGCCGAATCAGTATTTCAGTGGTTCCGCATTAGTGCCAATCAAACTTTAATTCAAAGTCTGCAAGAGGCTGAACTTCAACTTGTAGGGACAGCAAAAAATCAAGAACCAGAAAATATCAACCCCGTATTTTCCGGTAAAACTTTTGTAATTACTGGCACCTTACCTAATTTAAAACGAGAAGAAGCTAAAACAATGATTCAGCAAGCAGGTGGTAAAATTACCAGTTCTATAAGTAGTAAAACAGATTATCTCCTAGTAGGAGAGGATGCAGGTTCCAAATTAACCAAAGCCGAGTCATTAGGAATTGAAAAATTAAGTGAAGAGAAATTTTTAGAACTTTTGGATGTAAATTAGACATCTCCAAAAATTATTCTTTTACCGAAGTTATGACCTCGGAGGGAAGAGATCATAGGGAACAGGGAACAGGGAAAAATTTCCCCTTCCCTAATTAAAATATTTATACTTATTCAAAATTGGCATACTTCTAAAAGCTAAAATCTACAAACTCCTAATTATTCCGATCCAAAGCAGACTGATACCAATTATTATCGAGTTCTGACAAAAATTCTCCACCAATAATAGTACCACCATTCATTTTCCAAACAGCATTCTTACTATCACTATCATTTCTCCAAAACATATCAGAAATACCGTCACCATTAAAATCAGCGATCGCAAAATCCCAATCATTTGGATTACCAGTATCTGATGTATTTCCTAACTGACTTAATTCCTTGCCATCAACAAGAATCGTACCGTTCATTAACCAAGTATAATTTTTGCCAGTACTATAATCTCTCCAGAAAATATCAGATTTACCATCACCATTGAAATCACCAATACCAAAGTTCCAATCATTTGGATTATCAGTATCTGATATACCCCCTAACTGACTTAATTCCTTACCATCAGAAATACTAGTACCATTCATTAACCAAACATAATTCTTCCCACTACCATAATCTCGCAAGAAAACATCAGATTTCCCATCACCATTGAAATCGGCTAGACTAAAATCCCAGTTATCCGGACTACCAGTATCTGATGTACCCCCTAACTGAGTTAATTCCTTACCATCAATAATACTAGTACCATTCATTAACCAAACATAATTCTTCCCACTACCATAATCTCGCAAAAACACATCAGATTTTCCATCACCATTGAAATCTCCTAACTTGTAACTCCAATCTTGTGCCGATGCTGTACTAGTGCCTAACTGTTGTATAGTTTTATCTTCAACGATACTAGTACCATTCATAATCCAAATTTTATTTTCACCAGTATCCTCATTCCGCCAAAATATATCTTCCTTACCATCCCCATTGAAATCTCCTAAATCATGTCTCCAGTTAAAAGTATTTTCAATACCATCTCCCAGGGATTGCAAAAATGCACCACCAATAATACTTGTACCATTTTGCAAATTTGATATATTCCCATCTATTAACCAAACAACATTTTGTCCCGTAGTATTATTTCGCAAAAATATATCTGTTTTACCATCACCATTAAAATCACCAAAATCATGTTCCCACAGTTCTTGAGCAGACAAATTTTGGATCAGCGCACCATATTCTAGCAACCCCAAATCGCCATTCATCAACCAAAGAGCATTGTCTCCAGTCTGCAAATTCCGCCAGAAAACATCTGCATTACCATCACCATCAAAATCAGGTAACTCACTCATACCACTAGCAAGTGAATTGGGACTTGCAGCTTGGGGTATGGGTGAAGAACTACTCCTTGCTGTTAATGTATAAGTGCTATCAACTAAGGGATTATTACTTGCTGGTAATATAGTACTGACTTCTGTAGATATTAAATCTGTAGATAGTGTCGAATTAGATGTATTCATAAGATGATATTTTTATTACAAAAATACGTAAGTGGTTTTTGCAAAACATAGTTGAACTTTGGTATAACTCATCAGAAATTAAAACTTCTCCCGTAATAATACTGAAACAAAAAAAAGAGTAAATAATTTGATGAGAATAGAACTTATACAGAGATAATCTTTTGTAAGGTTAATTAATGATATCTCTTGAAATACTTACTTATATTTGTATTTTCGTAAGTTAATTACTTGTTTTCTAATCTGTATAGAGAAAAAAAATGAATATTAATTTCATTCTACTTAAGTAAAATTACGGTGGTAAATCAATTTAAGAAGACATAAATTTTTAGTATTAATGAATACATTTAATGGTTGTACCTCTGTAAACCTACTCCTAGGAATTTCATGTATTTCAACCCAGTACTTACACTTGTATAAATAATTCTTAAGAAGTAAACATTTGAATACCACAATTTAATTCGGGCAGATGTATTTAGTACATTCCCTTATCCTTCTCCCGAAGGGATTTGTAATAGCGAGACTTAGACATTTTTTTTGGGTAAGAAAGCCTCAAAGCTATATACGGCAATTTTTTTACCTTAAGTTAGTTATTTTCTTGATACATCTAGGTTTGAGATATTCAGGACTTACGCACGGACTACGTATTTAGGTCGTTACGACCGTAGGAGAGTAATCCCAAAGCCTTATTTTTCGTTACGAGTGCGTAAGTCCTAATATTTTTAAGCCTTCGACGTATATTCATTGTTATGAGTGTATTTGAGGCTTTTTTCTTCTTGTTGTTTGTCTAAGTCCCGATAGAGTGATTCTCCATTATGAATGGATAATACCGTTTCAATAAATGATTACAACAGATTTTTTTGTAGAGACATTGCATATAAACTCTCTACAGAAATCGGCTTTGTCATGTCGTATTCTTTTTCTGAATCGGTATAAATTTTATTTTTGTAGTTTTTTATGTAAATCAAATGATATTCAACAACATTCTAGATAAAATTCAGACATCAGAATTAATAAATACAGATATTGAAAAAGGGTTTTTTCAGAAAAATCAAGAAAAGCAACCAAAAGAGATTGTTTTCATCGATGCAGATGTATCCGATTATCAAACCCTGGTAGCTGGAACCAAATTGGGTACTAAAGTTGTTATTCTCGATGGAAATAAAGATGGTGTAGAGCAAATTACTCAGGTTTTATCAACACATGAGCTTAATTCAGTTTACTTTGACTCAGTTCACATAGTTTCCCATGGTTCACCAGGTTGTTTATATTTAGGTAACTCTCAACTTAATCTCCATACTTTAGGGAAATATACCAAACAACTAGAAAATTGGTTTTTTGGAAATTGCTTTTCTGATTCATCCTCTTCTAATTCTTCCCTCTACCTTTACGCTTGTAATCTTGCTGCTGGGGATGCTGGAGAAGAGTTTCTAGATAAGTTACACCAACTAACCAAAGCGAATATTGCAGCTTCCCATCAGAAATTAGGTTATGTAAATCAGACACCTAACTGGTCTTTGAATATTAACCGGGGTGAAGTCTCTGGGGAAATAGCATTTAACCAAGCAAGTTTGAACAGCTATCGTGGTACCCTATCTCACTTCCGGGGAGGTCAGATTGCTTGGGCAGCAAAAGACCTGGATAATGACGGTCAGAATGATGATGTTGAGGTGACTGTTAGAACCGCTTGGAGATTGGATGGTGCAAATTCAGTTGGTTTACAATCTTCTCCTTCTTTAAGTCTAAGTAAAACTTCTGAAGTCAGACAAAATATTGGTAGTGATTATACATTTCAGACTTCCACTTTTGCAGGGTTAAATCTAGACCCCAACACTCCTTACTTGATTAATTACTCTAGCAATGCTCGCATCGGTGGACTAAAAAATAATGCTAATGGTTCTTGGAATATACAAACGGTCATCAATTTTAAGGACAGGAACCGCGCTCCTCAAGTTAATCTACCAATTCTCACAGAAATTCCTGCTCTAGACTCTAATGGTCAGACCCTTACTTCCTATAGTTTTCCTCTAGTTTCACTGGATAGAGACGGGGATCCCCTCAACTACCGTCTTGCAAACTTAACCGAACTTGGAGGTGGTAGTAGTACTAACCCACAAGGACTATCTGTAGACCCCAATACCGGACAAGTTACTTGGAATCTGAGTGGATTATCTACTGGTTTATACAGTGCTGGTTTTGTAGTAGAAGACCTAGACGCAAATGGACAAGTGAAGTCCAAAAGCCACGTAGATGTAATTCTTGACTTCAAAAATGCTCAACTAGCTAATTTTACTTCTGATATTCCCAGCACATCTACCTATGTTTTAGCTAAGGGTGACACTCAGACGATCAACTTTACTGGATCGTCTATTTCCACTCTATTAGCAATTGATATTTTAGATAACTCTGATACTAGTACTTTCAATAAGTCTAATAACTCCTTTACCTTTAATTCCTCCAATTTAGATGTTGGAGTATATCAAGCAGCTTTCCAAATCGAGCAACTAAATAATGTTAATGCTTACGAAGTAGTCAACTTCGTTATTAATACTAAACCTACTTCTGCTAACGCGAATCTTGCTACATCTGAAAATACACCTCTTGTATTTAGTCCTAATAACTTTGCTTTCAGTGACGATGATGCTGGTGATACTCTACAAGGTATTGAAATCGTTTCTTTACCATCACCAGGTAAATTATTTCTAGATGCAAATGGTAACAACATCAACGACAATGGTGAAGACATTACTCAAAATCAGCTGGTTTCGGTAAACGATTTCAGCAAGCTGAAGTTTTTGGCAGCTAATGATGGTAGTAATAGCAGCTTTAGCTTCAAGGTTAGTGATGGAGCTTTTGTAAGTGACAACTCTTATACAATGAGTATTAACGTCACTCCTGAGAATGACACTCCCACTGTTGCAAACCCCATCCCAGACCAAACTGCAACTGAGGACGGAGCATTTAATTTTACCTTACCGAACAATACCTTCTCAGACCCAGATGGAGATAATTTAACTTACTCCGCAACTCTCAATAACGGTTCTCCATTACCATCATGGTTAAACTTTAATCCTCAGACTGGAGAATTTAGTGGTACCCCTGGTGATAATGATGTAGTTGATTTAGATATTAAAGTTACTGCAACTGACCCAGGTGGGGAAACCATCAGCGACAACTTTACCTTACAGGTAACTAACACCAATGACACTCCCACTGTTGC
>JBCCDM010000307.1:0-8030 GCA_039030795.1 Cyanobacteria bacterium P01_A01_bin.84
GTATGAGAACATGTTCGCCGCCGCCGACGAGCTGGCGGAGCGGATGCGCGCGCTCGGCCGGCTCGCCCCGACGACGATCTCGACGCTGTCCGACCACTCCGAGGTTTCGGAGTTGAGTAAGCTGGTAAGTGGATTTTCACAATCAAGTTTACCTGTACAAGCCAAAAACTTTATATTTGGGGAGTTTAGCTGCTTTCTAAGTCTATATATGTCCAAAATAAGACATTTAAATATTTAAATTTATGTATATGTATTGAGAAATACAAATTTCAAGTAAAGATGATTTACATTTGTACCATGATTCTAGGTGAAGGGTATGGGTAAAGATAAAGCTGGAGACCAAGATAAGTTAAGAGAAATGCTACTTTTCTTTTTAAGGGAAATGGGAGCAACTCAGTTAGAATTGTCAAAGGGTATGGGGGTTAGTCGTCCGGTAGTAATTGATTTTTTGAATAGAGAAAAGGAATATTTACCAGTTAGTAGTGAAGGTTTAGTCAAACTTTGCGAGAGTTTAAAGAATCGCAAACCATCTAAAAGAAAGTTAAAGAAAGAAGATTCTGTCGATGAAAGTAAGTTTGCTCCTGATGAGTTAAGAGCAAAACTTGGAGAAGTTGGTGCTGATGAACTTTTAGAGTCTGCTGGTTTCTTACCCAGTCATACTAAGAGTATTCGGGTTACAAAGGAAAGATTTTTTCAAGTAGCTCAAATCGTTGCTTTACTTGAGTTGTTGGAATTTGAAGATTTGTTATCTACAACTCAGGAATTTATCGCGATCGCTAGCAATAAGTTAACAGTAGCGAGTAAAAAACTGTTGGATGGTTCTCCTAACCAAGAAAATGATGCTTTGGAAAATTTGATTGAAAAACTTGCAGAACATCATCCAACACTGGGTTTAAAGCTGAAGTTACAGGTAATTAAAAAACTCAAATCTACCCAAAGAACTCTAAAAGCTGGAGGTAAGAGAAAATTTACTTCCCCTGAAGCGATCGCGCTTTTTCTGAGTATTGTGATTAAGGAACAGATGAATCAAGATGGAAGCAAGCTACATACTAGAATTAAGAGGTTAGAATTTCAAACTTTATCTCGCTCTATTGATTATGATAGCGAATATAAAGATGTGTATCATCGTCTGGTAAAAATTGCTTATGATGCAGAAAATAAACTCGATACTCCAGGAGCATCTTATCAAGATTTACCAGAAACCCACACTTTGGATTCACTTAAACCAGTAATTATGGCGATCGCTACCTGTAGTTTTGGTCGTGATAGTAATGAAAGCGAACTGATGGAATGGATTTACACTTCTAGTAATACCATGATTGAAAATGCGATCAGTGCTTGTACTTTACATATGGGTTTAAAAAGGGATACTAGTTTGACTATATCAACCAGTACCCTCGATAGCAGTATTGATTCTTTAGTTAAAACAACAGTAAATTTAGTAGATAAGCAGCAATATCAAGGAATTTGGGTTGATAGAGACTCCATGACTGCTATGCTGCAAGCAATTGTTTGTGCTGTTAAACAATGGCTTGCAGATAAGAGTAGCAATAATCAGCTTGATTGGGAAATATATGTATCAGCTTGTAGAACCCTATCTAATTTGAGAAAGCGATTAACTAGAGTCCGGAAAGCATTTCATAATTTTCAATTTCTAGATGAAGAATGCGAATTATCGGAAATTAAGAAAATTGCTGAAGAAGCAAAAAATCAATTAAAAGTTATTCCCAAGCATGATATTTACTTTGCATATCGGCTTAATTTTTATCGTTGCTATTGTTTAGCAAAACGTTTGGAACTAAGATTATCTAATTTTCAAGGTAATATTATTAATGCAAAATATTTAATTGAGGAACTTACAGAAGCCCTAAATACAGTTACTAGTAAATATGAGTTATATACAGATAGAATAGAACTTTCTCCTATAGAAGCCTTGATTAATTCAGAAAAATATCTATATGAACTTTCTTGCGGACATCATATAGATGTTTTTCAAAATAAAAATACCAATCAATGGCTGGAATTAAACCAATGGAAAAATAAAATTAGAAGTATAATTAACACCAACTCTTGTTACAAAGATGCTGGTTTAGATGTGTATGAATCTCTATCTGAAATTCACGGAAATACTGCCAGAATTCAATTCTATCTTTCTGATGATAGAGATATTTTAGCAGAAACTACCACAATTTTTATTAAAGCTGCTCATTATGCATTACGTATTGGATTAACCCAACGAGTATCGAGGTGGATAGCTCTAGCTGGTAGAGTTTGGGTGAGATTGGGAGATGGAAAGTTATCATTACAAGCCTTAAAGTTAGCTGAAAAACTGGCTAAAACTGATTTAACAACCGGTCATAGTTATAATTTTCGTCAAGCTGTTCTCTCAGAAATATATTTGCTACATGGGGAATATCTATTATTAATTGAAGATAATCCTAGTCAAGCCTTAAAAAATTTTTTATCAGCTTTGAAAGGTTCTATATACTTAGGATTAAATCGTCGAATTTGCGATTCATCATTTAATATATCTAGATGTGCGTATAAGTTGAGCAATCTTAGTTGTAAAGAAGGACTAAACTGGGTCTTTAAAGGAGAAGACCAATTAATTGCATCCAATCAAAATAAACTCAACCCGATGAGCAATCACACATCAGAAAAAGTATTAAACTTACTTTGCAATTTATATAGTAGAGAAGATAATCCTACCTGGTTTCAAGTTAGAAGTGAATTTTCTACCCTCGCATCCCAAATCTGGCAAACATGGCATGATGATACATCTAATTTTGAGGAGAAAACTAATAAAACTAAAACTATTCATCCCATCGCCCAAAGGATAGAAAACCAAACCTGGCTTTGTCAAGTTGATTAGTTAGCGGAAATTAGACAAAAAATAAGTAGAAAAAAGCCTTAAGTTCAGTTATGAAAAGGAATATACATCAAACTTTTTTGATATTTTGCATCTATACGTATAAATAGTCAAAAACAAAGAATAAGGTAATAAATAATACTTGCTTGACAAGATGTATTCAGTTCTCTTTTAGAGGAATTTATTTATAAGACTAGGACTGAAAGTCCTAGACATTCAGGAATACTGAGTATTATTTATACGAATTTCTTGGTGTAAGATATCAGTTAAGAGCCTTGATTTCCAGGACTTACGCAAAAGCAACGTGATTCTGTCCGAGAGGTTAACACTTCCGCGTGTCCGCTAGGACTTTAGGTTTGCGACTGACGTATAAGCTCTGTCGAGCACGCGGAAGCATAACGTAGTAACCCATAGTTCTTGAGATTGCGAACCCTACACGTAGTGACCGTCGCTTCGGACAAATTGTTCTTGCGTAAGTCCTAATTTCTAAGGAACATATTTTATAAGCTTTATGTATCAAGGGTTTGAGGATTTATCACTAAATATATTTGTTTCATTTGTTACAAGGGAGGCTAATTTTGAATTCCCAATTCCCATTTACCCACTCACCAAATTAAATCAGTGTTGGTAGTATGGGATATAAGCAACTTCCTGATAGATAATTTATGCTAAATCTGGTGTAAGCTATCGTTTGATATTCAATGTATAGTTGCCGCAAATATACCAATGGACAGAGGAAATTAGTTGTGAAGCGCATTAATCCGAAAGTTTTTGCACTATATTCATTAAGTAATGTTCTTCTGGCAACATTCTTTATGTCTGTTGGCTGGGAATCAGTGAATGCATCTAGTTCAGGAGTAAAAAATACCACTAAATCCGTATTCGTTGCCCAAGGTGTAAATTCGGCTGAAAACCAGGAAATTCAAAGGCAAGTAGAAGAAAAATTCAATTTCTTCATTGTTGTATTACTGGTAATTTTAGCGATATTACTCGCTGCTGGAGTGGCTGCGATCGCGCTCCTCAGACGAGCGGTGTTACGAGAGATTGCTAGTATTGTGACGGAACATTTGCAGGAACTGAAGGGTTTAGAACAAAGGATTGTTGCTGCAAATCAGAAAGTAGAGAAGTTGATTCACCAGTCGGAAGGATTGGTTGATAGTTTAGACCGGGATGCTGAAAGTTTACAAAGCGATATTGCAGCGAAAAGGAAAAATTTAAATTTACTTTTATCTGAGTTTGTTGACTCTAAGGAAGTTGCTGTTAATGAAATGCGATCGCGTTTAAATAATTTTCAGCAAGAGTTACAGGAGTTAGATACTGAATTTGAGAGTAAGTTTTCTCAATTGCAAGTTAGTACCCAGGAGAAGGGTAAATTAATTCTGGAGAATTTAGAAAGACTGAGTGAAGATTTTGCACCCCAGCTAGAAGCGATACAGGCAAAGGTAAAATATCATGAGGATAGAGTTTTAGAGAAACTACAAACCTCGGAAGTTGATTTCGATGGTAATTTAACTGAACTTCGGAATACCGCAGAACAACAACGGGATTTAACTTTAGTTTCCCTACAAGGTTTAGCTGCTGATTTTGTACCCAAGGTGGAATCTTTACAGGATGAAGTGATTCAGGAAAAAGATTCTCTAATGGCAGCTTTACAACTATCAGCACAGGAGTTTAAAACCCAATTGGGCAATATTAATCTAGCTACCGAAGCCGAAAAGGATGGCATATTAGAAAATTTACAACAATTAGCATCGGAATTTACACCACAGTTACAAGTTTTATTAAATAACGTTAGTGGAGAACAAACAGCATCCCTCGATAAATTAAAGCGATCGCAAAACGAGTTTAACCAGGAACTCGCTCAGTTAAAGACTGATGTCCTACTCTACAAGGACGGTACCATTAAGAAATTTGATAGTACAGAAACAGAATTTGCTCAGGAACTCTCTCAACTGCGATCACAAGCTCAGGAAAGAAAGGATGAGATAATTACTAACTTAATCAAACTAGAATCTGAATTTGCTCCCCAATTATCCGATATTGAAGCTAGAGCAAGAGAAAAAGCCGAAATACAAAAAGATATAACTTTACAAAACTTAGAAAAGCTTAAGAACGAGATTACCGCTAAACTACAATCTGTAGAATCCGAAATTCAACAGCAGGTTAATCAAACTCAAAATAATATCCAAAACCTAGAAACACAAACCACCAATCAACTTACAGCATCTCAAAGTGGAATTGACCAACAAAGACAGCAAATATTAACCAGTCTCGAAGAACTAGAAACTCAAATTAAACAGCAAATAGAAACCATTAACTCAGAAATTCAAACTCGTAGGGATACAACCATTCAAAACGTACAATCCCTAGAACAGGAACTTACTACCAACCTTACCAATACCCAATCCGAGCTTCAATCCCAGAAAGATAAAACCATTACTAGTTTCCAACAACTAGACCAACAAGCGATCGCCCAATTATCCGACCTACTCAAACAAATTCAAGCACGGAAAGATTCCAGCTTAGAAACCTTAGATAAATTAGAAATAGCACTCACACAACAATTCTCACTCCTCCAGTCAGACGCAGAAACAGAAAAGCAAAAAATATTACAAAAAATCTCCGAAATATCACCATCCGACTTAGCCACAGATGCGCTTAAACAAGTACAAAAGCGCCTTGAAACCATCCAAGAACCATTACAAATATTACAATCCAACCATCCCCAATTATTCATTAATACCCAAGAATACATCAACAACGGGAATCAACTTTTCACAGATGGTAACTACGAACAAGCCATATTAGCTTACCAACAAGTCCTAGAACTCCAGCCAGATAACATCGAAGCACTAACAGCCCAAAGTATGGCACTATGGGAACTCAAACGCTACGAAGATGTCATCTTATCCTTCGATCGAGTCTTAGAATTAGAACCAGATAACATCAACGGTTGGTATTATCGGGGTTTAGCCCTCATGGAACTCAAAAGATATGAAGCAGCGATCGCAACCTTTGGTAAAGTAGTCAAAGCCGAACCGGACAACGAAAAAGCTTGGTTTGTCTTGGGTATGAGTTTGGGAAGAATAAAACGTCGTGAAGAAGCCATCATGGCTTTTGATAGAGCATTAGCCATTAAACCAGACTATCACCAAGCATGGGTAGATAAAGGCGTTATCCTAGGCAAATTACAGCGTCACCAAGAAGCATTTGAATCCTTTCATAAAGCAGTAGAAGTACAGCCAGATGATAACATTGCCTGGATGAATCGCGGCTTAGCATTAGAAATGTTAAAACGTTACGAAGATGCAGTTACATCTTTTGACAAAGTCATCGAACTAAATCCCTCAGCAAAAGCTTGGGATAAAAAAGGTTATATCTTAACTCAACTAGAAAAATATGAAGAAGCATTAAGCAGCTTTGATAAAGCCTTAGAAATTCAGTCAGATTATGCAAGTGCTTATTACAATAAAGCAATTTGTTATACTTCGCAAAACAAAGTCAGTTTAGCAGTAGATACCCTCAAAAAAGCCATTGAAATCAATCCCAAATACAAACAAGATGTATTAGAAGACCCGGACTTTGAAAGTGTAATTGAAGACCAGCGTTTTAAACAATTGATGACCGAAGTTTGAATTGGTCTTTGATGGTTGGTGGTTGCTGGTTGGTAGTGAATAGTTTGATAGTTGAAGGAAAAATGAGTGGAATGTTGGCTTCCTAGTAGCCTGTCTCATTTATTATCATAACGTGACCAATTACCAATCCATCCATACTAATCAAACAATCTAGAGGAGGTTTGGGGAAGAATCCCCTAACTCAAATCTTTCAAATCTTGCACCTATACGTATAAATAATTTTTGCTATTTATTTTAAAGGCAGAGGAACAGTTAATTTTACCGAATCACGCTTGTGTAACTCATTAAACCAATTCCCTAAGTTAGGATACTTTAAAAGCCAATCTTCATCTAAGCGAAAACTATAATAACCAAGAGAACATAACCCTGCTATATCTGCCGCTGTCCATGTATCATTACTTAATAAATATTTAGATTGTGTTAACTGTCCCTCGAAGACTGCCAAAAGACGATTAATAGAGCTTTCTAACTTATTTCTGAAACCAGTCTTAGCTAAATTATTTTTCAAATTTAGTATCCATAAATTGATGATATTATCACCTAAATGATCTGCTAATTCTTCCCATTTACGACACTCGAGCCGTGCCCGAATATCGCGAGGGTAAAAGCTAGGTTGCGGATAGGTTGTGTCTAAATACTCTGCAATTAATGTAGAATCCCAAATAACTGTACCATCTTGCTCTACCAACACAGGTACTTTACCAATGGGAGAAATATTAAGAAATGAGGCAGATTTATTGATTATGTCAATTTCTTGTAGCTTGCAATCTAAATTTTTCTCTAATAGCAAGATGCGAATTTTTCGAGAGAAGTTTGATTGTTGATGGTAATATAATGTTCTGCCCATAAACTCTGCCCATAAACAAAAACTTGTTAATTTTCAATATATTTACAATTCTTAATAATTATTAATTCCCTTGTAAATAATCAATCCCAGCTTCTAACCTTGAAGGATAACCCTCAGCAAACTTTTCAAACCATAACCCTTCGGGAGATAAGGTATCTAAATTTTTCAACCATTCCTTAGCTTTACTTTCCAAAGCTTTCCTTCGTTCAACTTTAATTCTTTCTTCTCTAATACTTTTTTTCTCTAGTTCCTGCTGTTTTTGTAACTCTACAGCTAAATCTTGTTGTTCAAAATCACCTTTTACGTCTGATAGCAATCTATCAATACTATCTCCATTCGCCGATGTCAAAGGTGATTTATAAGTTGGATAGGTCTGATTTGATGATTTTAATGGTTTTGGTGATTCTGGTAATGGTTTTACTTTTGCTTTCTCTCCAGGACTTTCATATTCTTCTTTTAAATCAGATAATATTTTATCAATTGAATCCATTGTAGTAATCTTAAAGAGGCTGGGCTTGGTTATATATTATGCTATCCTTTTGACACTCCTCGACCTATAAGGTGCGAGGATTCTTGGTTCATCGAGTTTCCGTAACTGAACAGGACGTATCCCTTCGGGTTCGGCAGTTGCTTTACTTGGGAGAATCCCAAGACCGCACTGCACTCACCAATCCAGCAA
>JBCCDM010000308.1:0-7973 GCA_039030795.1 Cyanobacteria bacterium P01_A01_bin.84
AAAACTATAGCTCTTACTTTGACAACAGTAATGGTAATACAGGGGGTGCCCACCGTAATGATAATGTTGATATTGAAAATGCTACTGATGCAGGTGGTGGTTACAATGTTGGCTGGATAGAAAGCGGTGAATGGTTAAGTTACGACTTTAATCTTACCGAAGCTGGTAATTATAAATTAGTTTCTAGAGTCGCTTCAGCAGAAGGTGGAAACCACAGTTTTAAAGCTTCTATCGCAGGTCAAGAAACTCAACTCACTTTAGGTAATACGGGTGGTTGGCAAAATTGGACGGATGTTGAGTCTGCACAGAATTTTACCTTAAGTGCAGGTAATAATACCCTCAGAGTAGATATGATTGGTAACAACTTCAATATCAACTACTTTGATTTGGTTAAGGTCGAAGGAGATACTAACAACTCTGGAAATCCTGGGAACAATAACTCAAACCCATTACGTATCGAAGCAGAAAACTATAGCTCTTACTTTGACAACAGTAATGGTAATACAGGGGGTGCCCACCGTAATGATAATGTTGATATTGAAAGTACCAGCGATACAGGTGGTGGTTACAATGTTGGCTGGATAGAAAGCGGTGAATGGTTAAGTTACGACTTTAATGTTACCGAAGCTGGTAATTATAAATTAGTTTCTAGAGTCGCTTCAGCAGAAGGTGGAAACCACAGCTTTAAAGCTTCTATTGCAGGTCAAGAAACTCAACTCACTTTAGGTAATACGGGTGGTTGGCAAAATTGGACGGATGTTGAGTCTGCACAGAATTTTACCTTGAGTGCAGGTAATAATACCCTCAGAGTAGATATGATTGGCAGTAGCTTCAATATCAACTACTTTGATTTAGTCAAGGTCGAGGGAGATACTAACAACTCTGGAAATCCACCATCACCTACCCCCCAAACACAGACAGTTAACTTAAACTTCGGTAATATTTTTGAAGCAGGTGCAGGAAATCAAACTTACAACGGTAGCAATGCTATAGATACCGTCCGCTATGCTAATGTAAATTCCGGTTTCGGGATTGAAGGAAACTTAGAAACAGGTGTAGTGAAATATAAATCTGCCCCTGTAAACAGTACTATTAAAATCATGCCTTTTGGTGACTCCATCACCGATGGTTATATGCAGTCAGACACTGCCGGTTATCGGGACGACCTGTGGAATATGCTGAAAGCTGATGGTTACAGCATTGACATGGTTGGTGATAAATCTGAAGGGGCTGGTACTGGTGACTTTGATAACGACCACGCAGGTTACAGTGGTTATAAAATCAATGATATTGCCAGTCTTGCTGATGGTTTACTTAGCAGACACAATCCCGATGCAGTCATATTAATGATCGGTACTAACGATATCATCCAAGAATATGACCTCGCAAATGCACCAAATCGTCTCAGTAACCTAATTGATAAAATTACTAACAATTCCCCTGATACTGAAGTATTTGTTGCTTCCATTCCACCCGATAAAAATCAATTCAGACAACAAAGAGTAATTGATTACAATAGCAAAATTCCTGGAATTGTAAATCAGAAGCAAAATCAGGGTAAAAAAGTCACCTTCGTAGATATGTTCAATCAACTAAGTACCAGCGACTTAGAAGATGACGTTCATCCTAACCCTGGTGGAAATGCAAAAATTGCTCAAACATGGCACGATGCATTAACCAACCATTACGGTCAGCCAAATACTAATAGTGGTATTACAGATAATTTAAACAATATCGACAACATTATTGGTACAGTTTACGATGATGCATTAAGAGGTAATGCAGGTGATAACATCATCGTTGGTGGTGATGGATATGACTACATTGCCGGTGGTGGTGGTAGGGATAAATTTGTCCTTGCATCAGGAAAAGAAACCGATACAATCATTGATTTTACTGTAAATGAAGATTTACTCGTACTCTCAGATGGTTTGAGCTATGGACAATTAGGTATTGCATCCGGTTCTAGCTATGGATACAACGCTAACGATACTGTAATTATCAACAATAATAATAGCGAACAGTTAGCTGTATTAACTGGAGTGGACTTTAATACCATCAATGCGAATTCATTCGGTGTAGTTTGATTTTGAATTTTGAATTTTGAATTTTGAATTGTTTCGGTCACACACCCTACAAAAAAATATACCGTTTGCGTAAGTCCTAACAAATATCTTATCGCGACACCCCCAAGGTAGACTGTTGAAGAATTCTCTTAGTGCGCGTACTCTGCGAGGGGCTTTTTCAAAGCGATCGCTTTGAAAAGCTCAAAAAAACCCCAGAGTCAACAACCTAGCCCCAGGCTTCTAGCCTAGGGGCTTTTTTTGTATTGCAATACTCCCTAGCTAATAGACATCTCCGGAAAAGAACGTAGAGACGTTCCATGGAACGTCTCTACAAGGGTTTTACGACGCATATATTTAATTACCGGAGATGTCTAATAGCTTCATTTAAGTGTAATACATTTATTATTAGGAAGTGCTTTATTTGCAACCCATTTATAAATAGCTTCTCCAATACCTAAAGTTCTACTCAGGTTAACATCAGTAACTTTAGCATTTTTATAGCATAGCCGCTTAGAGGGTAAATTAAAAGAAGTAATATCTGCACGCATTTTTACAGTCCCATGTGCATTACGTCTAACTTTTCTTTTCAAAGTTACGTGTGTTGAAACTTTAATACGACATTTATCAAAGGAAACGGATTTTACTTGATTAACTCTAAGAGTTTTGCGACGATTTATCTTTTGACTTTTTCCTGCGACACTATCATTTATCTTGGTCAAAATTTGGGATTTGTAAGCATTACCAAATGACTCAACTGCATTACAATTAATTGCAGCGACAGAGGGCTTATTTCCAAGAGGAAGAAAACTTAAAGCAATGAAGCTTCCTAAGAGGAGTTTAGAATTTAAAGTTGATAATTTCATTTTAATAATAATGTCTAACCTTTACATATATTCCATATGTATGACTCTGATTTTTTATGCAATATTGTTTTTAATTTTTAATTGGACTTACGCAAACTAATACTTTGCTCTGCTCGTAATAAGTCTGAAACAACGTTAAAACGTGTTAATTCATAATATAGTCCTTTTGTACACTGCGTAAGTCCTAATATCATGGAGTTAAAATTAATAGTCCCTTACCATTTGCGGCTATTCAAATACGATAAATCAGAATGGACGCTAATTTCTTCAGCAGAAATACTTCTCCAGGATTCCCCACTTTATCCCGACCCAAACGACTTAAAAACCATATTTGGTATATCCCCGTATGGTGTGGTGCGGAAATTTATTAAGCGGTTTGGTGAGAAAGAAGGATTTTATCTTGCTGATTTTGAATGCGATCGCTATTACTATTAGACATCTCCAAAAATGAAATATCTGCGTCTTGTGACCCCTGTAGAGACGTTCCATGGAACGTCTCTACATCTTTTCTGGAGATGTCTATTGCGGAAGCGAGATGAAAGATGTACAAAATCAATTACTAAGATTGGGGATAGGTAGAGAACATCCCCAAGATTTTTAGATACAGGAGACCCGCTAGTTTTAGTGGGTCTCCTGTATCTTGCGATATATAAAGTTGAAACTCAAATAAATCCCCTTATAGAGAAGTTCTTATAAACTCACTCTACAAGGGTTCTCCAGAGATAAATTTATATTATTACACTGCAACCATCTGATTAATCAAAGGTTTAACACCAGCCATATCAAGAATAGGTGCAATCAAATCTTCCCGCTTTACTGCCATCATGTGTACTCCCTGACAGAGTTGACTGGCTATGTGCACCTGTTCGGCTGCAATTTTCATCCCTTCTTGTAGGGGGTCTTTTGCTTGCTCTAAACGGTCGATGATATGGTCAGGAATATTTACACCAGGAACAGCACGGTTGATAAATTTGGCATTTTTAGCAGACTTGAGTAAAAATATCCCCGCTAAAATTGGGCGATCGCAACCAGCTGCAATTTCAGTCATAAATTTATCTAATACGTCAAAATCTGTAATCAACTGACTTTGAAAAAACTGGGCTCCAGCTTCTAATTTACGCTGAAAACGTTTTTGCAAACCAGACCAACTACGACATTGGGGGTCTACTGCTGCACCGACAAATAAATCTGTGGCATCATCAGGTAAAGCTTTGTCGTTGTAATCTATACCTGTATTCAGTTTTTGGACAACTTGCAATAAGCGCACAGATTCTAAGTCAAATACAGCTTTTGCGTCGGTATGGTCGCCTACTTTTACAGGATCCCCTGTTAATGCCAAAATATTTTGAATGCCCAAAGCATTAGCACCTAATAAATCGGCTTGTAAAGCAATACGGTTTCTATCCCGACAAGCCATTTGACAAACCGGTTCGATTCCATGCTGTAATAAAATTACTGCTGCTGTTAAAGAAGACATTCGCATCACAGCACGGCTACCATCGGTAATATTAACGGCATGAACCCTCCCCTTAAGGGTCGCCGCCATATCCATCATATGCTGTGGATTACCACCTTTTGGAGGTGCTACTTCGGCTGTTACGAGAAATTCCTTTGCTGCAACAGCTTTACGAAAATTATTCAAACAGTTTTGGTGATTATTAAGATCCATAATTTTGATAAACGCTGTTAATGACAGAGAGTTTTAGTCTTAGTCTTAGTCTAAAAAATTATGGACAATAAATTTCCAGAATTATTTCCAGAATTATTTCCAGAATTATTTCCAGGATTATTTCCAGGATTATTTTTAGAATTATTTCCAGGATTATTTCCAGAATTATTTCCAGAAGAGTTATATCAAGTCCGCTTAATTAGTTACGATATAACGCTATTGAAAAGATGCTACTCATTACTCTTTACTCATTACTCATTACTTAGTCCCCACAGATATAACAACTGTTTAACCGGACTTGATATTAGAAGAGTTAGAAGAGTTTCCAGAAGAGTTTCCAGGATAGTTTCCAGGATAGTTTCTAGAAGAATTTACAAAGGTTGTGTAAAACCCATTGCAGTTTTTACCTGTCCTAATGTTTCCTGAGCTAAAACTTCTGCTTTCTTCCTTCCTTGATGCAAGATGGACTCTAAATAGCCTTTGTCATCCATAACTGCTTTATACTTATCTCGGATGGGTTGGAGTGCATTAATAGTTGTTTCGGTTAGTAGTGGTTTAAATTGACCCCACCCCATATCTGTACACTCACTAACTACTTCTTCCTTATTTTTACCGGAAAGTAACATATAAATTGTTAATAAGTTATTACACTCCGGACGCTCTGGGTTATCGAATTCTAAACCTTTGACTGGGTCGGTTTTACACTTTTTAATTTTCTTCTTAATTTCCTCTGGTGAATCGAGTAAATTAATTCGACTTAATTCTGATGGGTCAGATTTGGACATTTTCTTGGTTCCGTCTGTTAAACTCATTATCCTGGCTCCTTCTTTACGAATCAAAGGGTCAGGCAATTTTAGAACCGGTTTTTCTGGGGTTCCAAATTGGTGATTAACTCGATTGACAAGATCCCTAGTTAATTCCAAATGTTGTTTTTGATCTTCCCCTACAGGTACTTTATCAGCTTGGTAAAGTAAAATATCAGATGCCATCAAAACTGGATAGTCCAGCAGACCTACACCTACATTTTCTCCCTGTTTAACTGCTTTTTCCTTAAACTGAATCATATCTTCCAACCAATTTAAGGGAGTAATACAGTTAAGCAACCATGTCAACTCGCTGTGAGCAGAAATATGAGATTGAATAAAAATTGTAGAGTGTTCTAAGTCCAAACCACTAGCTAAATAAGTTGCAGCTAAAGTATAAGTATTTTCTGCTAGTACTTTTGGGTCGTGGGGCACAGTAATTGCGTGCAAATCTACCACACAAAAGTAATTATCATACTGGTCTTGAGCTTCTACCCAATTGCGAATTGCACCTAAATAATTACCTAAATGTAAGTTACCAGTTGGTTGAACTCCAGAAAGAACTCGTTGTTTCCCCATATTATTTTCTTTATAGATATCAAATTTGATTCGTTTCTATTCTTTGAGAATTGTAAATGTTATGGTCATAAAAACTCACATAATTGTTACATTTTCTGGGAAAATTGGTAGCAATATGGTTCGGGGAAAGGGAAAGGATGCAGGTTGACACTCACCGGGCTTAAAGCCTTTTTAACTTCAACTCCACAATTTGAACAGATTTGACTCGTGTAGAGCGGTTTAGAAGCAGTTGCTAAACGAATATATTTCCTTTCAAGTCGCAATAACTCTATCACGTCCCTTGTTTTTTGCTTGATAAAGGGCATGGTCTGCTTTTTCAATCAACACATCAGCAGCAATATTAAATTGGGGTATGGTTGATGCGACTCCTAAACTCAAAGTAACGAAGTTACTGAGGGGAGATGTGGAATGAGTAATATGAAGAGATGTTACTCCTGCATGAATTCTTTTAGCTACACAAACAGCATTTTCGAGAGTTGTATCGGGTAAAAGTATCACAAATTCTTCACCACCGTAACGTGCTACCATGTCATCAGGTCGAGTTATAGTTTTTTTGAGTAACTTTGCAATTTGAAATAAGCATTTATCCCCGGCTTGATGTCCATAAGTATCGTTATAATTTTTGAAATAGTCACAATCGCACATAATTACTGATAAATATACTTTCTCTACTGATAAACGCTGCCATATTTGATGTAAATATTCATTGAAATAACGACGATTTGCTAATTCGGTTAAATAATCATAATTAGCCATTTTTTCTAGTCTTTTGTTGATTAATTCTAACTTTTGAGATGCAACGACTTGTTGAATAGCCATGTTTCGATAACGAGTCTCGCTTTCTCTTAAAGCTAGTTCTATTTCTTGACGCTGCTTTATTTCTTCTTGTAAATCCTGATTAATTTCCTGAAGCTGTTGAGTTTTTTCTTTTACTGTTTGTTGTAAAACATTGATTAAAGTTTGCATTTCTAAAGGATCGAGGACTTTAAGTAAAGTTGTTTGAGTCACAATACCGCATAATTGCTTGTATTGGTCAATTACAACCAGCCTACGAACTTTCATCTGCTGCATTTTTTGATTAGCGTACCACAAAGTATCGCTATCTTTTATTGGTTGAATTGGGCGACTCATTACTGTATGTACTTTGATTGCAGCCATATCTAATCTTTGTGCCTGCAACCGGACAATATCCATTTCTGTAATAATACCAACTGGAAATACTTCTCGATTTGGAGTTATTTCACTGATGACAACACAACTGATTCTTTTGTGAGCCATTAGTACAGCGATATCTAGTAAGCTTGTTTCCGAGTGGGAATAAATTACAGGACTTTCCATTAATTCACGAACTTGTCGCAACCTCAACATATCACTGGGCTTTAGACAGTTT
This sequence comes from Cyanobacteria bacterium P01_A01_bin.84, assembly GCA_039030795.1. Lineage (GTDB taxonomy): Bacteria > Cyanobacteriota > Cyanobacteriia > Cyanobacteriales > Nostocaceae > JBCCDM01. The sequence continues at coordinate 7,371 of JBCCDM010000308.1, forward strand.
CTAAGAGTTTGGAGAGCGATCGCACCAATCAATTCGTTATCATCATTAACTACCGGAATATGACGAATTTTATGATGACGCATCAAATGGAGAACCCCAAAAATATCGGTGATTTCAGACTGCTTGATACATATTAAGTTTTTTGTCATTACATCTGCGATCGCAATGTCTACCAATTTATCAGAATTGGCTGCAAAATTAACAACATCTCTCTCTGTATAAATACCAAGTAAACGTTTATTCTCTGTTATCAATACACAATTTGCTTTTGTTTGACTTAAAAGAGTTATAACTTCTCCTAATAAGGTCTCAGGTTTAACTGTTAGAGGTTGGGGTTCAATAATCTCTTGGATTGAGAATTTATTATAATTCAACATATAGGAAGTTTTTTTATACTTTATCAATAAATGGCTTTCTCTAAATAAATTACCCAGTATTATATATTTTCAATATTTTATATGGTTCAGGACTTACGCAAAATCAACGTAATCCCGTCATTACGAGCGATAGCGACGTAATCGCAATAAACCCTGCGTTGACGTAGTCTGCTCGATAGAGCTTATGCTTCCCTACACTATGTTCCGGTCGCAATGATAAATCTTC
>JBCCDM010000309.1:0-7932 GCA_039030795.1 Cyanobacteria bacterium P01_A01_bin.84
GCTAGAATTAAAAGAAAAGTTACAAACTCTGATTAATAAAATAAAATTAAATGATGATAATTCTCCAGTAACTAATTTAAAATTAAATAAAAAGTTAGTAGAAGAAATAGAACAATTAACAGTAAAATTAGAAGCAGTTAACCCAAATCCTCAACCTTTACTGAATGCAACTTCTTTATTGAACGGAACTTGGTTACTAAGATATTCTACAGCTAGAGAAATACGTTCTCTATCTTCTCTCCCTTTAGGTTTAAAAGTTGGTAAAGTTTATCAAGAAATTGATATTGCGAATAAATCTTTTTTTAATTTAGCTTTCGTTAAGCATCCTTTAAAATTAGTATCTGGAAATGTAAAAGTTACAGCTACTTTTGAGCCAGATGAAGAAGAAACTAATAAACGTATCAAAGTAAAATTTGATAAACGTTACCTGTCAATTGAGACAATTATCGGTATTAAGACCCCAAAACTGAATCCATTTAAAGAAGTTCAGGCTAATAATCCCCAAGATAGAATCCCTACCCTTGAGATTACATACTTAGATGAAACTTTGAGAATTGGACGGGGAGGGAATGGAAGTTTATTTATTCTTAACCGCGTTTGATTATGACAACCAAACAACGTCAACATTATCAACAAATTATCTTATCTCACGCTAGAAAACCACAAAATAAAGGAAAAACTAATCCCGTACATCGTCAGAATAAAGGTGAAAATCCTTATTGTGGAGATAAAGTTGAACTGACTTTAATGCTAGATGAAACACAAAAAAAAATAGAAGATATTAAATTTGAAGGCTCTGGATGTGCCTTATGTTTAGCTTCTAGCGATCTCATGGCTAATGCTATTAAAGGTAAAGATATATCGGAAGCTCTATTAATGGTAGAAGATTTTCGCAAAATGGTTTTAGGAGAAAGTGAATTTAAACCACCCTTAACAACACTCAATATCATGCAAGGTGTCTCTCAATTCCCCATGAGAATGAAATGCGTCACTTTAGCTTGGTATACCTTAAAAGGTGCCTTATCTTGAGTTTTTAGACTTAACTGAACTGTATTAAAATACCTGAAAATATTCTTTAGTCAATAGCATTTAATGGGAAAATTTTTTCACACAATCCCATACATGAGGTTAATGAATTTGGGGAAAATTTCTTGGTTCAGTTAATCAATATAAACATTATAAACATTATAAACATTTATAAAAATATTCATTTATATAATCAAGGGAAGGCAGCTCCTTTAATATCTTGCTCCCTGGTTATATATATGGGAGCCTTCCCTTTGCTAGTAGTAACTATTTGGTAGTAGCAACTATGTTTCTACATAATTATTACAAACAAAAACACACAAAACAAAGAATTTTTCATCAAAATTACTCTTCACAAATAAATTTTGGCTCTTCGGTAATAGTGATATATCTAGACTGAGATTTTACTCTCTCTAGCCAAGCTTTTATTGCCTGAAAACTACTCAAATCAAATCCACCTTCATCTGCAACATGAGTATACGCATATAAACTAATATCGGCAATAGTGTAGCGTTCTCCAACAAAGAAAGAGTGAGCTTGTAAGTGTTTTTCCATCACCTCAAGGGCAGCATAACCTTGCTGATGTTGAGACACTAAGGCTTCTTTATACTCTGCTGATTTTTTGAGAATTGATACCCAAAATCTCGACCTAGCAATATAAGGTTCGTGGGAATACTGCTCAAAAAATAGCCATTGCAGTACCTGTGCGCGTAAAAAACGGTCGTAAGGTAAAAATTCCGTTCCCTCACTTAGATAAATTAATACCGCATTAGACTCGGCTAAGTACTGACCTGGTTCTATTTCTAAAACAGGAATTTTACCATTAGGATTTTTCCCTAAAAAGTCCTGTGTACGGGTTTCTCCCTTTAAAATATTCAATTCTATTCTTTCAAAGGGTATACCAAGTTGAGTAAGTAAAAGACGTATCTTATAGCCGTTACCTGAAGGTAAAAAATCATACAAGCGCAGCAGTTCCATGCTAATAAATATGCCAAATAATTAATTGCTTAATACATGAAACAAAATACAATAGATTATCAAGAAAATGAATATTTAGAAGAAAAATTTTAGAGTTTATGGATTTAATAAATATGAAAAATTCTTTTGCAAAAGTCAATTCAAGTATTATTTGTTTCATGTATCAAAAGTCCTAATTTTATTCACGATCGGAGGAAATTCAAATATGTGTGGAAGATTTAGTCTAAGTGCTACTATAGAAGCAATCGGGCAACAATTTGATATCGAAAAATTACCCGTTTTAGAGCCGCAGTACAACATTACACCAAGTCAAAATATAGCTGTAGTTTTTTATGACAATGATAATTTACTACGTAAATGTGAGAAATTTCATTGGGGTTTAATACCCTCATGGGCTTCATTCCCTAAAATGAGTAAAAAGTTAATCAATGCTAGGTCGGAAACTGTAGAAGAGAAACCATCTTTTCGTTCTGCCTTTAAATACCGACGTTGTTTAATACTTGCTGATGGTTTTTACGAGTGGAAGAACCATGAAGGTGAGAAACAGCCCTTTTACTTTAGTTTGCGACACAGAAGACTTTTTGCGATCGCTGGTTTATGGGAAAAGTGGAAATCTCCTGGAGGTGAGGAAATTCGATCTTGTACAATTTTGACCACTGAAGCAAATGAAATACTCAAGCCCATTCATCACCGAATGCCTGTTATTCTCAAGCCTGAGTATTATAATTTATGGTTGAATACAGAGGAACACTCACCATCTGTGTTAAAAAAATTATTATCTCCTTACGACCCCACCGAAATGAGTGCTTATCGAGTCAGTAAAATAGTCAACAATCCCAGAAATAATAGTTTAGAATGTATTGCCCCATTAAATTGAAGTGGGAGAAAGGAGAAAGGGTATAGGGTGATTTTTTTAGGACTTGGTTATATTAGCAAGGCGATCGCCGATTACCCATAACCAATTACTAATTACCAGTTTCCAAATAATTAATAAGCGATCGCGTCGTATCTATCTAAATTCAGTTAAATTAACACTATCCCGATTCAAGCAAGTTAGTAAAACAGAGGCAAGTATGCCAAGAACACAGAAAAACGATAATTTTATTGATAAGTCTTTTACTGTCATGGCAGACCTGATTTTAAAACTTCTGCCAGCAAACAAAAGAGCAAAGGAAGCCTTTGTTTACTATCGTGATGGAATGTCAGCACAAACTGAGGGTGAATATGCTGAAGCTTTGGAAAATTATGAAGAAGCTTTGGAGTTAGAGCAAGACCCTGTGGATAAAGGATATATTTTTTATAATATGGGTCTAATTTATGCTAGTAATGGCGACCATGAAAAAGCTTTGGAACTATATCATCAAGCTTTAGAGTTTAATCCCCAGATGCCACAAGCTTTAAATAATATTGCTGTAATTTATCACTACAAAGGCGAAAAAGCGAAGGAAGAAGGAGATAATGATGGCGGTGAAGCATTTTTAGACCAAGCTGCGGACTATTGGATTAGAGCTATCCGCATGGCACCTAATAATTATATTGAAGCCCAAAATTGGTTGAAAACAACTGGTCGGATGCAAATTGATGTCTTCTTTTGAGGAAAGTTGTTAGTTGTTATTTGGTTGTTAGTTGGTTGTTAGTTGGTTGGTTGTTAAACTAGTTCAAAACCAATTACCAAAACCAATTACCAATACCCATTCCCCGTTACCCATTAGACATCTCCAAAAATTATGATCGAACGCGAACAAGTTAAGAAAGTATCTAACTTAGCTAGATTAGAGTTGAGTCAGGAAGAAGAAGAAAAATTTACTACACAGTTGGGTTCTATTCTGGACTATTTTGAACAACTTAATGAACTTGATGTTAAAGATGTAGAACCCACTACTAGAGCAATAGATATGGTAAATGTCACTCGTGAGGATAATTTGCAGCCATATGCTCATAGAGATGCTATCTTAGAAAGCGCACCAGAACAGGAAGGTGAGTACTTTAGGGTTCCAAAGATTATGAATCAGGAATGAATCAGGAATGATTTAGTTTTTGGTTAATGGCTAACTTGTATAGCAGCTTTTGATAACTCCAGGGTTCTAACTTTTTTTAAAGAAAAACCCAACCGTTTTAGTCAGCAAGCGTCATTAAAGCAACTCAAAAAAGAACATCCTTGGTACAAAAACATTCACTCACAGGTATTACAGGAAGTTCCAAAAAAGGTTAAAACTGCATTTGATAGATGGCTTAAAGGTGACTGTAATGGTAAAAAATTAGGACGACCAAGATTCAAGGGTGTAGGGCAATATAAGACTTTCACTTATCCGCAATTCAAACAACATCATTTTGTAGGGAATAAAATTACGTTGTCAAAAATTGGAGATGTAAAAGTAATTGTTCATCGTCCTATACCAGATGGTTTTGTTATAAAAACTGTACACATATTTAATTTCTGGAGATGTCTACTAATAATGTTCGGTAAGGCTACCCCTCTACCCGACCCACAATTATTCTTAACTACTAACAGCTAATAGCTTTATCCTCAACCATAAGTACTGGAATAGAGCTTGATTCTAATACTGCTTGGGAGACAGAACCGATCAGAACTTTCTCCCAAGGTTGATTTCCTCTCTTCCCGATGATAATTTCAGTAACTTCATATTCCCGGGAAACTCGGATAATTTCTTCTGGTATGGAACCGGTAACGGTAATAAATTTATGACGGATATCTGCTAAATTTATTTCTACTGTTTGCTTAAGATATTTAAGTAATTCTGGTTCATTACTGGTAATAATGTGCAGAACAATAACCCCAGCATTGTTACGACGAGCTAATTCGGCAGCTTTAGTTAAAACTTGACTAGCTAAAGCAGAAGTATCGACAGCTGCTAATAAAATAATATTGCGCGCGATCGCGACTTTAGTAGGATCGACTTCTCCTTTATCTAATAATTTTGGCGCGAAAGTCGGAATTGCCCAAGCTCCCAAAGGTGCAGTAACTAATATAGATAAAGCCGCGATCGCTAAAATTATTTCTCCACCTGCAATTCCTTGGGTTAAAGGAATTGCTCCAATGGCTGCTTGTACTGTAGCTTTTGCTGAGTTTCCTGGTAGTAAAAACAACTTTTCTTTTTGAGTCCAGTTACTTCCTAATGTAGATAAATACCATCCTAAAGTACGTCCAATCAGGGTTCCGATAGCTAGAATCAGTAAACCCGGGAGCAGATTTGTTTCTAATACCTGTAATTGAATACTTGCTCCTAGTAAGACAAATAGAACTATTTGAGCTACAGTCCATAAACCATCAAAGCCAAAGCGTAACTGTCGTGCTAAGGGAGCATCCAATTCAATTAAGAAAAATCCCATTGACATAACTGCCAAATAGCCAGAGAAAAAAGGAAATTTTTCCGCTAAGACTACTAATAATAATGCCAAACTTGCAGCAACTAGGGTAATTTGTACCGTATTTTCAGTCCAGTTTTGCTTTACAAGTAATAAAATTAAAAGTCTTGCACTCAATAAACCCAAGACAATACCCAAGACAATTTGGATAATAACTTGAATTGGTAAAAGTTGAACCGCACTTAAGGTTAAACCAAAAGGCAATGTTATCCCAGAGGTTGTTGTCTGTGCAAACAAGCTCAGTAATAAACTGAAAACTAAAAGTAGTAAAACATCTGATAGAGCGCTTCCAATTAGAATTGCATCAGGAATTCCTTTATCAACCCCCCAACCCAAACTTTTCAGACCCAGCATTCCTGGTACAATTACAGCAGGTGACTCCGCTCCAATTATACAACCGAGTAATAGTCCTGTGGGAAAATCAAACTTAAAAATCCACATGGCAGCCAAGGAGATTATTCCAGCTTCACAAACTCCAGGTAAAAAACCCAACCTTAGAGCAACTGTTCCCTGCTGTAATAACTTTTCTCGGTCTAAACCTAACCCTGCTTTCATCAGAATTACCATAACAGCAATAACTCGCAAAGCAGGAGAAGCTGCCAGTACATCAGGACTAATAGCGTTTGTAACTTGCGGTCCTAATATAATTCCGACCAAAATCATCCCTACTAAAGCAGGAACTTTTAAACGTTTAGCAATCTGACCGATAAAAAAGCCAACAAGCAAGATTAGAATAAAGCTTTCTAGTATCACGAGTTATATCAAATCCGGTAGCATTGGAATTATATAGTGTTTAAACACAAAGGTGCGCAGGAGGTAAGCGCAAAGGGGAGCAGGGTTTTTTAACTGATATGTTGAATAATTCCCATGTAAACGGAAAGGATATTAATGGCTATTTGCGATTCTTTACTACAGTATCGTTAAAAAGTATCGTTAAAAAGAATTCAAAACTAATAAGTCAAACTGAATAATTAATAATTCCAATAATAGTCCTAAATCGGTCATCCAGAATGCTTATAGAGAAATGGTTTTATCTACCTTATATTGGTGATTTATGGTATCTCCCATTGCACTGGCAATTACAATTAGACAACAGGTTTTGCAAATAGTTATTTGTCTAGATAGCCTGTTAGATATACAACTAAGTAATCAGTATTAATATCATTGTCTCTATCATATATAATTACTCTATAATTTTCTGTTAAAAGGATTTAGTATTCTCAAGTATTATAAATCAAATATATACATAGTATTTTTTTATACTATCTATATCTACCATTCTCAACTTTGCCAACTCTTAACCTGAATGAAAGTTAATCAGGTAGAATACAAAATTTTAATCTAAAAATAGTTTAATTAAATCAATAACTTAACTCAATTAAGTAAGTAGGCAAAACCGTACTTTAGTATTAGCGTTTCCTACCCAAGGATATAAATTTAGACAGATACAATCGAAGTGTGGCTAATGTAATGCTTTTATTTATTAGGGATTGCGATCGCTACTAGGAGAAATTAAAGTATGGGAAATCAGTTTAAAACTGCCGCTTTGCTAGCTGCACTTAGCGGTCTACTAATTGCTATTAGTTATTATATTGTTGGTGGTATTACAGGCTTATTCATTGGGATTGGCTTGGCAGCAGTCACTAATTTAGTTTCTTGGTATCAATCCGATAAAATAGCTTTAGCTGCTTATCGCGCTCAACCTGTTACCCAAGCGGAAGCACCTGGACTATATCGGATGGTAGAAAAACTATCTGCTCGGGCAAACATACCTATGCCTAGAGTATATATTGTCCCTAGTGGTAATGCGAATGCCTTTGCAACTGGAAGAGACCCAGAACACGCTGCGGTTGCTGTTACCGAAGGTATTTTAAATATTTTACCTGAAGATGAACTTGAGGGTGTAATTGCTCACGAACTAACTCACATCATTAACCGAGATACTCTGACTCAAGCTGTCTCAGCAACTGTTGCTGGTGCAATCTCATTCTTAGCACAGATGGTTAGCTATAGCTTATGGTTTGGTGGTGGTAGAGATGATGATCGGGGTGGAAATCCTTTAGGATTATTACTAACTGTTACTTTAGCCCCCTTAGCTGCAACCGTAATTCAGTTAGCTATCTCCCGTACTAGAGAGTTCTCTGCTGATGCAGGTGCTGCAAAGCTTACAGGTAATCCTCGTGCTTTAGCAAATGCCTTACAACGTTTAGAATCTAATGCCCAGCAAATGCCAATTGATGCGAATCCAGCATTTGAACCATTATTAATTATAAATCCATTTTCCGGTAAATTCTTAGGTAACTTATTTAGAACCCATCCTTCCACAGAAGCACGAGTAGAAGCATTACTGAAGATATAAGAGTTGATGGGTAATTGGTAATCAGGAATAGGGAGAGGGAATCAGGGCAAACGCATCTAAATTTAGAGGATAGTCTATTGACTAAAGAACTTGGATATGTATAGAACCTTAAAATAAGGTTTACCGTTGAGAGTCTTTTGCCTACTTATAAATATATAGTCAAAAACACAACTAAGTAGTAA
>JBCCDM010000310.1:0-7926 GCA_039030795.1 Cyanobacteria bacterium P01_A01_bin.84
CAAAGTTCAAAATGCTTATTCAATAAATTTTTAATTTATTTTGTAAGCATAGCCAAACTGTTGTATATTTTTGATCTACTTACGTCTTGCTATACTCCCATTCATAGGAAAATTAGCGACTGATTAGTGAAAACACGAAATCGAAGAGTGAAACTTTCTGATAAACTCACATTTGTGGTAAGAAAATACAATAGGTTTCAAAATATTTCTTACCAATGCAAATTTTAATACAATAAGTTCTTATTTCTCTCTGTACTTTATCTTTTCACTCTTTAGAAGTGAGTATATGTTCGGAATAGTATCCAATATCTAGAATATAGGAATCTTTTATGATATCTACGATTAGAGTGGATTCTTTAATTACTCTTCAAATAAAAAGTAACTTTTTTAGACCTTTATTAAGGTACGATAAACCCCTGAAAGTCTCCAATTAGGTAATCGCTACAATAGCTGCTCGGCAATCTCAGAAATAATCTTCAGCAAATACGTCAAACTAAAAATATGCCAATCAAATGAAATATATAGAAATATACAATAGATAGGAATGCTACATTACAACTTTCTTGTAAGTTTCTCCGACTGTCCCCCAAATACCCATTGAGCGAAACACAATGTATAACTAAAGAACGATACTAATAATTTTTAATTAGTCCGATATTAATTGCCCTATTTCTATTTTCGGGCTGAGGGGCGCTGCTGATGCTTTACACAAATATACTCAGTATATTCATTGATTAAAGCTTACAGTCCGGTTTTTTTTATACGAAAAAGATACTTGTTTTCAACTTATTAGTTTATTTTTATAATATTCACACCCCCACGCTGCAAAGAGGATGGTTCAAACCTGATTTTAGATCAGGTATTTCATCATTCACTACTCGGGCTAGACCTCTGTGATAATTAACTTCAAATCCCTATAATTACTGGTCTTAAACTAATTTCTGGAGATGTCTAATCAGGACTTACGCAACGAAGAAAGATTTGTCCAAAGCGACGGTCACTACGTGTAGGCTTAGCTAACGCGTTTGCCGTGCAAATACGGATATGCTACGCATTCACATAGTGTAGCGCTAGCTAACGCCTCGGATCGGATTACCTTACTTTTGCGTAAGTCTTATAATAATGTCAATTATTTAAATAATATTAGCAATACCGATATATATTAGTACATCTGAGTACCCTTATCTGGAGGGGGTTTGGGAGAAAATCTCCCAATTCTTTCTTCTTCTTGAAAAACGTCCTAATCCCAAAGCGTAGCGCTATAAAAGCGGTATATATAAGAGCCAAGCAATTCAACTCTCATACACCGCTACAAAATCAAGATTGGATTTTAAAATATCAATTTAACTACTTAGAGCTTGCTGAATAGATATACAAACTACTCCTGTCAAGGATTTTGAGCATCTTCTTCTTATCAAAAAAATGCATAAACATAGGATATAAAGACTGACAATCCTTACGCTTTTTTCAGTCACCAATGGGTAAACTTTGGAACTAAGCTACAAACAAACTTATGATTTTTCAACCTTTATAGATTCTATTAGCTTCACCGCGTCGTATATTCTCTCGGTAAGCACTGCTTATAAAGCAATACGATTCAGATAAGGATAATTGTAGGTTGGGTAGAGAGGCAACGTTACCCAACTTTCCGGCTGATTTGTTGGGTTGTGCCGTAATGCACGCCTACGGTGTTCATAAAATGTAGTGTTAGCGAACGTACGTCAACCCAAACTATGTTATTTCTACACTATCAGGACTTACGCAAAATCAACGTAATTCCGTCATTACGAGCAATAGCGATGTAATCGCAATAAACCCTGCGATTGCTAGTCTACGACAACCCTTTCAGGGAACCCTACACTACCTTCCGGTCGCAATGACAAATCTTCGTTGCGTAAGTCCTGACTATTTCTAATTTTGAGGTTTAAATGAACAGTATCGGCTTATGAAGGATCCCATAAGTGTGTATATGTCCATTACAAACTCAAAAGAGCAGTATATCAATATCAACTATTTGAAAACTTGCGACAGATATTCTGATAAAAAATAAATTTTGAGTTCTTAAATTCCAAAAAACTAAATTTTTAGAAAATAGAACAATCTAAAATGAAGCCATTGACAAAAATCAAAGTGAGCTTCTTACTTATTCTTCTATAGCTTGCTCAAGAGCTAGTTGCGGTTGAGGCTGATAAGGTATATATGTACTGCTATAATTAGATACACCGCTTGCTACTACACCAATTAAATTTAATCTACTAAGCATATTCGTAGCTTGGTTTAGTTGGGTTTTTGTAACTTTCCCGATACTTGCGACCATTACAGCACCGCGACAAGATGAAGCTGTCAGCAAAGCATCAACCATACCAATTACAGGTGGTGCATCAACTATAACTAAATCATAGTTATTCTCAAAGTTCGCCATTAACTGGCTCATACGAGGAGAACTTAACAAATTAGCTGGGTCTATAGGTAATGGACCAGCAGTCAAAATATCAACATATGATGAACCAGAAGAATGAGTGTTAATTTGTTCTGGTAAAGGTACTTCGCTGGCTAAAAGGTTTGCTAATCCCTGTTCATTAGGAAGATTTAACTGTTTGTGTAAATTTGGATTTCGTAGATTTGCATCTATAAGTAGTACTCTTTTATGCAAACGAGCAGCACTCATAGCTAAACCTAACGCTAATGCTGATTTTCCCTCATCTGGCAAAGCTGAGGTAATCATTAAAGATTTGAAGGTGGAAACAGAATTTAATAATTCTATATTTTTATATATTAAATCCAGAGATTCCCAACGTGGAGGTGACTGTAAAACTTGAACAGTCCAGGGTGCTAAAACTTCGGGTTTACCAAAAGGTAGCTTTATCACTGAATCTTTTGGTTTTGCAGAAGGTAGCTTAGGTGTTGTTCCTAATAAGGGTAGAGTAAATTGTTGTTCTAACTGAGCTGTTGTACGTACAGCATCGTCTGATGCTTCTCGTGCAAAGGCTGCCAGACCTCCCAAAATTAAACCAACAACTCCTCCCAACAAGAGATTTTGCGACATATTAGGTCCGGTGAGATAGCCTTCTTGGGGTTGTTCTACCACTGTCCAGTTAAATCCACCCTTAGATAGTTCTTGTCGCAATTTCTGCTTTGCTAGCAGTAGCTGCTCTTGACGTTCCCGACTGCGTTTAACTTGTGGTTGTAAACGTCCATATTCAGCTAATAAAGCTGGGAAACGTTGAAGTTCTTTAACTATTTGTGATTCTTTCTCTAGCAAACTTTGATCGCGAGCGGCTAATGCTAATATTTTTGTCTGTGTATCGACTAACTGATTTGCCAAATTTAGATCGATTTGTCCTAATTGTCCTTGGTCTAAGAGATTCCCTTCCAAAGACCCTACACCTTGAGATTGCCCTCCTAAAGCGCGTCTAACTTCTTGCTGTAGTAAAAGTTTTTGATCCTGTAACTGTTTTTGAAGTTCTCTAACCTGGGGATGTTCAGAGGTAAAACGTAAACTTGCTTGAGCAAATGCTAACTCAGTTTTCTGAATTTCATTAAGTAAAGATTGATAGCGATTTGATTGACTTAAACGCGAAGAGACAAGGGCATTTTGGGGCGTACGATTTAGCTGCTGTTGTACAGAGCTATAAGTAGCTTTAGCTTCTTCAAACTGATAACGAGTTGTTCTTCTCTCTTGCTGAATTCCTCTGAGGGAATCTTCTAAAGCTTTAGCTTGGGTTTCTGGGTCAATTAATTTTTGAGTACGACGAAATCTACGTAGATTTCTCTCAGAGGTATCTACTTCTTCGTTTACTTGCCCCAATTGTTCATTAATTACTTTTAAACCCCTACGCAAGCGTTCATCTTGCTTCGCAAGGTTATATTCTTGATAGACTTGTTTAATTGCTTCTAAAACTTTCTCTGTTTTTTCTGGATTGCGGGCAACGTAATCAGCCTGGAAAATTTTTGTGCGTAGATTATCGTCTTGTTCTTTTAATTGGCTTAAAGTAAGTGATTGTTTGATTTCACCTACATTAATACTGGGATATTTAGGCTTGAGTTTATCAACTGCCTTTTGGAGTAAACCTGAACTCCGCATCAAGTTTAACTGAGTTGCTGCATCAAATTCAATACTGGGATCGATAAATTGTTTATCAGCTCCTGCTTCTTGTCCTGTACCGCGATAATTTGGCTCGATTAATAGCTGCATCGAGCTTTGATATTTGCGTGGAGTACGTTCTGTAATAAAATACGCGATCGCAATAGAAGCCGCAAATACTGTTAAAAACCAGGGAAATCGGCGAATTAAAATTGAAAACAGTTGCCCGTAACCAGGTTCTGTCTCAACAACTGGATTTACATGAGGACTAAGACTGCTTTGAATCACTTTTACTATCCTTAAGCTAACAAGTTAAACTAATAATTTTATTTACACTACAAGCTTGCTCTATCACTTTCTCAACTTTATTAAAAAAAGATTCTTCTGAAAAATTGTTTACAGCATGATTACGTATATTATCGTATCTCCAAGATGTATCCCTGGCTTCTAATAATGCAGCTTGTAATGATTCTGGCGTTTGTCGCTTGAAAAATACTCCAGTTTTACCAGGTATTTGTGTATCTAATACGCCTCCGGCACCGTAAGCTACTACTGGCGTTCCACTAGCATTCGCCTCAACCGGAACTAGTCCATAATCTTCTAGTGCTGCAACAATAACAGACTTAGCTTTTGAAAACAACTGAGTACGTTGTACGTCAGTGACATGACCTAAAAATTTAATATTTCCTAGTGCATGAGATTGTAACCTTTCTTTTTCAGGACCATCTCCTGATATAAATAGTTGCCAACCTAACCAGTTGAAAGCTTCAACTATTATATCAAGTCGTTTGTAACTAATCATTCTGGCTGATGCTAAATAAAAATTATCCTTTTGTTCGGAAAAAGTAAATTTACTAGTGTCAATTGGATAATTAATAACTATGGCTTTTTTGCCGTAGATTTTTTGAATTCGACGAGCAACTACACTGGAGTTTGCAACGTAAAGGTCGGGTTCTTGAGAATATTTTAAATCAACTTTCCTCATTACGTTGAAAATTTGCTCAATCAAAGTAGAAAAATATCTATAATCTCCGTATTCTCTTAGATAAGTTTCTGTATCCCATAAAAAACGAGTTACATTATGACAAAAGCAAATGTGTTTTGCACCTGGTTTTTTTCTTACTGCTTTTGCAAAACTAGTACTACTACTAATTATCAGGTCATAGTCTTGTAAATTTAAAGCACGAAATGCAGGAAAATATAGCGGAGCCATTAAGCGAAAGTATTTTGCTGCCCCTGGTATCTTTTGTAGATAAGTTGTATTAACAATACGCTCACCTAAGTCAACAGTCGCTTGAGGCTCGTAAACAGAGGTGAAAATATCAGCATTGGGATAGCGCTTACAAAGCAGTTCAAAAACACGTTCAGCACCACCCTTTTGTGTTAAATAATCATGAACAAGAGCAATTTTCATATAATTCCTTTCAGAATTTACCTTCTTATATAAAGTATAGGTTCGTAACTTCGCAGTATATGCACGGTTGACGGTTTAGTCTAATTTTGGCATATAAATTTTAAAATTAGTTACTGACATCGCTACAAATAGCTATCTTAAATGTAATTTTTTAATGATGAAATATTATGATTTGAAAAATATTTTACCCTTAGACAAAAATTAAGTTAATAAACTCGAAGATAAATTAGTAGTTTAAGATTTATAATGAGATTTATGAAATTTAATCTAATCCTTAAATACTTTTAGTTTTAAAATACTTAAATAGATATTCTATAGGTATTTTCAATATCATGATATTTTACGAATAAAGATAGAACGTTTTGTCCAAGTAGCCTTTGTTGGTGGATATTTTATATCAAAAGCAGAGTTTGAGATAAATTGACAAGACTTACTATACAGTCCTAGATATTGAGATGCATGAAGGTGTGTTTATTCAACGACTCGTAGTCGAATAAAATTCCTTAGTTTGACTCCGCACGATTTTGACGGACTTTAGGGACTAAAAACTTTGTCAATCAAGGATTGTTGAAACAAAGACTGATAGGATATCTCAATAGTTAATTGAGAATAAGGTCAATTATTGACAGATTATAAGACAATACGGAATACGGTTGCAGTTAAATAACCACTATTCGGAATAAGCTGACACCCTTAAAATATCGTTGTTTGATTTCAGTACTCATAAACGTGTTTACGTCATTTGAGCCATTAATTAGTCGCGAAAAATCAGATAAAGTTTCTTAACCCGAACTGACACTAAGTATATTGTTGATTAAATTGAGCTTGAGTGTTAATCAATTTTCGGGGCTGATAATGTTGGGTAACTCTCCAAGAAGTCTCTCCCGGGAGCATATTTACCTACCTCAACTCAAGTTACGCTATTTCTGTTTTGAAGCTTAACAGCAACGGTATTGAAATAATAGTGTGATGATTTAGAGGATAGTCTTGAGCCCTTCAGAGCATAGGATACCCTATTTTGGATGTCTTTCAGACACGAGTTAATAACTTTTGAGGGTAATTATTATTGTATTTGCTTGCTATTTGATTGATAGTATCTTGATAAATTTGAGCAAATCTTTCTTGCGTGTGATTTTCTCTGACAAATTTCCAAGAGTTTTTTGCCATTTGTTTGAGTATTTGTGGAGATAAGTTTGCAATTTTTTCTACAGATGCTTTAATTTCTGTAATTGAAGAATCTTTTAAGAGAATGCCATAATCTGGAGAAACATCTACGCTCGCTTCATAACTTACAATCGGTATTAAACCAGCGTGCATACATCCAATTACACAACCCCCACCTCCTTCCGAGCATGAAGGATAAATAATAGCTGCACAACTATTAATAATTTCTACAAATTTCTGGGAACTAACGTCAACCCAACCAACAGTATGAATATTAAAAGTTTGATAAAGTTCTTTATGAAAAGCTTTTTCAAAGTCAGATTCTTTACTAATTGGTCCGCAAATAGTTAGATGATAATCTGGCATCTGAGAAAAGGCATCCAGTAGCAAATCTAGTCCTTTATGTACTAGACCAGCGCTACCAAACCAAAGAAAGTTTTTTCTACAGGTATCAAAATCTTTGTCTTCTGACCAAGGATAAAGTACTGGTGCAGAAATTGGAACACGATAAATAGGTTTATTCGCATATTTATATGTATCTATGGTAAATTTATTACCAAGAACAACAGTTACGTCTGCATATTCGATCGCTTGATTTGGCAGTTCAAATCTACGAGGTATAAGTGTAATTTTTCGGCGTTCCTGCAAATTAAGCAACCTCTTAGCTTCAGCTGCATTATGAAATAAAAGATGTGCCGAATCGGCATGGAAGATTTTAATACAATCTTTATTAAGAAAGGCAGCACTTCTTTGTAGATTCCAACGGGTTTCAATAAAGAATGCATATTCTTTTTGGGGAATAAATACATCGTTGTCAAATCTTATGACATCGACGCAATATCCCATATCTAAGAAAGTCTTGGAAATCTGCAAGCACTCCCAATAATGTGTGTGACTATTTGGAACTGGTTCGTTAGGTTTTAATAGAAATGGATGTAAAAGATAAGAAATTAGCACATTCCCAATGGCTGGTTTATCCGGTGTTAAGGACACCATTCTTCGTCTTTCAATTCTACCTTGAAGCTTATTGCTTAACTTAGTAATATTATCAATAACTTTATTAAAAAGACGTATTTCCATAAGATACTTACCCGGTGAACCAGAAGACATTATTGTTCTTTTTTGACACAGAAAAAGTCAAAATCCAAAATCATAAAGATTAGCGCTTTTTAAAATTAGAACTTAAAATTCATTAATAATATAAATTTTCTAGGTGCAGATATATAATAAAAATGTAACTCTGTTCTAAAGTTAAATTTTTGAA
>JBCCDM010000311.1:0-7905 GCA_039030795.1 Cyanobacteria bacterium P01_A01_bin.84
AATGTAGGCGTAAGTGATTTAATTATATCCTCAAACATAAGATTATTTGGTCTAAAGTATAATGTTTATAACCGCCAAAAACAAAACTGGATAAAAATTTAAATTAAACAACAAAAAAAACTGCATCATTTAAGTTCAATTTATACTAGTAAAAACCTTGAAATACTAGATTAAATAAGTGATTATGGTATTGAGATGAGAAAATTTAAAGTTTACTCCCAACTGAAACAACTTTACTTAGGAGAAAATGAAAAATGGCTAATATTACAATATCTGACTTAGATCCAACTAATTTGGAATTTTCTGATAACTATCTTTCTACATTAACTGATTCAGAAAGTGTGTTAATTATGGGTGGTCGTCCTCCAGTTCATGAAAGATGGTGGTTCAAAGCACTCGTAAAAATAGGGACAGGCATAATCACTGCTGTTGCTGTTGATAAAATCAAATAGTGAGCGAACCTTGTGATTAACGGGAGCAACGCTATTTTCGGCATGATTAGTCATCCTCCGAGGCTTAAAAAGTAACCAAATTGCTGCTATCGTGTACACTTCTACAGGAAGAACTAGGTAGCAACAATTTTTTACTCAATCAAAAAGTTATATTTACTCTTACTTTCCTTCTAGAAAATATTTGCAACCGGCTTGTTTTCTTGGAGAGCAAGATCAATCTCAACTTGTTTAATTTGCTCCTCAATCCAAGCACCAAACAAATCAGACATAATTTGTATCCGCAACACATTATCCAATTCCGGTTGAACAATCTCCTCAACCAAAATCAGATGTATCCCTTTAGAAGTAATAATTGGCTTAAGTAACTGTGGTGGATTTGCAGCAAAAATAGCAGCAGAAATCTCCGGTTTCAAATCCTTGCGTTGTACCGTCCCTAAATAACCGCATTTTCGACTTAATTCCTTGTCTTGAATATATTGATGAGCTACATCATAAAAACTCATCTCTCCTTCCTTAATCGCATAGAAAAGTTCTATCGCTAAATCTTCATCATCTAAAACAATTTCATACATGACTGCACTAGTATAGTCGAGTTGATTTTCAAAAAAGTAGGCTTCAACTTTATCGGTAAAAAGATAAGTGACTAGCTTTCCAGAAATTAGGTTGTTATAAACCATTTCTTCGTAATCATCTAAAGATAAACCGTGTTTTTCCAACCAAGTCCAAGTATCATCAGCACTATGAAGTTGATTATAAGAACGTATTTGGTCTGCTGCTTTTTGTAATTCTTCGGTTTCTACCTTAATACCCGCTTCTGCGACGGCTTCTGTAATTATTTTTCGAGAAACAATTTGTTCAATAATTTCTGGAATTTTACCAGATAATTTAACTTGTTGCAGAATATCTTCTTTGGTAATCATCATAGATTGTGACATTGTTTTCTCCTAATTTGTAATACGAATATGTTTGATATAATGTCCGGTAAATCACCCATAATATGTCATTGCTTCGTTTCACTTCGTTAGTCTCACTTCGTGAACGCAATGACGGTTATTTAAACAGACATGATATGATTTATAATTTCAATCCACCATTTTGTAACTGCTTAAATGGGTCAAGCAGAAAATCAATAATCCGACGCTGACGCACAATTACCTCAGCCGTTGCCGTATCTCCAGGACGTAAGGGAATACATTTATTACCACTCTTAATACAATGTTTATTTAAAGCAATTTCTAAGTCATAAGCTGCCACCTTTCCATTAGCAGTATCCATTTCTATAGTGGTAGGAGAAATTTTCACTAACTTACCTTCAACTATTCCATAATCCTGAAAAGGATAAGCATCAAATTTCAATTTGACTGGTAATCCTTGCCGTAAAGAACCACTTTCTGTTGTTGCCATCTGCGCTCTAATAATAAAAGGAAAACCTTTGGGCGCAATTTCTGCAACCATTGTCCCTGGCTGTACTACAGAACCAGCTTTTTGAATCGGTAACTGAAAAACTGTTCCGTTAACAGGTGCTTTTAATTCTCGTTGCGCTAATTGAATTTCTAAGGATTCAATTTGTCTTTTAGTTTGAGCAATTTCAGAAGACAAACCAGTAATTTCTGTCTCAGAAGCTTTCTGTTGTTCCTCGATTTTTAATAAAGCTAGCTTACCCGAACGAGTCAGACTCTGATAACTTCGTTCTTGTTCCTTTAGCCGTAACTGTGCTTGTTCAATATCCGCATTTCCTTGTTTGATAATTCGCTGATAACTGCTTTGTTGTTCTGCTAAACGTAACTTAGCTTGTTGAATATCTGACTTACTTTGCTCGTATAACCTTTGGCTTTCTTTAGCGTTATCTTGCTTTTCTACAACCTGAATTTCGGGAATAACTCCCTTTTGAAACAGTCGCTGATAGCGTTCTGCTTCACGCTTAGCACTTGCTAAACTACTTTCTACTAACTTACTAGCAGTTTGACTGTGTTCAACAGTTTGTTGTGCTTGATTAACTTGAGCTAATTTTTCTTCTTTTTGTAAATTGTAAGTATTTCTGATAGCAATAAGATTCTGCCGTGCTTGGTCAATTTGAGTTTGCTTTTCTAACTGTTGAGCTTGATTTTGTTGTTCTTGAGTCGTTAAAGATACTACTAACTGATTCTGAGATGACTTTAATTGAGAAAGTCTATTTAATTGTCCTTCCAATCTATCTTGTATCTGCCGTAATTCTGCTTTAACTAATTCTGATTCTAATACTAATAAACTTTGACCTTTTTTGACC
Organism: Cyanobacteria bacterium P01_A01_bin.84; assembly: GCA_039030795.1. GTDB lineage: Bacteria > Cyanobacteriota > Cyanobacteriia > Cyanobacteriales > Nostocaceae > JBCCDM01. Next base: position 2,719 of record JBCCDM010000311.1, read on the forward strand.
GTATCACCTTCCTTAACAGAAATTGTTTCAACAGTACCCGATACAACAGAATCTAATCTAATAGTCTTCCCCTTTGGTTCAAATCGTCCTCTAGCCGTACCTGTTTCATCTACCTTCGATAACATTGCCCAAGGTAAAATAATTGAAATAAAAATTACTAAAAAATATAATAATCCCCTTGTCCAAATCTGAGGTAAACTATCAACCAATTCTTTAGTTACATCAGACCAATCATCAGTTGTTTTAGTTGGTATTTGAGATGTTATAATTTGCTCATTATCTTCTTCATGGACTTGAGTTGGTACTCGTCCATTTAACGTACTTGGCATAATTAAACCGTACTATAATTTTGTATTGATAAATTGTTGATTGTTAGTTATTGGTTATCAGTATCGGCGTTGTGATTACACCGTATCCAACTGCTGATGCTGCTGTTGATTGAGATAGAAAAAATGTCCCCGCTTCGCCATTAATTCATCATGAGTTCCACTTTCAATCAACACACCTCTATCCAGTACCAAAATTAAATCTGCATTCCTGACTGTGGAAAGACGATGAGCAATTACCAAAGTAGTTCTTCCCTTAAGAATTGTGTTCAAATTCCTTTGAATAATTCTTTCCGATTCGGTATCCAAATGAGAAGTTGCCTCATCTAAAACTAATAACTTGGGATTACCTAATAAAGCCCTGGCAATAGCTATTCTCTGTCTTTGTCCCCCAGATAATAATCCCCCACCTTCTCCAATTTGGGTTTCATAACCCATCGGCAACTTTTTAATAAATTCATCAGCACCCGCTAATTGTGCTGCTTCAATAACATCTTCTAACGTAGCTCCTGGATGCCCTAAACTAATATTTTCCCGAATCGTACCGCCAAATAAAAAGGTATCTTGGTCAACAACTCCTACTTGTTGGCGTAAGGAATTTAAGGAAATACTAGTAATATCTTGCCCCTCAATTAATACTTTCCCATTGGTCGGAGGATACAATCCCAAAGCTAACTTAGAAATTGTAGTTTTACCAGAACCACTACGTCCTACTAGGGCTACCATTTGTCCCGGTTTGACTTCAAAGCTGAGGTTTTCTAAAACATTGTTATCGCTTTCAGGGTGATAGCGAAATGTGACGTTATCAAAGCGAATATGGCCTTGAATTGTTGGTAAATTTTGCCGTGCTTGATGTTGTAAATCCTCCTCTGGTTCTGCATCCAATACATCATTAATCCGTTCCACAGCAATGACAACTTCTTGCAATTGATTCCACAACACTGTTAATCGTTGAAAGGGCGTAATAATATTTCCAAACAACATATTAAATGCTACTAATTGCCCAATAGTTAACTGATTGTGAATCACCAAATGTGCCCCATACCAGAGCAAACCGGTAGTTGCAAATGCTTGAATTGTGTTGCTAAAAATTTGCAGACGATTGCTAATAACTTGCCCGGAAAAGCTAGTCTTGACCTCTTTATGTAATAAATCTTCCCAGTGCCAGCGTACTGTTTGTTCCACTGCTGTAGATTTAACAGTTCGCACCCCGGATAAAGCTTCAATTAAATAACTACTTTCGTGAGCATAGGCATTAAATATTTCCCGCGAAATCTTTTGTAAAAAAGGTGTTGCAATTAATGCCAATAATGCAAAAGGCGGTACAATTACCAAGGCTAGCAACGCCATTTTCCAACTGTACCAAAACATTAATCCCACATAGACAAATACCGTAAGTAAATCCAGTAAGATAGATAAAGCTTCACCGGAAAGAAAGCGTTCAATTTTGCGGTTTTCCTGCACGCGGGAGATAATATCCCCTACATAACGGGACTCGAAAAAACTCAAAGGAAGGCGCAGGGTATGACCAATAAAGCCTACAATTAATGCGACATCAAGCCTGTTTGCAGTATGGTCTAAAAGATATTGCCGCAACCCTGTCATAGCTACTCTAAACAGGCTGAAAATTAGCAATCCCAACCCTACCGCTGTTAAAGTTAGTTCCGAACGCTGCACTACTACGCGATCTAAAATTAACTGGGTAAATAGTGGAGTGATAAGTCCAAATATCTGAATAAATAAGGAAGCGACAAACACTTCGAGCATTACCAAGCCATGAGGTTTCATCAACTCAAAGAATTGCCAAAAAGGAGTCGTACTTTCCGATGCGTCTTTTAAAAATGCCGTAGGTTGCAGCAGCAATGCATAGCCAGTCCAGTCTTGTTTAAATTCCCGATGGCTGAGGTTACGTTGACCAATTGCTGGGTCAGCAACAATTACGTGTTTTTTCGTAATTTCATAAACAACAATGTAATGCTTGCCTTCCCAATGCACAATGCATGGTAATTTTTGTTTAGCCAACTGGTCAAGACTTGCCTTAACAGGTCGCGTACTAAAACCAATACTTTCCGCTGCTGCTGTTAACCCACGCAATGACGCACCATTGCGGTCAACATTAGAAATATCCCGCAAGCGATTAACACTAAAACGTTTTCCCCAATAGCGAGATACCATTACCAAACAAGCTGCACCACAGTCAGACGCACTTTGTTGAGCAAAATACGGATAGCGTCGAGTAAACCGCTGCCATAAATGTCCGACTTTTTGCGTAGGATTGGGAAATTTTGCTAAAAAAATCTTTTTCTGGGTTTTCGATTCTTTATAAAGTCTGGAATTCCCATTGTTCCTCTGTTCTGTGGTCTTTTTATCCCTTTGTACTCCTAGCCCCTTCTCTATTCCCGCATCCTTTGAAGTGTCCTCTTTAACCAGTAGAGAATTACGGTATAAAGCTCTACTCCACAAATGTTCTCGGATTTGTGGATACTTATTCATCAGTGGTAGTAATACTTTATCCGGCACAAAGCATAACTGTAAATTTACTGAAGCTCTTGCCCCATAAGGTTGAAACTTAGCCTCTGGAAACAAAGTAAATTCCCCAAAGACTTCCCCCGCTTCCATTGTGGCGATTAACTCATCGGTATTATCAAGTAATCTCACCTTACCAGCAAGTACGATGTAAAGACCAGCTTCAACATCAGTACCTTGCCAAAACTTTCCGACTTTAGGAGTACGAAATTTACATTGTTTGAGACAGCCTTGGAACACAATCTCTGAAAGAGAATATCCTATTGCATCGTTGAACTGCCCAAAAGTAACCAACGGCTCTGACAGATTTTGAATCATAAATATCTAAATCTTTACCTAAATCTTTACAGAGGTTCGCACAAAACCCATGTGATTCATCCGTGAAATGTGGTATATACACTTTGAAGTGTCGTTAAATCTTCATCTTAGAAGTCTGAATTAACTGACAAAAATTCAGTAGAGTCCAACACATTCTCTGATTTTAAGTCAGCAATCAAGATACGATTGCCATTGATACTCTGATTGTTAGTATCCCCGGTATTATTGCTTTGTGGTCTAGTAGACAACCCCATCTGCTTCAGCAAGCGATTGATATGATGACCGCTTACTTCAACTGCAAATTCTTTCGCTAAATGCTTGCTCAACCAATTACCCGTCCAACGTTCAAAAGAATAACCATAATCGCGGGGATTATTATCAACTAGTTCCTTCAAACGTTTTAGATAATCTTCATTCACTGCTTTCGGACGACCAATTGGACAATCTTCCCATTGATGAGCCATTCCACTGCGAGCTATATGCATCCAGTGTCGGACTGTTGCAGGACAACATCCCAAAGCTTTACAGATTTGAGTTTGAGATTTACCCTCTGAGGCTAGCAACATGATTTGGATGCGTTGACGGTAAGATAGGGGTAAATCTGAATGTAACTTTTTTTGCAAGAGTTTCCGCTGGAATGGTGTTAAAATATTTACAGTATTAATACTCAGATTTTCAGGCTCAACTTCACTTTGAGAATCCGACATATCCATAATATTTTTGATTTATAGTTGTTTTCTAGCCTTGATATTAGATTTATTGTGGGCTTTTTTGTATGAAAGAATAAAAGGGTAAAACTTCCCTCTTTAATCCATTGTTCTTAAATCTCCACTCTATAACTCTGTGGCTTTTTAGATTGAATCATGTGGTTAAGAATGGATCTAGAAACAAAATAAGAGTTTCAGAAAGATGAGATTAGGTTAGCATTTTACTATCTATTTATTCTTGTAGAATCTGAGTTACAAACTTTTGTTTTACAAATGCGTAATGCTGTTCTTTCACTTAAACCCTTGTTCACTACTTTTATTACGCACCTAATTAACTTGTCTTGAGAAAATTGAGAGGATTGAGAAGAGTTAAGAGCTTCTTGTGTACAATAAGATATAGCTTTGTCAGCTATGCGACTTGGAATGTCTATATATCTTGAATCATAGTATTTATATCTATCCCGTAGACATTTTAATTGAATTAACTTCTTTGAAGAATTACAGATTTTTTCTACTCTATTTTGAGTACCACTTCTTGTTTCTATGTAATATCTATCAACCCAATTGTAAATACGCTCATCACAACGTAGCTGGGCTTCTGCATTTACATCTTGAGAGTTAAGAGCCTCTTTTATACAGTAAGATATAGCTCTGTCAGCTATGCGACTTGGAATTTCGATATATCTTGAATCATAATATTTATATCTATCGCGAAGACATTTTAATTGAATTAAGTTTTTTGAAGACTGACACATTTTTTCTACTCTATTTTGAGTATCACTTCTTGTTTCTATGTAATATCTATCAACCCAATTGTAAATACGCTCATCACAACGTAGCTGGGCTTCTGCATTTACATCTTCTAAGGAAATAAATAAAAAACTGCAAGTGATTGTACTTAATAAGGCAGAAAAATATCTAATTCTATTTTTTTTCATTTTAACTTTTGTTGTGTTTTTCATAGTTACCTAAAATAGCAATGATATATCGTATATCACTACAGATTTTTTACAACATAGCTTAGTTAAATAAACACATCGGTTTTTCCATCTCTGTTAAAATCTCCGAAACGCAATCTCTCTAGAGGAATTTTTGTACGGAGCAGAGGCTGCCACGAGCGAGAATTAGCACCGTAAGAAACTTGGAATCCACTACCTCCAACACCAAGTTTAAATGTTGTGAATACATCGGTTTTACCATCTCCGTTAAAATCCCCAAAACGTAATCTCTTCAAAGGGATTCTTGTTTTGGCTAGAGCTTGCCAGCGAGATGTACCACCGTAGGAAACTTGGAATCTACCATCAAATACT
>JBCCDM010000312.1:0-7898 GCA_039030795.1 Cyanobacteria bacterium P01_A01_bin.84
CCTAAGTTTCAAGTTCTAAGTTTCAATATTTAAATATAATCTAATATAAAATCTCAATATAAAATCTCAATATATTTTTTCACGATTATCTACGCTAAATTAACTAATATAAGTCTCGCGTTATATTAGATTAGATATGATTAATGGGGAATTAGGGAATTTCTGGGAAAATAGTATTTTATGTCAGCGCTATGAAGTTCAGCAGCAATTAGGTAAAAAGCCGGGAAGACGGACTTTATTAGCTAAGGATATAGAATCTGCTGAATTAGTAGTAATTAAATTACTCTCTTTTTACAGTGATTTTGAATGGGATGATTTGAAGTTATTTGAACGAGAAGCAGAAACTTTAAAGTCACTTTCTCATTCACAAATTCCTCATTATATTAATTATTTTGAAGTTAATTTAACTAACTTTAAGGGTTTTGCTTTAGTACAAAATTATATTCCCTATCCTAGTTTGGAAGACAGTGTAAAATCTAGTCGTACTTTTACTGAATCAGATGTCATAGAAATTGCCAAGAGCATATTAGAAATTCTCATTTATTTACACGACAGACATCCGCCCATAATACACCGTGATATTAAACCCAGTAATATTTTATTGGGAGAGAGGGCGGGAAATAGTGTAGGTAAAGTATACTTAGTTGACTTTGGTTCCGTACAAACAGCCGCTAACTGCGGAGGTGCAACCCATACAGTAGTGGGAACATACGGATATATGGCTCCAGAACAATTCGGCGATCGCGCTGTTCCTGCTTCTGATATTTATAGTTTGGGTGCGACTTTGGTTTATTTACTTACTGGGGTTCATCCAGCAGATTTACCAAAGGAGGAATATAGAATTAAATTTGAAGATTTAGTTAATTTAAATCGATATTTTAGCAACTGGTTAAAACAGGCATTAGAACCTAGTTTAGAAGGTCGTTTTGATGGTGCAAGTGAAGCACTAGAACATTTAGATAGTTTGGTAGGATTAACGAATCAAGTAGTTAAAAAACAATCTGATTTAGAATCTCAAAACAACTGTACATCCGAATCTGAGTTAATCCATTCTGGATTAATTAGTAAGATGCAGTGGCAATTTACTAAACCTCCAGATAGCAAAATTATTTTAAATAAGCAAATTAATAAATTAGAAGTTGTTATTCCAGCAATAGCGTCTGGTTCCAGATTAATTATTTTAACCAATATAGGTATTGCGTGGACTTTCTTTAGCATATTTTGGATAGCATTTGCCTTATCTGGTTCATATGCTATTGGTTTGGTTTTGCTAATTTTATCTTTGCCAATTTTTGGTGCGGCATATTTTCTATTAAAAGAACTATTATTACCTTTTTTTAGTACTACTAAATTAATAATAAATTCTCGAAAAATATTTATGAAACATGAATTAGTTGGTTGGGCATATAAATCATATCATCCTCTTTTAAGAAAAAATATTCACCAATTAGTATATGTACCAACACACTTTATATATAATGATAGAGGAGATAAATTACAAGTTGAAACACATTTAGTTATATGGGCTGGTGCACGCAAGTACACTTTGGGCAGAGATAAAGCCTTTATTCAATCAGAAAAAGAAGTTGAATGGTTAGCTTCAGAATTAAGTGAATATTTAGATTTACCAATAAGTACGATTGAGAATATTCCTCCATCTGCTCCCCCTCAAACTCTCAAAGGTTCTGGCTGAGATAAGGAAAAATTTCATTGTGGGAGTTTAAGTTATACTAAGTAATATTGAGTTCTTTATAATGACTTTTTTGATATAACTATTCACCGAATCTAGTTTCTCACTATATCTTTTCAACCCCTTGTAAATCCCAGATTAACAGATTTTACAGTACATTAAAATTATTAGTAACTAAAAAAGCTCGAAAACCTATATAAATAAAAATTACAAGTATTGCGATCGCAAAGTTGGTAGAAAAGGCGGGTTTAGACTCTTTCATCTGAATAGTAAATCCTCTTTCTCTTCTCTTTGGTCTAGAAGTAATAGGTAAATTTTGTCTGCGTCTAGCCATAATTATTTATCCTCAAAATTTTCTTACATACTTTCCTACATTTATGGTTCTGACAATTCCTGAAGTTTTTAAAAATTATATTAAAAAGAAAATAGAGACGTCACTAATTGTACGTCTCTACTAAAAGGAAACCCATGATTTTATAGACTTTTATTTATGGAATTTATTTGTAAGATTTATTTGTAAAATTTATTTGTAAAAACTTATATTTTATCCTTAATTTATTCCTGTGAATTGTAATTCAACCAAAATTTTTTCAATCAAAAAATATACCTCGATTTTAGTTAATCAACTTTGACTAAATTATTCTTAGATAAAAGGAAGCTAGGAGAAAACTCCATGCTTCCAACCTCTCCACAAATTGAGATACACGTCCGTATTTGATGAATCCGGAAAAACACAAAAATCAATTTATACAATTAGATGCTGTAATTTGTATATTAGTGACAACATGAATTTACCGAGTTGCTCTGGTCTAAAGCCTCACTTTTGAAGATTAAATAAGTTTGGTAAAAGTGAAACCCTCTCCCAAACCAACCACTGTTACCGGTTTATCTATTCCCCGTTCCCTTTTAAACAATTTTGCCATTCTCCCATAACCAATCAAGCAAATGCTGAAGAATCAAAATTAGGGGGGATATCTTGAATACGTCCCGGACCTACAGCTCGTATAGCTTCAGATAAGTCAATATCACCAGTGTATATTGCGCGACCAACAATTACTCCAGATACACCTTGGGATTCTAAAGCTATTAAACTTAGTAAATCAGTAATCGAACTTACTCCACCAGAAGCAATAATTGGGATAGAAATACCATTAGCTAATTCCCGTAATGGATCTAAATTAGGACCAGACATAGTTCCATCACGATGAATGTCTGTATATATTACCGCCGCAGCACCAAATTCTTGCATTCTGACAGCTAATTGAGTTGCAATCACCTCTGATGTTTCTAACCATCCACGAGTTGCAACCTTACCATTACGCGCATCAATACCAACAATAATTTTTCCAGGAAATTCCTGACATAATGTCTGTACTAATTGTGGTTGTTCAACCGCAATGGTTCCCACAATAGCTTGCTGCACCCCCAAATTAAATACTTGGTTTATAGTACTGCGATCGCGCAACCCACCACCCAACTGAACCGGTACAGATACAGCATCAACAATCGATGCGATCGCACTTTGATTTACAAGTTCGCCTTCTTTTGCACCATTCAAGTCAACTACGTGTATTCTAGTTGCACCTTTTTCAACCCATTCTTTTGCTACATCTGCCGGATTTTCATTAAAAACCTGAGATTTATCATAATCTCCTTGATAAAGTCTCACGCAGCGTCCATCTAGTAAATCTATTGCTGGAATAACTTCCATTACACAAAATTTAAGTTAATAATAATTACCGCAATCAGCACGGATTCCCGGCTTCTCCATCATATTTTAAGTGAATGTGGTTTGAACTGGGTAAACCCAGCAAAATCATCTTCTTAATTTTTATTCTTAAGTTTTATCCTTACTTAAGTTCTTATTTAAGAGCTTCTTTTTTATTGATAATTGCTTGTCTGAAACCCAGAACAACTAAAATATTTGCCAGGGTTAAAAACACTTCTGCACCTCCATGTAACCAGTCAACATTCGCTAAAGTTTCGTTATATGCAGATTGAGCATAAATTCCCGCAGGAATAGTCACAGCAACAAAAACTAAGGTCCCATAAAAACCATATAAAGCTAAACGAGGCATTTGGGGAACCCGACTAATAAACCACAAAAAACCTATGTAGGGAAATAAGGATAGTGCAAACAGAGTTTCTTTGGAAATCATGGTGATAGGATAATTGGTAATTGGTAATAGGATAATTCCTAATTATTTTCTTCTAAATTCTGAGTGGAACGCCAAATCCACCATGCAGCAGCCCAAAGGGTAAAGTTCCCTAATACTGTCATACTAGCCTGTAAGATTACTATCCATTCTAAAGATTCTGGATTATCGAAGTAATGCCAAGTACAAGCGCACATAGCGCTTACTAAAGCTGGTAACATTCCTAAAGATAATACTCCCCAACTACGGTTTTGGGTAACTTCGCCATAAGTCCAAATTAACCAGATAGCGACTATCCACTCGATGACGCTGGAAACGTGAATAATCCAAGTTGGAATTGAAAGAGCGTGCATTTTTTTATTTGGTAATTGGTAATTGGTAATTGGTGATAGTTTTTCTATGAGAGACTACGTCAACGCTATTAATTTGTTTTTTCTGCTGGAATTTATCTTTCTCCTTTCTCCTTTCTCCTTTCTCTCCGTCCCCCACTCTCCTCGTCTTATTATTTGATGCCGGAATTTAGAATACAGGTTATGCAGAAATATTTTGGTCTCCCCATTTTAATTATCGAGTATGTGGCGAATATATCTTGTTTGATGGTGAGATTGTTGCACAATATTCAGTGATATGGGGGTCTATCAATAAAATGTCTAATTTAATTCAACCTCAATTTAACCTAACTTAAATCTAAATTAAATCTAATTTAAACATGACTAATATAAGAGCATTACTGTCTGGGTATTATGGTTTGGGTAATGGGGGAGATGAGGCTTTATTGGCGACTCTTTTACAAATGCTACCACCAACTGTAACCCCTGTGGTTCTGACTGCTAGCCCCGAGTTAACTCAGCAGCGCTATGGTGTAGAAGTTTATGAGCGAAAAACTATACCGCAGGTTTGGAAAGCAATCCGTTCTTGTGATGCTTTGATTTTAGGTGGTGGTAGTTTGATTCAGGATGCAACTAGCGCAATGAATCCAGTGTATTATAGTGGGCTGATGAGTTTAGCGCAAAGAATGGGTTTGAAAACAATTGCTTGGGGACAAGGGATTGGTCCTATTAAGCGTCCTTTTACTCGTTGGTTAGCGCGAAATACGTTGAATGGTTGTACTGAAGTTAGCGTCCGCGATCGCGAGTCGGCTAAGTTACTTTCTGATTGGCAAATTCCTCATGTCCTTGTGCCAGATCCGGTTTGGGCTTTAGAATCAAAGCCAGTACCTGAACTGTTCGATTTACCTGCTCCTAAAGTTGCTGTTACTTTACGTTCTCATCAATACCTGACACCTAAAAGACTAAGTAATTTAACTCGGGCACTTGTAGATTTTCAAAAAGCAACTCAAACTTTTATTATTTTGTTACCTTTCCAAAAGTCGAAGGATTTAAGTATTGCTGAATATATCTATAAGCAGCTCGGAGCTGATGTGAGTAAAGTTATTAGTATAGAAGAACCAAGGTTATTAAAGGGTGTATATCGTGGTGTGGAAATGACTATTGGGATGCGCTTACATAGTTTAATTATGGGTGCAGCAGAAAAATGTCGCTGCTTTGCACTTAGTTACGATCCTAAAGTTAACCGCTTAATGGAAGATTTAGATATGCCGGGATGGGATTTAGTAAATTTACCAGAAAATCCTAATAGGATTAGTAAAGTTTGGATCGAACATTATGCCAATGGTGAAGCTGTATCTTCAGAAAAATTAGAGTATATAGTTGACAGAGCTTTCGTAAATAAAGAAGTTTTGGATCGGGTGTTGGGTTGACCAAAAAAATTTAACACAGGACGGACTTACACAAAAAATTAATATCAGCTTGTTTTGGATTAGCTGATTTTACAACAGAGGTGATGGCACATAGATGCCCGCTATAGGTTTTCACTAAATACTTACTTGTATAATTAGTCAGGACAAGTACTAATACTACACAGTAATGTTACTGAGGATACTTGAAGATATAAAACTATTACATCATTAATAGTTACTAAGTTTTCATAGTGTATAGTATTCCCACAGCACAAAGCTAGCGAGCTTAAAGATAAGGTTGCACAATTGAATAGATACGATCAATTACTACTAATTGCAATCTATTTTCTAATTGGAGTAGCCATATCTTTGATGAAAGTTTAAATAAATCATTACTTACCGCATTCCCTGTAGAACCAATACAGGGACGGGGAATTCATCTAACCAAAAAATAAAAATATGGAGAGTCTTGATAAAAAAGTTCTACTTAGCACTTTTAGTACTGAGTCAGAAGATTGCCAACAGTTTACTGAATATATAACTAAACCCACAGTCAAAAAACACATAGATTTAAATTTCCCAACCGATCTAAATTGGAAGCAATTGTCTATTACTACCGCCAAATCAGCCATATTCACTGGATTAACTTTGTTATCACTCAATATTGATACAGGTGAAGCTTTAGCACAAATTCGTAGAGGAACTAGAGGAGCACAGGTCAGAAAAATTCAAAGATGTTTGAAAAGACTCGGTCACTTTAATGGTCCGGTAAACGGTAACTTCGGACCTCAAACTGAAAATGCAGTGAGAAGATTTCAAGGTCAAGTTGGACTTCGTCAATTTGGTTTTGTCGGACCGAAAACTGATGCAGCGCTGAATAGAAGATGTGGAAATTACCGCGCTTCTATTCCTACTACAACTCCTATTAATTGTAATAGTCTCAGGTATGGTTGCAACGGTGCTGCGGTGAGGAGATTACAACGAAATTTACAAAGATTAGGCTATTACAATGGACCTATAACTAATAATTTCCGCGAATTAACTAGAAACGCTGTGATTAGGTTTCAACGTGCTAATAGTATTAGTCCGATTGGGGTAGTAGGACCGCAAACCAGAAATGCTATTCAAAGAGGTTTGAGAGCAGGGATAGATCGCAAAAATGTTAGACAACCATCTCGTCAAGTACCTGGTCAACGATGCGATCCCAATATTCAGCCACTTTCTCCAGGTTGTAATGGTATTTGGGTGAGAAGGTTACAGGAGGATTTACAAAGATTGCGCTATTCTACCAATGGAATAGATGGATATTATGGACGCTCGACTCAAAATGCTGTAATGACATTTCAGCAAAATAATAATTTGGAAATGACTGGAATAGCTGATTTTCAGACCTTAGACAGAATTCGTCGTCGTATTAATGCTGACGGTCAAGGAGGTCGATTTCCTAATACAAATCCAATCCTTCCTTCTGTAAATCCGGCACCAATTTCTCCCATACCAGATCCAATACGTAATACTAGAAGGAATAATAATTTTGACACTCTTTATGAAGGTGTTAGTAATAATAGAGTCAAGCAAGTTCAGTTACGATTGAAAGAACTGGGATTTTTCCGAAACGCAGAAGCAACCAGTTATTACGGTCCACTTACTCGCAGTGCAGTCGGTGCATATCAGCAGTTTTATGACCTACCTGTTACGGGTAATGTTGATGAAGCAACATGGCGTAAATTAGGCTTAAAAGCTGATTCAAGCTCCAAGGGTTATGCGGTAGTCGTACCTGTAACTAAACCTGATACTATTGTAGAAGTACGTCAGTATTATCCTGAAGCATTTGTCGATAGATCCCCACGGGGGGATTACGTCAATGTAGGAAAATTTAGTAACGTTAATGATGCACGAAAAGTTTCTGATTATTTACGCGATCGCAACTTAGATGCACGGGTAGAATATCTTTAGAAAAAGCGAGGAAAGACCGCCGGCCAACTTACGCCAGATACAGACAAGCACTCCAGCTGATCTCGTGAAGGCCTCGATAGCTTGAAGATGGCGGGAAAACGTTCGGGAGGGATAATGCTGACGAACGCTCGTAGCCGGCATCTCCAGACCCAAGCTCTAGGTTGAGGCGAACAGACGACATTGCCTTAGAACAGTGTTATGAGTAGCGTGTCCATCTTCATTCAAACGGTGGATGCAGGACGCGGACAGAAAACTCGATTATCATAACGTGAAGAACGCGATGGTTGCCAGGGAATGACCTCGTCTCCTTTGGTTCTGCCCCGCCCACCCGTCTTAATGGGTGCAGGGGGACCTTACA
>JBCCDM010000313.1:0-7889 GCA_039030795.1 Cyanobacteria bacterium P01_A01_bin.84
CCATGTTGCCCATCAAGGCTTCACCGCTCAGTTTAAGTAAAACCCGTCGGTAATTTGTTCCCATGAAGTTACGCTTTATCAATCAGAAAGTTGCTATTGCCTCCCATTTAAGATAGCAGTACAGTGACTATCTGTCTCTAGCTACGCCATATTAATGGCGTACCTATAGGTAAAGTTTCTTGGATAGAAATTGTTTTTTCCTGTAATAGTGTAGCAATAGCATCTTTCAGATAATACTCTGTTACGGAGGAAGTATCTAATTGTTTGTTATCAATTTTGCCTTTGTAACGAACTACACCTTCTTTATCAATCAGAAAAGCCATGGGTGTTTTGGTCGCACCAAAGCTACGGGTTACATCTTGTGTTGAATCCCATGTATAAGGAAAATTTAATTCATGTTTTTGGGCAAAGGCTTTCATGTTTTCCAAATTTTCATTGATATTTTGGGTCGCATCAGCCCCATTCATTCCTATAAGGGTAAATCCATGTTCAGTAAATTCGTCTTGAATGCTTTTTAATTGCTCTATATATTTATTCACATAGGGACACCGATTGCACATCGAGATGACGGCGATCGCTCGGTATTTTTCTAGATAGCGGCTTAAGTGATGCACCTGATTATCAATACCTGGTAGCTCAAAATCCGGTGCATAGCTGCCGATTGGAGTGTTAATTGTTTCTAGTATGCTCATCTTCCCTGATTTGAAGAAACTAGGAACAAGGGGATATCATTAAACCCACGCTTTTGGCTCAAATTTCGACCCATTCCTAAAGTGATGCCCAATAATTAGTTATTTTACGGAGCAATTTTTATTGATGTAAATTGTGAAACTACTGAAACATTTGGAGATTTTCTTTTTTCTCTTGGCAATATTTAAATTGTGTTCGTATTATTTTTTTTAATATGTCAAGCTGTAAATTACTTATTTTTATAAGTTTTTTGATTAAACTTTCTGGTAAAATTTTAACTTAATAAAAATTTATATTTTTTTAATATTCCCATGAGTATATCGCCTCCCTACCAGGCAGAAGATTCTTTAAAAGACTGGAATTGGCGCGGTTTCTCTGTCTGTTACAAGCAAGAAGGTTTATCAGGACCAGCAGTAGTTCTAATACATGGGTTTGGGGCATCATGGCAACATTGGCGTAAAAACATTCCTGTTCTCGGAAACAGCTGTCGAGTGTATGGGATTGATTTAATTGGCTTTGGTGCATCTGCAAAACCTCAGCCCTTAGAACAGATAAACTACGAATTTGAGACTTGGGGACAGCAAATAGTTGATTTTTGTCAAGAAGTAATAGGAGAACCTGCTTTCTTAATTGGTAATTCTATAGGTTGTATCGTAGCAATGCAGGCTGCTGCAATTAAGCCAGATATTTCTTTGGGAGTTGCATTGCTTAATTGCTCTTTAAGGCTTTTACATAAGCGCAAGCAGAAAAATCTACCTTTGTACAGAAGATGGGGAAGCTTGGTATTACAACGTTTGCTTAGTGTGAAAGCAATTGGAAATTTATTTTTTAGTCAAATTGCTCGTCAGCGAACTGTAAGAAAGATTTTATTACAAGCTTATCAAGACAGTTCGGCTGTGACAAATGAGTTAATTGATATTATTCTCACCCCTGCTAAAGATAAGGGTGCTGCGGCAGTATTCTTGGCGTTCACAGCTTATTCTACTGGACCTTTAGCAGAAGACCTCTTACCCATTTTAAAATGTCCTGTGATTATTTTATGGGGAACAGCAGATCCATGGGAACCAATAGAGTTAGGAAAAGAATTTGCAAAGTTTCCCCAAGTGCAAAAATTTATTCCTTTAGAAGGAGTAGGACATTGCCCTCAAGATGAAGCTCCTGATTTAGTAAATCCTATATTACTAGATTGGATAGAACAAAATAATCAATCCGCAATTAAATGAGATAATATTATATGTTATGTGAATTGCCGTGAAATATATTAATTGTTAAAGCCCCTGGAACTACTTCAGGACTGAGGCAACGAGAATTTGTCCGAAGCGACCGGAACATAGTGTAGGGTTAGCAATCACAGAGTTCATGCGTTATCTAGCGCGTTTGCTGCGCAAAGACGAAGTCTGCTCGACAAAGCTTATACGTCGCAAACGTAAAGTCCTAGCGGACATCCGGAAGCGTCAACGTCTCGGACGGGATTACGTTACTTTTGCGTAAGTCCTGTACTTTAAGAAAGCTATTAGCTCTTAGCTAATAGCCAAAAGTAAAATAATACAAAAAAGCTAATGCAGGTTCAGGATAAATTAATTCAGGATATAAGTATCGAAAACTGTATTTAGGTACGATATATTTTTACTTGTATTAATCATTATTCGGGATAAACTCAAACCCCCTGATTGTGTTTTTGCTTTATTTTGGTATATGTCAATGAATTTGTGTTGTTTGAGCCACTCAAAATTGAGTAAACATCCTTAACCTGAACTGACATTGTATTGAGCAATAATATTTTTTGCTTGTCTAAATCTAGAAATCTATTGAATAATTGTGAATAATATTTGTTCAACTATGTATTTGAGAGAAAAATCACCAAGTTGTTTTTGTGATTATTTCAATCGTTTTGTTAATAAATAGAACAACTTAAAGAAAATAATTGTTAAAAAAACTTAAGGAAAAGATAACTCTCCTGATGTGTCTTTAAGTTTAAGCCAGTCTTTACCTAATTGGATACTGATATCAGAGCTTAGGTTTCCCGTACTCTCAACTCTAACTTCTCCAAAACCTAGACTATTGCGAACAGATTCAGCACTATTTCCATCTCCTTTCTGAGCGACAATATGAGTTACATCAAGAGGTTCGCTCCAAGGTTTGGAAACGTAGACTCTTTGATAACCAGCCTTTTGCAAGCTTCTAATTAAAGGTCTAAGTTCTGAATAACTGCTACCAGTGCTATCTTGAATTGCTACTCGCACAGAACCTGGATCTGCTGAAGTCAAAGGAGTGTCTGTTTCCAGGTCAAAATGGCGGGTCATGATTGTCCTGATATTTTTTCTATTAGGAACCCAATAACTGGCGTTATATTCTCCTTTCTGACTAAAACGACCTGGTATCATCAGCATCTGCATATTAGAGCGATTTGTACGAACGCCAAATCCTGCTAAGGCAACTAACTCCTCTACATTTAAGTTTGTATCAATATGAGATTGAACTACTTTCAATATTTCAGGTAAACGGGCTAAAGTAGAGGGATTGAGAGTTTGGTCAATCAAAGCTCGCATTACTAACTGTTGGCGCTGAATGCGACCGATATCTCCTTTGTTATCATGACGGAAACGTAACAATTGTAAGGCTTGTTCGCCGTTGAGGTCTTGTTCTCCCTTCTTCAAATTAATATACAAATGTTGGGAATCATCTTGATACTTCATATCTTTAGGTACATATACCCTGACTCCACCCAAAGCATCAATTAACTTACTAACTCCCAATACATTAATACGGATATAGCGGTCTATAGCTACATCTCCTAATAAGTTACTGACGCTTTTAGCGCTTAGAGCCGGACCACCTAATACATTGGAAGCATTAATTTTTTTGATTCCGTATCCTTCTATTCTTGTGCGGGTATCCCGAGGAACAGAAAGCATAACTATTTTTTTCTTTTGGGGGTCAAATCTGATTAATAGCATCACATCAGCCAGACCATCAAAAGCATTCACCTGTGGCAAATACCCTAACTTTTTCGCAGATTCAGGAGTATTGCGAGTATCAGGGGGCAATACACTCATACCCATCACTAGTATATTTACTGGACGAGTTAATTCCGAAAATTTTAGTCCTCCACCAGAAATGCGATCGCTATCAAAAACAGCCGCTTCTGAAGGAGTAAGAGGTTTTTGCAGCAATGGAGTACTGGTTAGGGAAACCGCTAATAGAGCTCCTGCTGTCGCTGATACCATGGCAATACCACTCATCCCCACCCAAAACCATAACCAGCGTCCCGATTTATTTTGGATATCTTTTTTAACGGATTTGGTGGCACTAGCTGAATGCTTGTCTTGCGCCGAAGTTTTTTGAATACTCACTTACTTCCTCACACTTACTGATAAACTCGGTATATTCGCTGGCTTGAAATAACGAATCAACCTATCATAACTAACTCTTAATTATCAGTGTTGATTTTCTTTCTTTCGTGTCAACCAAAACACTTATAGCAGTATTTCTCCCATTTTTTTTAGAAATCCGGAGATGTTTTAATGTTTTACTAAAGTATGGCAAAATTTCACTGGTTTTAAGTCTCGTTATAACCTGATTTTAGGAGATAGATACTTAATAAATATGACTTTTAAATAAATAGATCATTGAAAATTTTTACCAAGTCTAATATGTAAATATTTTTTCTGGTTCGGCAGTTTCTGTAGACAATAAAAGTATTTTTTTATCCGTAGGATTTACTCTCAAATATGTCGAAATTGCACTTAGTAATTACAAAGACTTGACACCTATTCAATAAGTACTGCGATCGCAGTTATTATTTTTATTTAATTTTTTGTTGATATCCCAGATACTAAGACAAGTGCCTACCTACCACCCGTTCAGCAAAACCACTAAATCCTGGTAAATACTTTGACCTTCCCTGTGCTATACGAACCATGATCCATAAACTAACTAAAAAGTAACCAGAAGTGAAAAAGCTATTGAGAATCAACAAACGTAGAGAAAATAAACTCGAGGTAGTTGCTCCACTTGAGAATAGGAGGTATACCAAAAGCCAAATTAGTGCCAAACTAATTGACAGGCGACTGACTCTAAGTTGTTCCCGAGACCCATGACGATGATAAAGAGTCCATAAGGAAGGGAAAAAACCGATTACTGGTATTAGATATATGAGTAATCTTACAGAATAATCACTATTATCTTCTGTACTCTGAATATCTTTTTGTACTTCTTTAGAATTCATAATTAGTGTAAAAACAATAAAATAGGAGGATGAACAAGACTACTGTAGTTAGAGATAATAAGACGATAACGCAGAATTATATTGGGTGGTATCCCGCAAACAGCTGATGCAGACACGCAAGCTCCAAAACTTGTGGCAAACACTTTCACCAATAGCCCGCGTAACAGCCCTAGGGCTGTTTGCACCGTTAATAGTACTTAATGGTTGGGCACTTTCAGCCATCTTTAATTATTTTCACTCTCTAATAGTTATTTTAGTCGGAGCATCGGTTTTAGCATTTTTGCTTAATTATCCGGTGAGTTGGCTAGAAAATCGAGGAATTAGTAGACAACCAGTTGCAATATTAGTTTTTTTACTGGCTTTATCCATTTTATTAGCTTTAGGAGTGACTTTGTTTCCTTTAGCTTTAACCCAAGCACAACAGTTGGTTGCCAGGTTGCCGGATTTAATTGATTCTGGGCGATCGCAATTAATGGTGTTGAATAAAACAGTAGAAAACTTGGGAATACCGATTAATCTTGATGCTCTGGTTGTACAAATTAACGACCGCGTTAAAGGACAATTACAAGCGATCGCTGGACAAATTGTCAATTTAGCTGTGGTAACTGTTACCAGTTTGTTAGATTTTGTCTTGACTATGGTCTTGACTTTTTATCTTTTACAGCATGGGGATGAACTTTGGTCAAGTCTAGTAAAATGGCTTCCTGACAAATTCCGCAATCCTTTTTCAGAAACTATCCGATTAAGTTTTCAGAACTTCTTTATAACTCAATTAATTTTATCTGTATGTATGGCTTGTGCCCTAACTCCTACGTTTTTGTGGCTTAAGGTACCATTCGGATTACTTTTTGGTTTAACAATAGGTATTATGGCACTGGTTCCCTTCGGGGGGACTGTGGGTATAGCTGTGACTACTTCCCTTGTTGCATTACAAGATTTTTGGATGGGTACTAGAGTTTTACTTGCAGCAGTAATTGTTCAGCAAATTTTAGAAAATTTAATTGGACCAAGAATATTAGGTAGTTTTACTGGTTTAAATCCAGTTTGGATAGTAATTTCTGTATTATGTGGTGCTAGGGTTGGAGGACTTTTGGGAGTTATAGTCGCTGTTCCTATTGCAGTGGTAATTAAAACAGTGCTAAGTACTTTACGTGATTCCTTATTTGCTGATGAAAATAAAGGAGATGAAAATCAAGCAAGTCAAGAAAGTTCTATCGAAGATGGGGAGACTGCCCATCCTAATCCAGTTTCTGCACTTTAAATAAAAGGATTTTATATAACGCACTGTAATCATGGATTGGTGCGTGACGACTTTATCAGTTTATTGGTCTTGACAACTTATCGTAGTCGTCACACACCCTACAAAACTAACGGAAGCGTTGATTTAGGTAATATTCCTTTATCTTTACTCTTTACCCTTGTACCCTGAAACCTTAGGTTTATTCTCATTTTTAAATCAAACTTTCGGTTCGACTATCGAACCCATGAATAAAATACTCCCGGTCTGATTATCTCGGATCGCGAAAAAGAATGGTCGATTAACGTTCATTTCAAATGGTTGGTTGACTGGTAATGATGTTGGAACTACCCCTACAGATGTAGTTCCAGCAGCTTCCGTTCCTTCTTCGTTAACTTCCACAAAAGTTTTGTGCTTGACTTGAGAAATAGTCAAATTTTCTCCTAATTGAGAAAAGTTGGCTTGTTTAGTAAATGCTTCTCCCATACCCAAAGTCTTTAGGGAATTAT
The DNA here is from genome assembly GCA_039030795.1 of Cyanobacteria bacterium P01_A01_bin.84. GTDB lineage: Bacteria > Cyanobacteriota > Cyanobacteriia > Cyanobacteriales > Nostocaceae > JBCCDM01. Next base: position 6,665 of record JBCCDM010000313.1, read on the forward strand.
TGAGGTTGACATCATAGTCAATTTTAAAACGAGGTAATTTGATTGAGCCTTCCTGTTTGCGAAAATTACTCATCCACTTTTCCCAATTCTGGGAATTGAGACTATTAGCAAATTTTTGCAAGCTGGAATCACTCTTAGGTAAAAATACGTAAAAGCTTACTCTACCATTATCTCCATAGGGTAAACTAATCCCTTGAAATTTTTCATTTTCGTAATATTTATAATCACCCTTTTGAGACATCATAGGATGCTGCTTTTGTTTCCCCGATGTTAAATAAAAAGGAGAATCAGTAGTATTATTCCGATTAAATTCTTTGCTCCAGCTACCTTTAAAATAAATTGCATTTATAAGTAGCATTGCTTGATCGGGGTCTATACGATCGATTACTTTATTAATACGATTCTGAGTATTATCCTTGACCCACTTATTAATAACATCAACTGCATCCGGCTGTTGAAAGTTTAAATTAGTTACTTCAGCTTGAAAAAATTTTTTGCTATTTTCTATAAATTCAGGGTTAAAACTAGAATCCTTATCTGCCCATAGAGAGTTGGCGATCGCTAGTTTTACTTGATTATCTGGATTTACCAATAAATTTTTCAATCCACCATAGGCTGAATGAATCTCAGAAAGCTTTATACCTTCTACTTCTAAAACCTTTGCCATGGCTTTCTTAGTAGAACCACTAGCACCACCATAAATCATTGCCAGAGCTGTAGCAATACTGTTGGGGGAAATAAAAATATTTTTTTCACCCTCTTGCTTAGTAACTTCTGTAAATAAATTAAAACCAAACTTCGTATTTGCAGTAACAATTTTTTGTTCTGGATTATTTTGTAACCGTGGGTCTGTTAATTCAGAATTAACTAGGGAAGATGGGGAGTTTCTTGGATGTATACTTTTACCCATAGCACTACTACTACTGTTTACATGGGAACATCCTAGTACACCCATAAGGACAACCCCTGCTGCTGCTAATGTATAGCGTCTTCCCAAGCATACACCGTATCGTCTTTGCAGAAAATTTCTTTGGGAACTATTTAATTTCGGCTTCATCTCACCACCATTATTGCCATTCTGCTTTACTTCTGACTATGACATTTGGGTCAAGCAACAGTTAGATGGTTACAGTTTTGGCAACGGCTATCTTCTATGATTAATAAATAATTATATGTAACAACTAATTATTGTAATATCTATATTGAGAGAAGATTAATATAATTA
>JBCCDM010000314.1:0-7867 GCA_039030795.1 Cyanobacteria bacterium P01_A01_bin.84
AGCAATCTACCTTGATTGATAATTGGTGCAACTAAATTCGCCTTCACCTCCAATTTCTCTAGTTCTTCAACATAACAACTGCTGAGATTGGCTTCATAAATATTATCAGTCGCTTTAACTCGACCATTTTGGTACTTTTCAATGTACTTTGCGTCAAAACAAGGGTCTTTGATTGTCATTCCCAAAGTTTTTATAAACCCAGGAATAATCGATTCGGCTATTATCACTCCCATAGACTCCTCGTTGAGTCCATAGACTGCCACCCGGTCGCATCTTAGTAGTCGTCGTACCTCTTCAGTTGAAGTTGCAAAAATATCTTCTCGATTGAGAGATTGGCGAATTAGTTTAATCGTGTCGGTAAAGTGTTGTGTCCATTCGGTTTCTTTATCTGCTTGCAGGCGAAGATCCACCGTTTCTGCCAAGACTTTGGCATTTTCAAGAGCAAAGCCTACTTGCATAGCAATCTGCGAAAACCACTTGATTTCATATTTTTGCCAATGACGCGGTTGGGAACATTGATGAGCAACCAAAATACCTAGCAATCTACCTTGATTGATAATTGGTGCAACTAAATTCGCCTTCACCTCCAATTTCTCTAGTTCTTCAACATAACAACTGCTGAGATTGGCTTCATAAATATTGTCAGTCGCTTTAACTCGACCATTTTGGTACTTTTCAATGTACTTTGCATCAAAACAAGGGTCTTTGATTGTCATTCCCAAAGTTTTTATGAAGCGAGGGGTGACTGATTCGGCTATTATCATGCCCTTAGAGCCCTCGTTGAGTCCATAGACCGATACCCGGTCGCACTCTATTACTCGACGCGCTTCTTCGACAGTGGTTTTGAAAATATTTTCTTGATTGGGAGATTGGCGAATCAGTTTAACTGTATCAGTAAAGTAGTGCGTCCATTTGATTTCAGTATCTGCTTGTAAGCGAAGATCCACCGTTTCCGCCAAGACTTTGGCATTTTCAAGAGCAAAACCCACTTGCATGGCAATCTGCGAGAACCACCGAATTTCATGCTCTTGCCAGTGACGTGTTTGGGAACATTGATGAGCAACCAATAAACCCAACAGTCTACCTTCATTGATAACTGGTGCTACCAAATTCGCCTTAACTCCCAGTTTCTCAAGTTGCTCAATATAACACAGAGTATAACCTGCGTCGTAAATGTTTGGAGTCGCTTTAACTCGTCCATTTTGATACTTTTCGATGTACCTAGCTTCAAAACAAGGGTCTTTTATTGTTACTCCCAAAGATTTTATAAACCCAGGAGCAACTGATTCGGCTATTATCACTCCCATAGACTCCTCATTGAGTCCATAAACTGCTACTCGGTCGCATCCAAGCAGTCCTCGTACTTCTTCAGATGCAGTTTTGAGAATATCTTCTTGGTTGAGAGATTGGCGAATGTACCTCACAACTGAGGTAAAGTACTGTGTCCATTCGGTTTCTTTACCTGCTTGCAAGCGAAGATTCGAGGTTTCTGACAAAACTTTGGCATTTTCAAGAGCAAAACCCACTTGCATGGCAATCTGCGAAAACCACCGGATTTCATGCTCTTGCCAGTGACGCGGTTGAGAACATTGATGAGCAACCAACAAACCCAGCAGTTCACCTTCGTTGATCACTGGTGCAACCAAATTTGCTTTGACTCCCAGTTTCTCCATTTGATTGGTATAACACAGGCTATAACCTCCCTGGTAGATATCTGGAGTCGCTTTAACCCGCCCATTTTGGTACTTTTCAATGTATCTGACTTCAAAACAAGGGTCTTTGATTGTCATTCCCAAGGCTTTTGTAAACCCAGGAGCAACCGACTCTGCAATGACCACTCCTATAGACTCCTCGTTGAGTCCATAAACCACAACGCGATCGCATTTTAATAGTCGCCGTACCTCTTCAGTCGAAGCTTCAAGAATATCTTCTTGCTTGAGCGATTGGCGAATGCACCTCACAGCTTCGGTAAAATGCTGTGTCCATTCGGTTTCTATATCTGCTTGTTGGCGAAGATTCCTAGCTTCTGCCAAGACTTTAGCATTTTCAAGAGCAAAACCTACTTGCATGGCAATCTGTGAGAACCACCGGATTTCATACTCTTGCCAGTGACGTGGTTGGGAACATTGATGAGCAACCAACAAGCCCAACAGTTTACCTTCATTGATAACTGGTGCAACTAAATTTGCTTTGACTCCCAGTTTCTCAAGTTGCTCAATATAACAGGAGCTAAAACCTCCTTCATGAATATTTGCAGTTGCTTTAACTCGCCCATTTTGATACTTTTCGATATACTTAGTTTCAAAACAAGGGTCTTCGATTATCACCCCAAAAGCCTTTACAAAACCAGGAGCAACCGACTCGGCTATTACCACTCCCATAGACTCCTCGTTAAGTCCATAGACCACAACGCGATCGCACCCTATTACTCTACGGACTTCTTCAGTTGCAGTTTCGAGAATATCTTCTTCGTTGAGAGAAGCACGAATCGTTCTCACCGCATTGGTGAAGTACTGCATCCATTTAATATCGATATTTACTTGTTGCTCGTAGCTAACTACTTGTTGAGATTCTTCAACAGTAGCTCTAAGAATATCCGTAGACTCAGATAAATTTTGGTCTGAAGAAGAAAAACCTTGACTATTTCTGGGCGTGTTAGAGTAATTCTGCATCATTATATTGTGAAACGAATAAAAGAACATACAGGTTTTGCCTGTAATGATTTAGATATCTCTATAGTTCAGGTAGATGCCCATCAATTAACATAGTCATGCAAGCAAATGGTCGAACAAAATAATTTACATATCTGCTCCTTTTCTTTGCTCTACGGAGCGAAGAATCTAGAATTCAGAAATGTATAATTAATTTCGTTTGACTATTTATTTATTAGAGTAATTTGACCATTTAAATTAGAGCATAGCATTTTTGAGCACTTTCATATTGATATTGTCAAGGATACTTTGAATCATAAATTAACTACTTATACTTGTATGGGCTATCAGCTATTGATTAATTAAGTAAGTCGGCACAAATAAAACCAATTATGTAACAAAATATAAACATCCCTGTAGCCCTTGCGTTGACGTAGTCTGTTTGATAGAGCTTCGTTAATCGATAAGAGTTTTGTATTCGAGTATCGAAGACCAAAAATTTTGAACGATTATGATTTTGTTCCCTTGATGTATATAAAGTAATCAGGAGTGACTTCGACTTTGATTTTAAAACCTGCTTTCTGCAATTTCTCTTGTAATAAATCAGACTGATAATAAACTTTTACAATTTGGAATTCTTCACCATTATTCAATTTACGCTGCTGGTAAATATCTTTTCCATTACGGAAATCATGATTTATTGCAGATGAGGTTTCACTCCAACGCGAATCAATTATAAATATCTGACCCTGGGGTAAAACCGATCTATACACTTTATCAAAAAACTCATCTAACAGGTTTGGTGGAATGTGAGATAACCAAAAAGCAAACAATACTAATTCATACTGCTTTTCTGGTTCCCAGGAAAATAAGTCTAATTGCTGATACTCTATATTTTTAAGGGATGTATTTGTAGAAGATATCTTTGTAAGAGAATTTAATTTATTTTTATTTATTTGAATTACTTCCTCAGAAGCATCAACAGCAGTAACAGATTTTCCCATATTAATTAACTCTTTAGTCCAAATCCCGGTACCACAAGCTAATTCCAATATAGATTCAAATTTTCCCAATCCATGTAAAGCGGTTTGAACGGTTTCTATCTGTGAAAACCAACGTTGATTGTTCTCTTCTCCCCTATCATAACGACCTATTCTGTAAAACCATTCGTCGTACTCTTGTGCTCTAGCTTTGTAGTAACTTATTTGTTCTTGAAGAATATTATTTCTCATTACGCTTATCCAAGTACATGAGCACTTATCTACGGCTACATCAAATCATTGAGATTATAAAATAAGTATTGTTCACAATACAACAATACAGTTCAGATAAGCTTAATAATTGACCATATTTTCAAGAAGTGAACGTAAACATAAACCTTTGTGCATTACAAAAATCAGAATTTTTTCTTAAATAAAACATATTGCACGATACAAACATTTAAGTACAAAGAATCAAAATATATATTTTTAACTCTTTCGATATAAGCAATATTGTTTTTTGTATGCTACTGGACTTGGAAAAATAGATGTGAATTTGATAACTTTGCATATAAGAACTCACCAACTTTTTTTGATGGTTCGTGTTTGTCTACTGCGATTTTTAAACGTAACTGAAAGTAAAAACGAATTAGCACTACTGGTAAAAACTTCGTTCTTTAGTAGTTTTCAAAGGAGAGACATGAATCAGAAATATATTTTTAGTTTTATTACTTTATTTAGCGCTATTTGCGGAATATCTTTAGCAAATCCTGCTTCTGCAACTCAGGAATCAATCGAAAAAAATCAGTATCCCATCTCTAATCACAATCAGACAATAATAATTGCCAAAAAACCATATAAGTCAACAACTAAAAAACATGGTTTAGCTTCTTACTATGGCAAACATAATACACTGACAGCCGCACACCGCACATTGCCTTTCGGTACAATGGTAAAAGTAGTTAATAAAGTCAATGGTCGTTCTGTAATCGTAAAAATTAATGACCGGGGTCCTTTCATTCGCGGTAGAATCATTGATGTTTCTAGAGGTGCAGCTAGAAAGTTAAATATGCTCAAAGCAGGTGTGGTACCAGTTAGAATTCAAATTTTGAAGAAGTAAGTTCACCATTACAGATTGTGCAAGAATATAAATGCAGGCAAATTAAATTGTCTGTATTTTGCATTTCTGTTCTAATATTCTTGACTCACCTATAAACAATTAAGTTTGTTTTAGGAATCTCCGTTCTTTTAGGATGGAGAGGATGTCAATAATCTTTAATTAACTATACGGGATAAGACCAACACAATCCCAGGCTAACAATCCTCAACAAAATTATTGCCAATAAATACTTCTCTTTCCTTCATTAACCGAAAAGTATTGAGTGTTGTTGCATAATTTCTTAAAAGGGAGCATTCCGTCAGGTGTGAAAACACATATTTGTCATGGCGAGCGATCCGGAAATGGAGCGTTAGCTAGCGCTATGCGGGAGCAAACGTATAACGTCTCCGATAGGAGAAGTAATCCCAACCAACTAGATTTTGCGATTGCTAACATTCCGCTACGGGAAGACTTCGTCAGCGCAATGACAATCTAAATTTTGGTCAACTTGCCTGCATTGGGATGCTCCCTCTTAAAACGATACAATATAAAAATAAATGTTAAGAAAATTTAAGCTTGTCTTATGCCAAATATCAACATTGGCAGCAAAAAAAGTCGTATAGTAGTTGTCGGTGCTGGCATTGGTGGATTAACTGCTGGGGCTTTATTAGCTCATAGAGGTTATGAAGTATTAATCTTTGACCAGGCAATTGTACCTGGTGGATGTGCTTCTACATTTAAACGCAGAGGTTTCACTTTTGATGTAGGTGCTACCCAAGTAGCGGGTTTAGAACCGGGAGGGATTCATCATCGTATCTTTTCGGAATTAGAAATAGGTTTACCCCCTGCAACACCCTGTGAACCTGCTTGTGCAGTATTTTTACCAGGAGAAAACGAACCAGTAAATGTTTGGAGAAATCCTGAAAAGTGGAAACAGGAGAGACAAAAACAGTTTCCCAGTAGCGATCGCTTTTGGAATTTGCTCTCACAACTGTTTGCAGCTAGCTGGGAATTTCAAGGACGCGACCCGGTTTTACCACCCCGTAATCTTTGGGACTTATGGCAGTTAACTAAAGCTGTACGTCCGAGTACTTTGATTACTGTACCTTACACTTTATTTACTGTAGGAGATGCTTTGCGTTTCTGTGGTGTAGGAAACGATAAGCGTTTGCGTCAATTTTTAGATTTGCAGTTAAAGCTATACTCTCAAGTAAATGCTGAGGAAACAGCTTTGTTATATGCAGCGACTGCTTTGAGTGTATCTCAAGAACCCCAAGGATTATATCATCTTAAAGGTAGTATGCAGGTTCTCAGTAACAGGCTCGTGTCTGCTTTGGAAAGAGATGGTGGTAAGCTTCTCATGGGTCATTCTGTCGAAAGTATTCAAGTTGGGAATGGTAAAGCTACTGGGGTAATGGTTCGCAATCAGAAAACTGGAGAATTATGGACAGAAGCTGCCGATCATGTAGTTGCAAATGTAACTGTTCAGGATTTAGTTAAGTTATTAGGAGATAAAGCACCCCAAGGTTACAAACGTCGGGTAGATAAATTGCCTGAATCATCGGGTGCATTTGTCATTTATTTGGGTGTAGATAAAAGCGCTATACCTTTGGGATGTCCGCCTCATTTACAATTCATGTACGATAAAGATGGACCTATAGGGGAGAATAATTCATTATTCGTATCTGTAAGTCGTCCTGATGATGGACGTGCTCCTGATGGAAAAGCAACAATAATTGCATCATCTTTCGTTGACACCAAAGTCTGGTACGATACAGATGATTATGAAGGGTTAAAGCATAAATACAGCCAAGAAGCTATATCTCGACTAAATTCATATTTTTACTTGAAACCAGAGACTATAGTTCATACAGAAGCTGCAACACCCAAGACATTTTTCACCTATACTGCTAGGAATAAGGGTATTGTTGGTGGTATTGGTCAACGCATCCCAACTTTTGGACCCTTTGGTTTTGCTAATCGTACTCCTATAAATGATTTATGGTTAGTAGGTGACTCTACCCATCCAGGAGAAGGAACTGCTGGGGTAAGCTACTCTGCATTAACTGTAGTCAGACAGATCGAAACAAGGTGACATCCTCCCGGGAAACAGAAAAGTGCCTTAGTATTACACCGCTTAAATAAGGCACCATTTTTATATTTTGACTCCTAACTTTTACTCTACAATAAGCCGCTACGCTAAGCGTCTATCCCTTTCCCCAAAGTTATGAATATGAATAATTGGTTGATGGATTGATTGATTGTTTGATTAATTTTTGCCAAAACTTACTAACATTTGTACTAACTGCTATTTCAATACCTGATATCATGTCCGGTAAATCACTTGCGATATAGAATTGTCAAAGTTGTTATATTTACTGCATCTCAGCGTTAATTTTATCGTAAGTCTTCAAACGGACATAATATGACGAATGTTTTGCTGTAAAAGTGAATACAACTTAATATACATCCGATCCCAAAAACGTTCAAATTTTAAGATATTGAAAGAATAAAAAGACTAATCAACTAAGAATTTAAATTAATCAGAGATTCAAATTCTGCTTGTAAAGCTTTCATTTCTGCGACCCTCGTCACAAGTAAATTATCTCTACCTGCATCATCTAAACGTGATTTCCAGTAGCGAATACTATCAGAATTATTCATCCAGAAATTAATTACAGTTCCTACTACTTCATCCTTATCCCAACCCCATTTTGGAGTCAATGGCTCTACATTTTCTATTAAGGTATCTAGGGTAAAAGTTTGAGTACCTAAATATTCTAAGCCCTGATTTTTACCATCATCTATACACTGCTGCTGATGATTAAAAAAATTCAAAATAGGGGATACACCAACGATATCAAAGGCATATTTCATCTAATATTCCTCCCAATTTAAGATTAATTTTTACTCTGTTTTCCTATTAAGAAAATATTATTTTCTGATGTCTTTTAAGCGCAACCCAGAATATACTCATAATATTATTATACTGGATATTTGGCAATAATTAAAATTAGCACTCTAAGTTAATAAGTGCTAATTGTAATTAGCTAGAATTATGGATAATTATTTAGAGTAAAATACTAAATATCTATAGCAATCGCAAATATTATTAGAGATGTAATTCAATTATTGTA
>JBCCDM010000315.1:0-7830 GCA_039030795.1 Cyanobacteria bacterium P01_A01_bin.84
AGTATACCTGTCTAGTCTGAACTTATTCCACCTGTCTATACATTTAACCGCTTCTTGAGAATTTTGATGAAGAGAGTGAAGTAGGTTTATATCTTCTCCGTATTCGTATCCTTTATTGAGTTCTTCAGACCTAAAAGTAAAGCCTGTAAAGTTGTATTCTAAAGAATTACTAACACTAAAAGTTACCTTTTTAAGCTCTAGGTATGGCCCTCTAAAAGGAAAATGAACATATTGTATTTGGTCTACACAATGGTTTTCATAATCTGCTCTATAAAGAGTTAATATGTTTCCATACTGAATCATCTCAGCAACTTCTTGACATGTAAACTGACGAAGTTTTCCAAATCTTCGGTCAATATTATTTAAAGAAGAAATATATGCTAGGAGATGTGCGTAAGCCGTTTCGTAAACAGTAAAATAGAGATATTTTTTCTTTATGTAAAACCTCCAATCATAAATCTTTTTCCTGTCTAAATCTTTTAGACTTATTTCTACACCATAATCAGGGTCTTCTTTTTTAGACTCTATATGATACACCTCTGAGGTATATACATAAGAAGTTACTAAAGTAACTACTTCTAGTATCTCTAAGTCTTTATCAAATCTAAGTATTGGTTTTCTTGTTTTTAAATCTTGCATATCACAAACATAAAAAACCTTTAATTAAAAGTCAAGTACTTACCGAGATTTTCTCACTACTCTTTTTTTTGCTACTCTAGTTCTGGCGGCTTTTCTAGTAGTAGCCCTTCTATTGGTATTTCCTGCCCTTCTTACTTTAGGAGCTTTTTTACATCCGCATGCATTAAAATTCATCATAATATTACCATGATACTCTTCTACCTTCTTCTTCTTCAGAAGGAAAAAATACGTCTAAAAATGTTAAGTACAGAACTCCAAACCATGAAAGCATTAGAGACTGTCTTAGCGTTACCTTTCTAAGTTTTGCTGTCCAAACAAGCTCACTAGTGCCTCTAGGCATTCCTTCTGGAAGTTCTTGAGTAGAGTAACTATGTGAACTCTTAGATTTTAAAATTCCTTTCTTGGATTTGTAGTAAACTACTACCCCTGAGATGTAAGCCAAAGGAATTATTACCCACCATGATATCATCTTTGCTATTAATTAAATAGGTTTAAAATTTATTCTGTTTCTAGTGATTCTAAAGCTCTTTTTATAAGGTATTCAACTTTCTTATGACAGTTAGAACACAAGACTACAGTTTTCTTCATTTCACTTTTAATCTGCTCTACTGTGTAACCTCTATGTATAGCCTGAGAGATAGTAAACTTCTTATTTTTAGGGTTAACATGGTGAAATTCAAGTACTTCTGAATTATCTTCTAAGCACATATAGCACTTCTTAGATTTTAGTACTTCGTCAACATATGCCCTAGCTCGACTACGTTTTTGGGACACTGTTCATAATTCTAATCTTTTCAACCTCTAAAGTATCTTTATTTACCCTAGCTCCATAAGGAGTATTGTTTATAGTAAAAAAAGATAACATAGTGCCGTTCACTAGCTTACTATAAGAGTAATTTATACTGCATTTGCCGCATCCTTTTACCGCATCTGCAAAATTATCTAACAATGTTTGTCTTTGATTGTAATTTAGTGCTACTTTTTGCATATTACATTTGGTACTGCTCTATCTGAGCAGAGTGTTCGTTGTATATAAAAGTAAAATTACCTAAAGCTACATTGGTATCTCTATTTTTAAGGGAAGCTTGATACTTAACCTTATTCATGCCTGTTTGAACAAATCTACCTTTAAGCTGAAGTGTTATAGAACAATCACAACTTAGATAGCCAAATTTATTACGTAGAGGATTCATCCTGTTTACGTAATCCTTTACTTTTGTAGTTGTGATAGGGTATATTCTCTTTTGGGCAGGTTGTCTATATTTCATTTGAAGATTTCTATATAATATATAACGGGTCTAGTATTTTTTTGTTACGAAAACAAGTATTAGGAGGTTTTTATAATTTCCCAATAACTTTGTATCTCTTGAGATAGCAACCACTGAAAGTCTTCCTTAGAAGTAACTACTCTCTCCTCATAAGGTAGCGCATCAAACTCAGCTTGAACCTTTGCCTTTTCTTCAGGCTTTGCAAAAGCAAAATTCCACCGCCATTCTGACTTATACCACTCCCACTTATCAGCAAATCTTACAGTATCCCCAAATCTAATGATATTTCCCTTAGAATCTTTTACACCTGTAGTTCTGCCTTTGATACATTCTAAATCTAAAAGTAGTTTATCTGCTTCCTCTATAGAGAGTTCACCTTTAGTTAGTTTTTCTAGTATTTTAATCTGCTTTGTTTTCATAACCTCTAATAAGAATACTCCACTTCAAAAAAATTAGTTTCATATGTAAGCTTTAGCTCCGCAAAGAATGTTACTCCTTCTGGCCCTTCTATCTTCAAATCAATCTTTTTAAGCTGACATTCTCTGCTTAAAAGCTTTTCTTTAAGTTTTTCAACTGCTTGTTTGTAGGAGTGTGCTTCAATCTCTTCAGTAAATTTATCTCCTAAATCTGTTATTTTATAGTTTATCATATTCTAGTTTTAATGTATTTCAACTTGTACTTAAGTTGTTCTTCATTCATAGTATAGTTACTCAACTTTGAAGCTTTTTGTTGTGAAATTTTACCTAATTGTAAAAAGTGTCTTGCAGTTCCTTTGTTTGCCTTTATATTTATAGATTCATAACTGTTTTCTTTACCTCTGCCGTTTTTAGCTGCCACAGCTACAGCACTTTTTATCTGACTTCTTAAATCAGCTTTCATAGATTGTATAGCAAAAGCTTTTCTACCCGTTACCTTTACCTCTATAGGGAAGAAAAACTCATCCAAACTATCAAACACCTCAGATTCTAATATTTCTATCTCATCTGAAGATGCGCCTCCACCTCCTAATCCGTGAGAATCACCACTGTATACTTCAGTAGTTCTAATTTCAGGCTGAACATCATTTACAAACATCTCAGCAAACCTTCTAAACAACGTAGTATCTGGTAGAATACATACCACATCTCCTGTAAATCCTTCTACCATTCTGATAATCCTACCTAAGAATTGCACAAAGGAGGTAAAGGTAGAGTCGGTGCAAAATAGTATTAAGCATGAAAGCCTTCTAATGTCTGTACCTTCAGAAATCATTTTAACTGAGTTTATTACCCAATCATCTGAATAGAAAAAGTCTTTTATCTTTTGTACCGAATTGCTCTTATCTCCCCTAACTACTACGGGAGCTTGCCCGAATATTTCTTGTATGATTGGAGTATAGAAGTCCATAGTAGATATGTCTTTGGCTACTACTAAACATGCTGGCTTCTCTTTTACTGTAGGATTGGATTCTCGCTGGCTAAGAACAGTGCTGTGAGCCTCTTTCACTGCTTTTCGTATATAAGCCTCGTCTAAATATAAACCTCTTAGAATCTTTGAAAACGTCTTAGAATTAGGATTTTGTTCTGAAAGAGTGCCTTCATGCACTTCCCCGTTCTTTTTAAGCTTTACTTTGCCGTTTACAAACTTAAATCTTATATTACAATTTACTCTATCTTTTACGGATTGCTGATAGGTGTACCTATAATCAGATTTAGGTCTGTAAACTATCATTTCTTTGAATAAATCTTCTCCTATTTCTTCTTTGTAGGAAGAGATTTTTTCATATTCTAAGAATGGTAGCAATTTTCCATCTCCCCTATAAGTAGTACCTGATAGGGAAAGCACATAGCCTGAGTTCTTATATAAAAGTTCTACAGCTTTTGACCATGCTGTTTTATCTTCTTTTCTTTTAACAATCTTTTTAACTTTCTTACTAGGCTCTAGAGTAGATAAATCTTCTACTTTTTGTATGCGTGTTTTTGGCTCACTTAAATGATGAACTTCATCCAGTATTACCAGAGTTTTATCATCTATATACCTACTTAGATTACTTACACAACTCATAAGACCTGCATAAGTTAAAGATACTCCCACAAATCCACAACTTGAAGGATGTTCTCTAGTTTCAGAAGAAAATGTTTTATCTACGCCTAAATCTAGTACTTCTAAAAATGAGTCTGACCAACCTTCTTTTGTTGTCGTTTTAGGAGAAACACATACAACTTTATTTATTTTGCCTTTGAATAGCTTTATGAGTATAAAGAATGCAAAGGCTCCAAAATAAGTTTTGCCTGAGCCTGGACATGCATCTACTAGGAAGAAGTTTGAGCCTCCTCTCTTTACCTTATTAGCAAGAAGCAATAAGGCCTCCTTCTGCCAATCTCTAGGCTTATAGTTAGGTTTTATTACAGGCATTATCTAATCTCTTCCTTATACTTCTCGAAAAATTCTTCTATTTGTACTTGATGGTTATAAAGAATTTTATAGTACTCATTTCTAACTTTATACGTGTAATCCTCTACAACTCTAAACTCCCAATCTTTTTTATCTTCAAATATCCGTTCTCGTTCCTTAGTATATTTCCCTAAATGCTTCTGTATTAAGGTATCATAATAAGCTTTTATTATAGCCCTAATAGAATATTGCAAAGCATGTCTATCTGAACTCTTTAGACCAAACTTTTCCTTAATTTCTTCTACGTCAGGCTTTATAAGCTTCAATTGAGCCTTTAAAGCTTTGTCTATATGATTATCTTTAGGTACTAAACTCATACATCATATTCATTTAGAAATTTTTTAAATTCTTTAGCTTTATCTATTGTTTTTAGTTTCATAGTAATGCTAAATTAAAAAATTCCTCACTAAAAAGCAAGGAATTTTTAAATAAATTTCATAGAGTATTTAGCTTCTATAATATTAATTATCTTGAAATGGTAAAAATCTCTAAATCGGTAGATGAATTTGTAATTTGAGGCCTTAACCTTGAAACTTGCTCATACATGTACTTAGAAATATGACTACTCAAACCCTCATATCCTAACATGTCTAAACCTTTATAGTTTGAGAAATAGTAATAATCTTCTCTAAGTCTATCATCTTCAATTATAACATCAAAGAAAATTCCATACATATATCTAATTTCAAAATACGCATCTATTGTGTTTACAGTCAGTTTTTCAGGCTGTTTAACAGCTAAGCATAATGAATTAAATATTGCTGAACTTACAAACAATGCCCCTTTAGTAGGGAATTGCTCTTCTACCCTTTCGTATACGTCAGTTACAAGCTTTAAAGCAGAATGCTTATTAACTGTTCGTCTTTCTAATTGTACTGTAGATTCCATGTCTTTGTATTATTTTTCGTCTTGGTCTAAGCCTTTTCTTATTTCTTCTTGAAGAGCTAATAATTCAGCCTCTTGCTGTTTTTGAATATTGTCTATCTCCTCGAAGTTGAACTCTTGTATTACTTTGTGATTATGATTTACCTCTACGGTTCTTTTATCTAAACCTAGCATTCTAAGTGCTACTGTAGCTGCTGCAACGTCTCCTAATACCGTTTCAGAAGTTACAGTTTCACTGTCAACTTCATGCAGTTGATTTCCTACTACTACTTTTCCTTTTTTCTTAGTAACTTTGTGCTTAGTTCTAGGCTTCATTGCTTCATTGATAGTTTTGAAAGCTTGTAATGCCATCTCATCCTTTTCTTCAGCCATGAACTTAAACATTGTAGCCTTTCTGAGTAGCTTACACCTTTCCCATAATGGGGCTAACTGAGGGTAGGTTCTTACCTGTCTAGCTATAGTATCTCTAGCTGTATTTGAGTTTTTAACGTTCCATAGCTGTTTAACTATCTCCTCTACTGTTAAAGTAGTTTCCGCATACATTCTACAAGCCATTAAAAACTTATTAAATGTAGTGATAGGAGGAAGCTTTACGCCTTTAAACCAGCTTTCTAAGTTATCTACTCTATAATCCTTTACCATTAACCTAGCAGCCTCAAATTGGTCTACTAACCCATATGAGCGTATCAAAGATTGCATTTCAAAAGAGTTTACTTCAAACTCTGCTAAAATTTCTCTTACTGACTTTTCTGGTTGTGTAGTAAACTGATGAAGAAAGGAATTTATTATCTTCCTTTCCTCAGACTGTTTTATTAGTTCTAGTCCCATAATTTTTATACGACTAGATTTTAAAAAAAGTTGTACTACTAAAATTTCATAGAAAAAACTCTATCTAAGCTCTTAAGTATTTTAGCATCAGGCTCATATGAATCTAAGATATCCAACCTCACACTAATTCTTATTCCATCATCATCATAATCTACTTGTAAAGTAGATAAGTAGTAAGGTTTCCCCTTAGTTTTTAGTCGTATCCAAGTACGAACACTTTCATGTCCTACTACTTTTTGAACGTGAGGAACCATTACTTCCTCAGCTACAGATATGATACGCCTATACTCATCTAAACTTTCTTTATAGCTTAAAGGCTTCTCTTTAGCTTTTTCCATATCTATTTTTTAAGTAAGAACTTAAAAAGATTATTCCCATGAGCTACATTAGAAGATTTCATCACGAAAAACCCAATCAAACTAACATAAACTATTCTTATAAAACGCAAAATAGCTTCCATCTTAGGTTTAAACTCTCCTAAAAAAGCATATTCGAATAGCTCAAATGATAGTATCATAGCCGATATAATAGCTATGATAATCACAGGGATAAGAAAGCCTAACTGATTAGTATAAGAATACTTAATCAATACGCCTGTAGATTTAATAGACTCCATAGTTACATTAGTAGTTGTAACATCAAAAGTGGGAGCATCAAAGCTCATTTTCCTTTTATTGCAATAAATATATACTGCTGTAGGAGCTAAGATATCTCTATCTCTAGGGCAGTTATATCTTAGATAGCCTAGTATTTTTCTGAGAGCATCAAACTCACCCTCATCTTTTACAGTAGTCTTCAGAACTACTTTTGTCTTAGTATTTAACATTTTTATACATTTTTCCCTAATATAGAAACTATTTTCCAAACATCCAAAAAACTTTTTAGTTCTATATTTCGTAATATAGATATGGCTAAAAAAAGTTCAAGTATAACTATACCAGACTCTATAAAAGCAGAAGTTAGGCGAAAAATGGGCAGTAAGTGGTCTGCTAGGCATTCTCAGCATGGGGTAAGATTAATGAAAAAAAGAGGAATGCTAAGAGGGAAAGCTAAACCTAAAAACTCCAAACTAGCTAAATGGAGAAGAGAGAACTGGATTACACTTTCCCCTAGTTCAAAAGATGGATTCGCTAGAGATAGCAACGGTAAAATTAAGTCTTGCGGAAACTCTAAAACTCGTTCAGGTGCAACTTCTAGATGTCTTCCTATGAAAGCCGCTAGAAATTTATCCGCTTCAGAGCGTAAAGCTACAGCAAGAAAGAAAATAGCAAAGGGTAAATCTCGTCAGTTTGTATCTAACACATCTAAAGCTAAAAAAGCTGGACGTAGAGCTAGAAACTAATCTAAGTCCATATGTATGAGATTCAAATGTGAAGTCTCATAACTAAAATATTTAAGTACATCATATTCTTCTCTGGCTTTCTTAGAAATATAATAATAGATATCCCCACTTAATTGAGAGAGATTATAATTGCGCTGAGAACAACCTATACACATAAAAATAGGATTGAAATTTCCCCTAACTCTCTCTAGCTGTTCAGAATCAGTTATACACTCTGTAGCAGATAAAGAATGGTTGATTGGACTTTCTTCGTGTGTGTGGAATACTAAAAATCTAGGTAACTCCCTTTTCTTCCTACTGATTATATCAGAAAGTTGTCCTCTCTTTTCAAAAGAAACGGAATTTTTGGAATTGTAACATATAGAGTCTAACTGCTTTATAGTTAAATTCTCATAAAACTTTAATTCTGAATTGGTATACATATTTTAATCTTTA
>JBCCDM010000316.1:0-7815 GCA_039030795.1 Cyanobacteria bacterium P01_A01_bin.84
AAAATTTAAAACTAAGTTGATAAAAATTGTTTTTATAAATTGAAATATGTTTATTTTTATAAAATAAATAGAAATACACTCATGGGATTACTTTTAATGGATACTACTATTTCATTGCGAAAATTATTATTCATAATCATTTACTTAAAGATAGAAATTATGACTTTCTCTTAGTAAGATTTTAAATTTATAAATACCGATATTTTTAACAATTTTGCTGTTCACAACCACCCTGTATTAGTTCCTTCTTAAGTTAACAAATAGACTATGAATATAATTCAAACTGAAATAGAGATTTCCGGAAACTAACCGGAAACTAAATTTTCTCCCGAAAACTACAAGAATTGGAGATGAATATATAAGCTATATTCATGACAAAAACCCTCTGATTTCAAACATTTAGATATTTTCAGCCTCTCTGAAAGAGATTTGCAGATATATATATCTCCAACTAAAATTAGCAAAAGTTTGGTGTGTTATATAATTAGGCAGATACAAGAAGACAAATCACTAATTCAATAATCAAAATAATTTTTATAAGGGTCAAAGATTGTTCAAATCTATCCAAATTGGATGGACGATAGTTTATAAATTAATGTTCCAAAAATGATTTGAAAAGAAAGAAGCTGAGGTCAGTTGTTTTTCTACAATCCTTTTAACCAACCCTCCAATTAAAAGTTAGCCACAAAGTCTTCTTGCTCACATACTGATAAGTAGCTAGGCAAAAATATTTATACATTTCATGAGTAAATGGCTGGAAGTAAATGCATAGGAGAGTTGCTCCCGCTTAGTTGAAGCAGTCGAAAGTATTTTTAGAGACTTTGGAGAAAAATATATAATTAATTTTGCATAAGTACTTAAATCCACAATCCACGATTTCACTTCTGGATACTAGAAAAAACGATACAAAATTAATAATATTCTGCGCTCAAAATTTATTTACACTACCACTTTAAATAAGCTGCTTCTATTCCTTCCTCTCTGCGGATTTTGCTATCCTTTTCAAACCAGCTAATTATTTCCTTCTCGCTCAAGTCCTCTATTGGGACTCCATACTCAGTAGCAATATGTTTAAGTAACTTTTGTGAGGATATTGTTAATCTAGTCAAAAATTTTTCTGGAGAAGAAAGCAAAGCAGCATCAACTTTACTTGATTCTTCAGTTGTTAAAAATTGTTCAGAAGGAGAATTAAGCATTACCAATTACCAATTACCAATTACCAATTATATTTGTCGCGATGACACAGTGGTGTCCGCTTCTAGCGATCGCACATTAGTGTCCGCTAAAAGCGATGGTGCAGTAGCATCCACCTTCGGCGATCGCACTAAATAACCACAACGGTGTTCGCCATTAATTATCCAATGAGTTCTTTCAACTGTACAGTCCGGTAGTACAGCAGAAAACATTTCTAGTTCATGTCCGCAAATACTGGGAAAAGATTCAGCAACGTTAGAAATAGCGCAGTTATGCTCGGTAATAATAAAGCTGTGTTCCCTCACTTCTAGCTTTTTGGATTCTACAGGATGACACTCTGCCATAAAACCTTCGGCTTTTCTAAGTTCCACTAGTTTTTCTAACCTACATTTTAAGGAGAGATTTCCTAAATACTCTCGATAATTTTCGGCTTTGCGCTCCCACTGCTTCTTTAAAATAGTCCCAACTTGGTCTTTACCTACAGTTTCAGCTAAAGTATCTAAGAGAGAAACAGCAAATTCTCCATAATTTTCGCTGCTTTTATCTCTATTAATCCAATTTAAGTACTTTTTGCCATCAGCACTCAGTTTATATCGATGTTGGGGACGACCCATCCCCTCCTGCACTGACGAGGAATAAATTATTAAGTTTTCTGCTTCTAAATCTTTGATGTGACGACGCACCGCTTGGGGGCTAATATCTAATGCGTCTGAAAGCTCTAAAGCCGTTGCCTGAGCTTGCTTTAAGAGGTATTCTAAAATCTCTTTTTTCGTCGTGGACTGCTGGGTAGTCGCCATCTTCGTCCCAAAATTATATTAAAAACTTGTACTTTAACAACATTAATGTTGTTAATCTATCGTAGAATGGAATTGAGATTAAAACAACATAAGAGTTGCTTTAGTCTTTAATGACTATTGTAACAGCAGCGTCACCACTAGGCGATGCTTGATGGGAATCATTTGTACAGCCCGTCTGAAATCCTTAAAGAGAACTTTTTCGAGAACACAAGAGTAATTATTACCCATGAGTGCCACTGTCAAAACCTTAGTCAATCAGCCTTATAAATATGGCTTCGTCACTGACATCGAGACAGATACAATTCCCAAAGGGTTGAATGAAGACGTTATTCGGTTGATTTCGGCTAAGAAGAATGAGCCGGAATTTATGCTGGAGTTCCGTCTTAAAGCTTATCGTCAGTGGCAGAAAATGACGGAGCCAAATTGGGCTGACGTTAATTATCCGAAAATTGATTATCAAGATATTATTTATTATTCAGCACCGAAGCAAAGTGAGAAGAAACAAAGTTTAGATGAAGTAGACCCTACTCTTTTAGATACATTTGAGAAGTTGGGTATTCCCCTGTCCGAGCAAAAGAGACTAGCGAATGTTGCAGTGGATGCGATTTTCGATAGTGTTTCTGTAGCAACGACATTTAAGGAAAAATTAGCAGAAGATGGGGTTATTTTCTGTTCGATTTCTGAAGCATTACAAGAATATCCA
Organism: Cyanobacteria bacterium P01_A01_bin.84; assembly: GCA_039030795.1. GTDB lineage: Bacteria > Cyanobacteriota > Cyanobacteriia > Cyanobacteriales > Nostocaceae > JBCCDM01. The sequence goes on from JBCCDM010000316.1 coordinate 2,695, forward strand.
GAATTAATAGAAAAATATTTAGGTAGTGTTGTTCCGGTTGCAGACAATTATTTTGCAGCTTTAAATGCAGCTGTATTTAGCGACGGTTCTTTTGTTTATATTCCCAAGGGCGTAAAATGTCCCATGGAATTATCTACATACTTCCGCATCAATAATGGTGATACCGGGCAGTTTGAGCGTACCTTAATTGTAGCGGAAGAAGGTAGCTATGTTTCTTATTTGGAAGGTTGTACTGCACCGATGTATGACAGCAATCAGCTACACGCTGCGGTAGTAGAGTTAGTGGCTTTAGATAACGCCGAGATTAAGTATTCTACCGTGCAGAATTGGTATGCAGGAAATGAAGAAGGTAAAGGTGGAATTTATAACTTTGTAACTAAGCGTGGTTTGTGTAAAGGTGTAAATTCTAAGATTTCCTGGACACAGGTAGAAACTGGTTCTGCTATTACCTGGAAGTATCCTAGTTGTGTACTAGTTGGAGATAACTCTGTGGGTGAGTTTTACTCTGTAGCGTTAACTAATAATATGCAGCAAGCTGACACGGGTACCAAGATGGTTCATATCGGTAAAAATACCCGCAGCACAATTATTTCTAAGGGAATTTCGGCTGGTAAATCTAGTAATAGTTACCGGGGTTTAGTAAAGATGAATCCCACTGCTGAGGGTGCAAGAAATTATTCTCAGTGTGACTCGATGTTGATTGGGGATAATGCTCATGCTAATACTTTCCCTTATATCCAGGTACAGAATAATTCTGGCAAGGTAGAGCATGAAGCTTCTACTTCCAAGATTGGTGAAGACCAGTTATTTTACTTTACCCAGCGCGGTATCTCTTTAGAAGATGCTGTAACTATGATGATTAGCGGTTTCTGTAAGGATGTGTTTAATCAGCTACCGATGGAATTTGCGGTAGAAGCGGATAAGTTACTGAGTCTGAAGTTGGAAGGTAGTGTGGGTTAATTGGGAGGACTTTCTTTACTAATTCCTAAGCCACTATTATCAAACAATTGCTTTATTGGGACAAAATTAATTAATGTCGGGAATATTGAATTGTAAAAGCAGAAAAAATAAGAAGACTTGGGGGATTCTCCCCCAAACCCCCTCCAAAATGTTTTGGTAGGTGTGGGTGGAAAGATATCTGATGTCATCTGTTTTTTGTGTGGACTAGGTAGGGTGATGTTAGCTCTTAGGGTAATTCACCATCATTAAACAATTGATATGTGACGACAAAATTAATTAATGTCGGAAATATTGATAGTTGTCAAACACCCTAACAATAGAAAGCTTGTTGGTTATTTATAGAGAAAAATAAGAGATAAAGAGAAGACATAAAGAGAGGAAAGATGATTCAGGAAAATAGTGAGATTGTGCTGTCGGTGAAGGATTTGACAGCGAATGTTGATGGGACAGAAATTTTAAAGGGTGTGAATTTAGAGATTCGCGCTGGTGAAATTCATGCAATTATGGGACCTAATGGTTCCGGTAAGAGTACTTTTTCTAAGGTATTAGCTGGACATCCAGCTTATGAGGTGACTGGTGGTGAGGTAATATTCCAGGGTGAAAATCTTTTGGAATTGGAACCAGAGGATAGAGCTAGAAGTGGTGTATTTTTAGCTTTCCAGTATCCCTTAGAAATTCCTGGGGTAAGTAATTTAGATTTTTTACGAGTTGCTTACAATTCTAAGCGCAAGGCTCAGGGTTTAGAAGAAATTGACACTTTTGACTTTGATGATTTGATAGAAGAAAAGTTGGAAGTGGTGAAGATGGATTCTGCGTTTTTGGAACGCAGTCTTAATGAGGGTTTCTCTGGTGGTGAAAAGAAGCGTAATGAAATTTTGCAAATGGCGCTTTTAGAACCAAAATTAGGTATTTTAGATGAAACTGACTCTGGTTTAGATATTGATGCATTGAAAATTGTTGCAAATGGTGTCAATCAGTTAACCAGTCCAGAAAATGCAACTTTGATGATTACACACTATCAAAGATTGCTCGATTATATTATTCCCGATTACGTTCATGTAATGGCAAAGGGGAAAATTATTAAATCTGGTGGTAAGGAGTTAGCCTTAGAGTTAGAGTCTCGCGGTTATGATTGGATTCTCGAAGACTTAGTGGAGGTTGGAGTATAATGACGATTCAAGTTTCTCCTAGTCCAGTTCCTAATTCTTCTACTACTGATAAGTTAGCATCTGCTTTGTTAGATAAGGATGCTTATTTAAGTGGTTTACTAAAAAATGTTGAGAATTTAAGTTCAAGTTTAAGTTCAAGTGCCAACTCAAATATAAATATAAAATCTAATTTGCCCTGGTTGCAAGAATTAAAGGATAATGCAGCTAAATGGGTGCGTCATTCCAGTCTTCCTAGTACTCGTGAGGAAGAATGGCGTTTTACAAATCTATCTGAATTAAGGGAAATAGAATTTTCTCATGTTGATGGTCAAATAATATCACTTGAAGAGATTAATACTTTACCAGAAACCCCTAATAGCCGTTTGGTGTTTGTAAATGGTATTTATGCACCCAAATTATCTCAGGTTGGAGGTTTACCCGATGGTGTTGTAGTCAGTAATTTGACTAACTTATCAGAAGCGGGTCATGAAAAAGTAAAACATTATTTAGCTCATTCTGAAGGTAGCTCGGAAGTTTTTACTGCTCTAAATACTGCTGGAATCCAAGATGTTGCAGTGATATTAGTATCTAAGAATGTCGTAGTAGATACCCCAATAAGCTTAGTTTACTTGAGCGTTGGGAACAAGGATAATCATGCGATCGCCGAAGACGGGTTCTACCGAACCATCGCTCAACCTCGTTGTTTAGTAGTTGCAGAAAGTGGTTCCCAGGTAAATTTCATCGAAGAGTTTGGATATCAAGAAACCCAAAACGCAAATAAAGAAATAAAAGAAGCAAAAGAGCAAACTTATTTTTGTAACTCAGTAACTGAAATTTGGGTAGAAGAAAACGCTGGTGTTACCCATACCCGCGTCACACTCGAAGGTGCTGGTGCTTTTCACATCGGTAAAACAGCCGTCACTCAAGAACGTTATAGTCGCTATACCTGTAATGCTGTAACCATTGGTGGGAAATTATCCCGTCATAACTTAGAAGTATTACAGAGTGGCGAGCAAACCGAAACTACCCTGAACGGTTTATCAGTAATTTTTGATAAACAATTAGCAGATACCCATAGCGCGATCGCTCTCAATTATCCCCACGGTATTACTAATCAGTTACATAAAACAATTGTGGGGGATAAAGCCCATGGAGTGTTTAATGGTAAAGTATTTGTTCCTAAACCCGCACAATTAACGAATGCAGCCCAGTTAAACCGAAATCTTTTACTTTCTCCCAAAGCTAGAATTGATACCAAACCCCAGTTAGAGATTACAGCAGATAATGTCAAATGCGCCCATGGTGCAACTGTAAGTCAGTTAGAAGATGATGAAATTTTCTACCTACAAAGTCGCGGTATTGATGAAAACGCAGCACGTCATTTGTTAATTAATGCTTTTGCTGGAGAAATTATTGATAAAATTCCAGTTGCTTCTCTCCAAGAAAGATTAATGGAAACTGTTAAAAGTGTAAGTGGATAATCCAGGGGAATTGGTAACGGGTAATGGGTGAGATTTGAAGTTATTATATTTTTCACCTTTATCCTTTCACCTTTATCCTTATTCCTGAATACTGATAACTGAATACTGATAACTGAATACTGATAACTGAAAATGACTGTAACTACCCAAAGAACCCTTGCCGATATTGTTCGTCGTGATTTTCCAATTTTGCGTCAGGAGATTTACGGTAAACCTTTGATTTATCTGGATAATGCTGCTACCTCTCAAAAACCATACCAGGTACTTAATGCTTTAGGAAATTATTATACCCAGTATAATTCTAATGTTCATCGTGGAGCCCATACCCTGAGCGCTAAAGCTACTGATGCTTATGAAGGTACACGGGATAAGGTTGCACGTTTTATTAATGCTTCATCTCGCAAAGAAATTATCTACACCCGAAATGCAACTGAAGCGATTAATTTGGTCGCTTACAGTTGGGGAATAAATAATTTACAGCCCGGTGATGAAATTATTCTATCGGTGATGGAACACCATAGTAATTTAATACCCTGGCAATTTGTCGCTCAGAAAACTGGTGCAGTTCTCAAGCACGTTGAATTAAATTCAGATGAAAGTTTTAATTTAGAACATTTTAAAACCCTACTTTCTGATAAAACAAAACTGGTTTCAGTAGTACACGTTTCTAATACTCTTGGTTGTATTAACCCTGTAAAAGAAATTTGTCAATTGGCTCATCAACAAGATGCAAAAGTATTAATTGATGCTTGCCAGAGCGTGCCTCATATGCCCATTGATGTGCAGGAACTTGACTGCGATTGGTTAGTCGCATCAGGTCATAAAATGTGCGCTCCCACAGGAATTGGCTTCTTGTACGGTAAGCAGGAATTACTAGAAACCATGCCTCCATTTTTTGGTGGTGGTGAAATGATTGCAGATGTATATTTAGACCATGCCACCTACGCAGAATTACCACATAAATTTGAAGCCGGAACACCAGCGATCGCAGAAGCTATTGCTTTGGGTGCGGCGGTGGATTACCTTACCAATATCGGTATGGATAAGATTCACGCTTACGAAGCTGAATTAACTGCATACTTATTTAAGGAATTAGAGAAAATTCCTCAATTGACACTTTATGGTCCACTACCTGATGCTCATGGCTATGGAAGAGCTGCTTTAGCATCATTTACCACTGGGGAAGTTCATGCTAACGACTTATCTACATTATTAGATCAAGAGGGTGTGGCAATACGTTCGGGACATCATTGTACACAACCTTTACATCGCTACTTAGATATCCCTGCAACTGCTAGAGCTAGTTTATCTTTCTACAATACCCGTGAAGAAATTGATTCATTCATTAAAGCTTTGAAGGATACTTTAGATTTCTTTGCGAATATTATGGGTTAAGTTATCAGGTATCAGTTATCAGGTATCAAGTATTAGTTATGACTTTATGGGTTTAGTATTGCTAAACCCTTAAAAGCCTGCTTTTGGATCATTAAACTTGTCTAATTTACTGTTTCATGCGATCGCTTAGATAAAAT
>JBCCDM010000317.1:0-7798 GCA_039030795.1 Cyanobacteria bacterium P01_A01_bin.84
AGATTTAGTAGATTATATTGGCACTAGAGAACAAGTAACTGCAATTTTAAATAAACAACAACCTTTGACTTTAGATAACATTCGACGTTTAAATCAAAATTTAGGAATTCCAGCAGAAATATTAATTAAACCTTATTCACTGATGAAAACTTTTACATAAATCAAATTGTGATCGCACTATTTAACTGCTTGATAAACTTTGGGCGATTGCCCGAAACGAATTTTTTATAAATTCCTTGACTTAGATAAGATTGCATTCTGTCTATCTCTTAATGGCTGACGCGTCACCGAACGACGATAAAATTCACAAATCGCTTCAAACCCTGGCTTTATATAGTATGGGCGATACTGGATTTGAACCAGTGACGTCCTGCTTGTAAGGCAGGCGGGAAGAGGCTGAAAGCCTCTCAAGCCCTATAAATTCAATGGGTGAACTTTAGGTTTTTTGTCATCCCTCTATCTAATTTGGTGTCGTTTTGGTGTCACCAGATTATGAACTTCAATAACAAGGATAAAGTAAAGATTGGAAAAGTTTCGGTAATTAAACACAGGAATGCTTATAGATGTCGATTTACTTATCCAAAAGGGAAAAGGCATGACCTTAAGATTTCTAATTCTGATGACCAAGGTTTGCAGATAGCCCTAAAAGCAGCTACCTTAATTGATTTAGATATTACCAATGGTAGTGTAGATCTTTCATACGCTAGGTATAGTCCTATTTATTCTACTAGGATTGAGATGGCTGAGAAGAAACCAAATCTGATTGAGATCTGGGAGAGGTATAAGAAGCTAAATAAGAATAGAATTGCTCTTACTACCCAGAATTATCTTTGGAAAGACTGCGATCGCTATCTTAGTAAAGTAGATGATAAATTATTGGAGCTTAGCAAAGCACAAGAGTTCCTAGCCCATCTACAAACAGTTTATGCTGTAAGTACTATAGCTACACTTTTCCGTTCTTGTCTTAATCCTGCAATCAATCTTGCAGTTGAAGCTGAGTTAGTTAACAAGAACCCATTCAAGAAGATTAAGATACCACAGCCACAGAAGAAACCACCTGAATGTTTTGAGCCTCATGAGGTAAAAGAAATAATTAGGGCATTCTATAGCGATCGCTATTCTCCTAAGACTTCAGGCTATGCTCATTCACATTATGCCCATTATCTTGAGGTATTAGCCCTTACAGGTGCAAGACCAGAAGAAGTAATTGCTCTTACCATTGATGATGTTAAATATAAAGGGAAACAAGCTTACATCAGGTTCAATAAGTCATACTCTAAGGGGATTTTACTACCGTCAACTAAAACTAAGGAGATCAGGTTATTTAAGTGTAATAACCAATTATCTAGGTTATTAGAATCGATAATAGGAAAGACTAATAATACAGAGTTACTCTTTCCTTCTGTTAGGGGTAACTATATTAATCATAATAACTTCAGAGAGGACAATTGGAAGATAGTACTAAAAGGTCTAGTGGATGATGGATTAGTACATAAGTATTTGCGCCCTTATGCCCTTAGACACTCATTTGTAACTAGACTTATCAGGCAAGGAACTGATATCAAAACCGTGGCATCTCTTAGTGGACATAGTGTCAAAACACTTCTAACACATTATTTAGCTACTAGAGATGATTTTGACTTGCCAGAACTATAACAACTTATAAGGGGTATTTAAATCAACTTCAGTAGCATTGCAAGTGCCTAAAATGCTAAAGCAGCAAGTAGTTATTGAATGTCCCATAGCTTTTGATTCGGTGAATTTAACTACAATTCTATGTTTTGTCTGCTTTTTTCTGATATTGCTGACGAACGTTACAAAATAGAACTCAAAGCTAATATAATCGTTGGAAATCTAAGGTATTTAAAGCATTCCAAGCTTCAATGTTAAGTTAATCAGCAGTATCGAATGATACTCAAACCTCATAAATGCTACTTCATAATACTATTGTGGTGGTTTTTACCATAATTACTTTAGGTATGATAGCGAAAACTATTGATATTAAAGCATCGCTATTCAAAATAGCTTACCCAGTGTCTTTAATCTTAAAAAGAGATAGGAATTCCCAAATTAACTAAAGAAAGAAAAAGATACCAGAGATGATGATGTGGAAAGGGTGTCATGCTAGAAAATTCACATGACATTCTTCAAATCCTCTACCAGATATGTGTTACATAGATTATTAAGACTTTTTACTGTCATGCTGCATGACACCTGTAAAACTATTGCTACATAAAGGTTACAAAGCTTTCTTATTGAATGTCATGCTGTCATGTAAGTAAAACTTTTTAAAAATATATATACACACACATCCATCCTGGATTCTCATTATTGTCTGCATAGTTCTGAGTAATGAGATTATAAAAGTTTATTATCAGCATGACACCCCTTTACATGACACTTTTCTCCTTAAACCTTTGATATACATAGGTTATGGAGATGTCACCCTCCTGTCATGCACTTTTGACTGTTTCTCTCAAACCTATGATGTGTATGGTTTTCAGAGATGTCATATAAATGACAAAATCTGATACTTACATGACACATATTGAAAAACCCAAGATTGACCTTGGGCTTTTTAGCAGTTTAATCTAATTCATCAACCTCAGATTGAAGCATCGTCTTTTTCGTGTTTTCCTGCCTCAATTTCCTACTTTGATCAGGAGTTTTATAGTTAGGGTTAATGTATGGTCTATCTCTTCTTTTACCTGAAGCTACATATTTTTTACCTTGACATCTCTTCCAACCTGACTTTCTGAGGATATTCCTCGCTTCATCCATAGATTTTTTGGGAAGGATAGTGCTATGGCTAATATCAGAACCTTCTAAGATATTGGCTATGCACCCTGGAGATACATATTCAACTTCCATAGGTACTCTATCTAAAACATCTTCACTCCTGGAATCCACATATCTATACTTTAGATTACGCTCACGTCTGACTTTGGCACCCTCTTCATCTTCTGAATACCACCATTTCTCTCCTTCAAAGTAAAGCTGTGTTGCCAATGCCCAAGCCTTATCTCTAAATTCAACCAGGAAATCAGTATTTATTTTTGTAGTCAACTCAACTACGTTATACCGCCTGTTATCTTCATCTAGGAATAGGATTTCTTCATTAGTTGTTCCAACATCAATCCAATGCCTTGGAAATGAATTTGCTACCCTAGCATAGGGTTTACGGTATACGTCTGTACTCCTACTAAAATTATCTTTAGTCTCCGAAGCGCTTCTACTAGCAGTAATCTTATCAATCTCTCCGTACTCTTGAATCCAGCCTCTAGCAGATTCCATTAAGTCATCTTTATTTGAGATGCTATTACCTCTTTTAGATACGTAGTATTTTTCATAGGCTAGCAAACTGATTGATTGAGATTTGTTTCTCCCCTGTTTACTTAAAAATATGGTTACTGTATCTACTTTACATCCTGGATCGAATGCTCTAGCCACAGCACTAATCATCATGTTCTTTATTGCTTCGATATACCATTTATCATCTAAATAAAATACTGCGCTAATGTAATCTTCTAGTGTGTCTAAAAGTCCTATTAGGGGTGGAAATATAGTCCTATAACTTGCATTAATATCTTGTGGATTCTCAGCTTGATAATTAGCTACGAAGCGATTTTTATAATCTGATAATACTCTGCAACGTTCTTTATTACCATTCTCAATAGCAGTTTCATCAACTAATTGAAAATAAAGCCTAGCTAGTTTTTCTGCTACAGGATTATAGATATTGTCTTTAGCTTCTTTATTAATAACTTGCTCAAAATTCTTCGGTTGAATGTTGTGTCTATTTTGGAAATTTATTTCCTCATCTTTTATATCTTGTTCAACACCAAAGAACTCCAATTGCCCTGTCAACAAATTCCTTCTAATTGGGGTATTAGTTAAATTATCTGCATCTTCAGGCTTAGTTCCACCTTTATACAAGGCTACGGTCAATTTATTTTGATCTCTGATTCCTAAACCTTGCCAATCTTTACTCGCATCGTAAGGATTACTCCCTAATGGGTATTCATCAACATATAACTCATCAGATTTATGACTATTGGCTAAACGCTCTTTGGCTTTTTCTAATCTAGATGCAAAATCTAGTGCATCGTATGTAACATCTTGGTATATTACATAGCATTTAGATAGATCTTGTCGCTCATCCCATTCTTTCTGTTTTCTAGCAGTCTTAAGCTTATACTCACCACTGTAATCATTCTCTTTTCCAGAGAACTCTGCATACAATCTTGAAAAATGGTCTTCTGTCCAAGGATCGCTCCGATCGTGACTAGGCATGGACTCTATAAATTCTTCACCTATAGCTATAGCATCATCATTACTAATAGCTCCTTGTTGTACTGCTGCAACTATCTCTCTAGTAAGAGCGCATAGCTTTGTTCTTCCTTCACCATTAGGAATCTCGTGTCTCTCATCAAATATTTTGGCTTGAGTATTACCTAATGCTTTCTCAACCAATAATTCTATTGGTTCAATAGTGCGATCTGAATCCTCAAGCTCTACTTCACATTGTTCTAGAGAGAAGAAACCATCTTGATGAAATATATCTGAGGATTCTACCTGATTAATATGGGTAACAGTTTTACTGCTGGCAGAAGTTTCTCTGCTGCCTTTATTAAGTCTCTCAGGGATAATATCACGTAACTCTTGATAGGAATACGATCTATCATTGTCTTTGTACACTGTACTATATTGCCCTGTGCTTTGATGTTTAAACCCAATCATTCTAAGCACTCTACTAGGATCTTTGAGATTCTGGTCAGCTTCAGGAAGAAAGGCTAATAAATCAAGGGTTAAATCCTTCCACTTTTCTACTGGTATCTTTTCATCAAATTTATAATAGAAGTGAAGAGATTTTCCTCCAGAACGGATTGCAATAGTTGGTTGAATACCAAGCTTTTTAAATACTAGGGTATACTGCTCATATAACGGGATGGTTTCTGTTACTTGATTTCCATGTTCATCTGAGGTATTTCTTTTATCTATCTCAAAAAATAGGCAAGTACCATACTGTATACTATCTGTTCTAGTACCTTGCCCATTTACAACATAATATATTCCAAAATTGTGACCTATTCTTTTACTAGAACCTACCCTAGTTTTTAGCCCTTTTCCATTATTTAGGTCAGATAGTATACTTATATAATCTTTTGTAAATACCATTTCTTTTGATGGCATATAAGAAGGAACAGAGCTATCAGGGTTTTTCTCTCTATATCTTTTATTGTCGCTATTATTTAAAAACCCCCTTGGATAAATTAAATATTCCCCTTGATCGTCAGTGACTTGACCTGTAACACTGAATAGTTTTTGATTATCCTGGTAAATATCTTCAATACTTGGCGTTACATATGATTTATTTGCAATACTCTCATCATATTCAGCATTTGGTATCCACGTCTCACCTACATTAGTTATATTTTCTTCTTTAGTTTGAGATAAAATCTCAGAATAATATTTGTTAATCTCTCCTTCATTAGGAATATGTTTATCTAGTGTTGGTTTGAATTCTTTAATAGGTTTATTACTATTAGTCTTAAAGTTAAATAGAGGATCACTATATGTAGTGTTATCTTTAACAGAATTACAGTTATCCTGTTGTCCTGTTACAATTGCTTTGTTTTCTTTGATATTCGGCATTTTATTTTCCTCTGGTAAATTAATTTGTGGTTTATTAGACTCTAATTTCATAGTTGTATTCTGATTTGAATCAAAGCGATTTTCTGATTTAAAGGTTGAATTTGTCATGTTTGGCAAATTTAATTTTAAGTAAGTAAATTAACAAAAAAAGATATTCGGCAAGGGAGATAGCTGCTAACTATTTACTCCCTTTTTTAGTTATTATTTTCTGTTGCTTTTGAACAATCCTTCAGAGATTATCATTTAATTCTCTGATAGACTTTTTGGAGACATTAAAATAACAATTAGGGGAATCAACATGTTCTTTTTTATAGTCAAATCCACAGTTGAGCATGGCTACAATTAACTCCCCATTAGATAGATAGTTATCTGCAAAATGTTTTTCAATAATGTGTTTCAAACTATAAGAGCCAATGTCTTTTCTAATTGTTTGGGTGTGTTGACAATATTTGTTGATTAATTGCATGGTTTTTCTAATCTTCTCGGTGTTAAATTGTTTTTTGGGATTGGGGTAGCTTGAACATTCAAAACCATGAAAATAGAGGTTTTCTGGGATATGTAATGTCATGATTAATTCATTCCTGGTAAACTTTTTAAGTCAAATCGATTGAAAGCTATTCTGAGAATGCTTGATTGATTTATCTGAGTTCTCTCAACAGCATTTTTTAATCTGTCATAGTCCTCTTGCAATAGGTGAAAGGTCACCCTTTGATGTTTTTTTCTTAGTTGTTTCAGCGAAAGATTCTCCTTCTTTTCAAAAAGGGTATTGTTCATATTTGTATGTGTAAATCAACTTCTGTTTTTCCTAAATACCTTTACACTTACTTCTAAAAGAAGCGTGTTTGTCTTGAAAATAAAAAAAGCCCCATTAGAAAAATCCCCATAAAAATGGTGGATTCTTAATAAGACTTTTCCTCTATGTGATTTGATTTTGGACTATATACCCTGGCAGTTAAATCTGCTTACTTTTTCTATATCTGTATGACTTTTTCTAATATTGCGGTTTATTTAGAGTCTTTGCTCTTGGAGTTTGAACTTCTCCTACTTTTCTTGTATAATACAATTATATTATGCAAAAAAATAAATTGGATAAATTGCTTAAATAACTCAAACAAAATCAGACAAATTAGTTCAGATTTTAGTATATTTCATAGATAAAATCTTCCTCATTGTATCCTCTCTCTTCCTCTAATTTCTCTTTTGAAGTAAGTCAGGTGATGAGCAAGATAGTTAAATAGTTTCAAATAGTCATGATAATAATAAACTCCGCGTTCTTACGGTGGTTAAATTAGCTAACAACAATTAGATTTGAAGGATATATAAGAGTTAGTTAATTATAAGAATATGGGTAAGAAGAAGCCTGTTACAATTGGGGGACGGCAATTCCCTTCAAAAAAGGAAGCTAGAGAACATTTCACAAATATCTTAAATAAACATCCTTTAGGTACAAAACTGAGTAATGGTGAATTAAATGATGTAAAATCGCTTCTTAATTGCCATCCGAGAGCGAGACAAAAGATAGGCTGCGGCATGAGTTCAATAAAAATTGACAAAGGGTTCGTGCCTGGAAATAGATGTTTTCACATCATACGTACTGATGGTTCTGAAGAAGATTTCAGCATTGGCAAATGTATTAATTGAGCCACTCCTTAAAAAATTTGCTGTATATGCTTTTGACTTTTTGAGCGAACACCGAAGTTTAAAACTAAAACCTTACAACTGAAAGAAACTACTAATATCTAATCTCTTTATTTGGGGAAGCCATTGGTACACTTTTCTACATTAGGCTTAAAAAAAATCAGACAATTCTCTTCCTCTAATTTGTCTTTTGAAACTAAGGCTAGATATTAGACAAAATATGAGAAATAACAGGACTTGTAAAACTATTCCCTAGACATTTAATAGCCTGGGTTTTAAGTACTTTGTTTGTATAGCTTATTGGCAATCCTTGAAGTAACTCTAGTTCGTGTCTATTGAGGACTCTGTAGAGTGATTTATCAATGGGGTGCTGTATGATAGTTGCACCATTTGCTCCTAAGCTCCTACTGCTACAACAGATTGTCTGTGCCTTAAAATTGATATCACAAACATTCCTAAGTATTCTAGATTTTGTATTCTCAGAGTAATGATCTAGTTTTGTCCA
>JBCCDM010000318.1:0-7778 GCA_039030795.1 Cyanobacteria bacterium P01_A01_bin.84
AAATGGCATTATAGAAGAAGATTTAGCAGTTTATACTCGTTATCTTAAGCCAGAGCAGTTAAAAGAGTTACGAAGAGTTTTAATCAGTCCAATTGAAGTAAATTCAGTAGCGGTTTCGCAATTTCTTTATACTCCACAGGGAGAATTTTTACTTAAAAGATTAGGGGAGATTGTTAAAACTAAGTCTCGTCAAGAGAAATCTGGATTCCATGCTTTACGTTCGGCACTAATCTTAGCATCTTCCGATAAAGAGGGATTTACTTTATTAAATTTGTTACGTAAGTATCCAGGTACTAGCGTTCATATCAATTTAGCTAGGACTCTAGGTATTGCTGCGGAATTAGAAAAGCTTGTGAATGAAACTAATCGCGCTGTAGAAGCGGTTTCGCAAAAATCTTCTACAGAAGCAGCAACTATTCCCAAAAGTGTTGATGTTTCACGTCTACCTTCCTTACGTCGTCAAGGTAGGTTTCAAGTAAGCGATCGCAAGCTGGAAATTTTCGATGCCTTACGTAGTAGATTAATAGTTACCCAGGTTTATCTTCCTAATATTCAAACCCCAGTACCTACGATTGTGATTTCTCACGGTTTGGGTTCGGATAGTACTAACTTCAGATATTTAGCAACTCGTTTAGCTTCCCACGGGTTTGCAGTTGTAGTACCAAATCACCCCGGTAGCGATACTAGAAAACTGCGATCGCTTCTTGATGGTTCAGCTAGTGAGTTAGTAACACCAGAGGAGTTTTATCATCGTCCTTTAGATATTAAGTATGTACTCGACCATTTAGAAGAATTAAACGAAAAGAAGTCTCCTTATACAAATCGTTTAAATCTACAGCAGGTTGGTGTATTCGGACATTCCTTTGGGGGTTACACAGCATTAGCGTTAGCTGGTGCAGAAATTAACTACGCAAAACTAGGAAAAGACTGTCAAGAAGAAGCACTAAAACAAAGTTGGAATATGTCTTTAATATTCCAATGTCGTGCGAATTATCCATTCAAAGAAGCTGCAAAAGAAGGTTTTCAATTAGATAAAAATCTGCGGGACGAAAGAGTAAGAGCAGTAATCGCAGTGAATCCAATTACTAGTAGCTTATTTGGTAAAAAGGGACTGCAAAAAATTCAAACTCCAGTCATGATTGTTGCGAGCAGTGACGATACAATTGCACCTGCTTTATACGAACAGATTTTGCCTTTTTCTTGGATATCAAATTCCCAAAGATATTTAGCTTTACTTACAGGTGCTACTCATTTTTCTGCTATTGGTGATGGTAGTGGTAATTCTCAAAATCAATTATCATTACCTTCGGAGGTGATTGGAGATAACCCAGCTCAAGCACGTCACTACATGAATGTTTTGAGTGTACCTTTCTTCCAAACTTATGTAGGTGGTAAATCTGATTACATTTCTTATCTAAGTGCTGCTTATGTTAAAACTATTTCTAGTTCATCTGTAGGAGTGAATTTGATTCAGTCTTTAACCGCTACGGAAATTGCTAAAGCAATAGGAGAGAACTAGGTTTACAGGTAATTGGTAATTGGTAATTGGAATTGGTAATAGTTCTAAACTGCTTTTAGTATAACTGTTATCCAAAAACCAAAAGCCAATTACTGATTGAATTTAAATACAACAGAAAGATTATTAGCAGGCATCTCATATACTTGTACAAGTTCTAGATGATTTTTTGTCCCAACTGCAACTACATCATCTAAGTCACGTACACCCCATTGTGAATTACGCGATCGCAATGAAAAATCAAATGCTTCGTTGCTTGGTGCTGTATGTTTTCCTTCTCGTTTATATGGTCCATACATATATAAGATACCTCCGTCGGGTAAAATACGCTTAGCACCAGCCATTAATCCTAAACAGGTTTCCCAAGGGGAAATGTGAATCATATTAATGTTGACGATGGCGGTAATGGGATAGTTTTGTAAATCATTAATATATTCCCATGGGGCTGTAGAGTTACTTTCTACAGCCCAAATACTGCTGTCTGCATGGAGTTCAATCGGTGGGTATAAGTTATCAGAAGGTGAATACTTTTGCCATGCTGCAATACTTGCGATCGCTGTTGGGTTAGGATCGGAAGGAAGCCATTTCCGGGGTTTTAATTGTGGAGCGAAATAAATAGCGTGTTCCCCGGTACCACTAGCAATTTCTAAGACTGTTCCTTGGGGTGGAAGAACTTGGGAAAGTACTTCTAAGATTGGTTTACGATTATTTAGAGTCGCTGGTGCATATTGACGCGCATCTGGGGAAGTATTCATCTAGAGCGGTTCGTTTCTATAATCCACATATACATTATTTCAGGTTAATAGGTAAATAGCTGGGATGATTATTTTCCTGTTAGTTGTGGTTATGTGAATTTATTAAGACTTATACAAACAACAATAATAAAATTGCTCAAGTATTAAAGAAACTCATTGACCATCCAAATGATTGGATTCGTAGAAAAATTGCCGAAAATGAAAGTACACCTCCTCATATATTAGAAAAGCTGGTTTTACATGAATATAATTCAGGAATTATACTTCTAACTTGCACATTTTATAACCCTGGTATATCAAGGGTTATAAAATGTGCAAGTTTCATTTGTTGCAAGGTGGAGTTAAATTTTGCAGAAGGAATTTCCACCTTGTGGGTTGCTCAAATCTTGCACCTATACGTATAAATAGTCAAACATAAAATATTAAGTAACAAATAATACTATTAATTCACGATTTATTCAGTCCTCTTTTAGAGGACTTTGTTTATAAGCCTGGAACTTCCAGTCCTAGGCGCTCGGGAATACTGAGTATTATTTATTTACATGACTTTCTTGGTGCAAGATGGGAAGAGATTTGATCTAAAACTTCGTGGAGGTGAGATTTATCCCCATCCATCTTATATTTGAAAGGTTACTTATATTTAAATCATTAGCAAGTGCTTGGTTTTGTTAATCTCAATAAACCTTTTGATTGGACTTCCCATGACTGCGTTGCAAAGACGCGGAAACTCTTACGTATCAAACGTGTGGGACACGCGGGAACCTTAGATCCTGCTGCAACTGGTGTGTTACCTCTTGCTGTTGGTAGAGCAACTCGTTTGCTACAATACTTACCCACAAATAAGGCTTATAAAGCAACCATCAAACTTGGTATCCAAACAACCACAGACGACTTACAGGGAGAAATTATTACCCAGCAGAAAGTTTCTAACTTAAATTGGGAAAGGGTCAAAATAGTCCTGGAACAATTCATCGGCAAAATTGAGCAAATACCCCCAAGTTACAGCGCTATTCAGGTAGATGGGAAACGTTTATACGATCTAGCACGCATTGGTGAGAAAGTAGAAGCACCGGTAAGAACCGTAGAAGTTTTTGGTATTCAAGTATTAGAAACAAGACAGCTAGAATATCCAGAATTAGATATAGCAATTGAGTGTGGTGCAGGAACATATATTCGAGCGATCGCACGAGATTTAGGTGCAGCTTTAGGTTCTGGAGGGACTTTAGCTGCATTGGAACGCACTCATAGTAGCGGTTTTGAGTTGCAAGATAGTATTACCATTGAGGAGTTATCAGCACAACTCGAAGCAGAAGAATTTCAACCCCTTTCCCCAGACTTACCATTACAATATCTGAATTCAATTACTTTACCAGCCGACTCAGCAAAAAAGTGGTGTCAGGGACAGCGTGTTAATTCTCAAGTTAATATCTCTGGAACTAATCTTTCTGGAACTAATACTTCAAGTTACTTACGTCTATACCATGAAGATGGACATTTTTTAGGAATTACATCAATAGAAAATGAAGCTTTAGTTCCCAAAATGGTACTCGAGGGAGTTTCATAAAAAATCTCAGCGAGCAAAAATATTTATACTACAAATCAGTAACACTAGTATAGGATTTGGGTTTAGTAATCCCCGTCCCCTCTATATTGCTAGATTCAACAACTTAGAAGCTCAAACCTTCAACTTTTATATTATGTTCCCTAAACAAGTTCGCGAAAACTTATTAATTCGATTAATTAAAGAAAGTGATGCAGAAGAGTTATTTTTACTTATCAATGAAAATCGTACTTACTTGCGTCAATGGCTAGGGTGGATTGACGATACAAAAACAGTTAAAGACACCCATTTTTTTATTAAATCATCTTTGCAACAATATACTGAAAACAAATGCTTAATATGTGCAATCGTTATAGATAAAACTATTGCTGGAATGATCGGTTTTAATTTTATCGACTGGAATAATAACCAAACAGAAATCGGTTATTGGTTAAGTGAAAAGATGCAGGGAAAAGCAATGATTGCAGACTCATGTAAGGTACTGATAGATTATGCTTTTAACACACTTAATCTTAATCGTATTCAAATTCCCGCAGCAGAAGATAATTTCAAAAGTAGAGCGATCGCAGAAAGATTAGGGATGAAATTTGAAGGTATCATCCGAGAACGAGAGTATCTTTATGGACGTTATGTTAATCATGCCATGTATTCGCTTCTGAAGAGGGAATGGAAGAAAGAGTAGTCAACGACCCCGCTCTAAAGAGACGGGGCATCCAGCCTAAAAACTGGTAGCCCCAAGTTGACCAGATTCTCGTTAGTGGCAAGCGTTCAAGAACCTACCAAGGGATGCGTAGCTAGTTCCTTGCACTAGAACCGGGCAGTTAAACAGCTTTAAGGGGTTAAGGCAGTGCTGCTTGGATAGTCACCGACCACTAACATTGTCGAAGCTAACATTACCATTGAGGCACTAACAATGCAGCAAAATTACGTTTTTGTAGTTGATACAAACAAACAACAACTAAACCCGGTAACGCCAAAACAAGCGCGTAGATTGCTAGAAAAAGGTAAAGGGGCAGTGCATAGAATGTATCCGTTTACATTAATACTAAAAACTGCAATTGATAACCCGGCAATTAGACCTTTAACGTTAAAACTTGACCCAGGAAGTAAGTTTATGGGTATTGCATTACTTGACGGAGAAAATGTTATTTGGTGTGCTGAATTAGAGCATCGAGGTTATCAAATAAAAGATGCTTTGTTGTCACGCAGACAATTAAGGAGTAGTCGCAGAAATAGAAAAACTCGGTACAGAAAACCACGTTTTAATAATCGTAAGCGTAAAGATAATTGGCTTCCTCCAAGCTTGGAGCATCGAATCCTAACTACAGAAACATGGGTAAAGCGTCTAATACGTTATGCACCAATAGCAGAATTATGGGTTGAAAAAGTTAAATTTGATATGCAACAAATGCAAAACCCAGAAATATCTGGAGTCGAGTATCAACAAGGGGAATTACGAGGCTATCAAGTGCGTGAATATTTACTAGAAAAATGGGCTAGAGAATGCACTTACTGTGGTAAAAAAGATGTCCCCTTGCAAATTGAACATATTCATCCTAAATCAAAAGGAGGTAGCAATAGAGTTAGTAATTTATGTTTGGCTTGTGAAAAATGTAATCAAAAGAAAGGTAACAAACCAGTAGAAGAGTTTTTGAAAAAGAAACCTGACTTACTCAAAAAAATTAAATCTAAAGCTAAAAAACCGCTTTTAGATGCAGCCGCAGTAAACGCAACTAGGAATAAGTTAGTAAAAGTTTTGTCTAATTTATTACCTACTAAAACAGCGACAGGAGCGCAAACTAAATACAACCGAACTAGATTAAAGCTTGAAAAACAACATTGGATTGATGCGGTTTGCGTTGGTGATGTTAACAATTTAAAACTATTAACTAACCAACCATTAAAAATTAAATGTAACGGTCATGGAACCCGTCAAATGTGTAGAACAGATAAGTACGGCTTCCCGTCAAGATATGTGCCTAGATTAAAGTTTGTGAAAGGTTTTCAAACTGGAGATATCGTAAAAGCTACTGTTACTTCAGGTAAAAAAGTAGGTGAATATATTGGGAGAATAGCGACTAGAAGCACTGGTAGTTTTAATATTTCTATTCGCGAAAAATTAGTGCAAGGTATTTCTTATAAATATTGTAAAACTATCCATAAAAAAGACGGATATTCTTATGCATTTTGAAGTTAATCCACGGCGAATAAATGAGCCACTGCGTTGCGGGGGTTCCCCCCGTTGTCAGGGCGAACGCATCTTGTCAGTAAGAAACCTATATTCTCAACAAGTCCTAAGATAATCGCATTAAGCAATGCTTATTGACTTACTACTTGGTTGGATTTTTGACTCTGATTTCATAGTAAGTGATATGCAGGAATTGTTTGAGTCTTCCATCCCCTCAACTTCTTACTCCCAAGTAGAAACATCTCTTAATGGGTGAGGAATTTGTTGTCCTGATGGGAACTCTAAAATGGTTTCTTTCAGACCTAAGTAACCGGAACTAGCGAAGGAAAGTAACATTCTCCCTAAAGCTATCCATATTTCTGCTTCATATTCCCAATCTCCATAGCGGGAAGCTTTTCCAGCTATGGAACGTAAAGCCCAAAAGTAACTATTTCTAACTATAGAACCACCTTTTTTAAACTCTGGCACGTCTTCTTGATTAATTATCAGTAAATCATCTTCTATTCTGGCTCGCATGGTGTCTACATTTTTTAGTATCTCAGTTGTTTTATCTCAATCTTTTCTTAATTAAGACCTTAAATTTAGACGTGATAAAAGCTTGTTAATTGTAGCTGATATTGATAATGATTAATTAAATCTAATACTTGTTGATAAGCAACATTTTCTCCTCGAAGTGCAAAACATCCTGCTGCTGCTTGTAAGTCCGCGATCGCAGATTGTTCGTAACCTAAGTTATAGCGTGCTATACCGCGATTTAAATATGCTTGGGGATTATGTGGCTGGAGTTTGATTAATTTAGAAAAGTCCGCGATCGCGTTAGATAAACAACCGATTTGAGTACAGGTACAGCCTCTATTCAATAGAGCGACATCATCTTCAGGATTGAAACGAATTGCTTGAGAGAAGTCGAGGAATGCTGCTGGTAAATTATATAATTTCAGGTTTGCAAAACCTCTGTCGTTATATATATTTCCTAGGGAAATACGAGAGGATTGAGGAACTTGAGCTAAAGCTAAATTAAAAGCATAGACTGCTTGTTGATAATTCCCTATTGCTGAAAATGAGATTCCTAGATTATAGTAGGCACGAAATTCATAAGGTTTAAGTGTGATGGCTTGATAATTATCTGAAATTGCTGCTTGATAATTTCCTTGCCGATAATATGCTAATCCTCGATTTAAATAAGCTTCTGAAAGATAATTTTGTGAATTATTTGGTGGTGAATTTATAACACTATTACAATCCTGAATTGCGTTTTGATTATCTTGCAATTCTAAGTAAGCCAAACAGCGATTGTAATGTGCTGCTGTATATTTTGGATTTTCAATAATAGCTTGTGTAAAAGCATCTATAGCAGGCAAATATTCTTGCTTTTGCATTTTTTCTACTCCCATTTTAAATAAGTAAGTAGCTGTGACTTCACTGGGAGGAGATAACTCTGCTGCTAATGCTGGTGCGATTAATAAAAGACTCAGAATTACTGATAAGAATAAACTTGCAATCAAATTGTATAAGCCTTTCATTTAATCTCACCTAATTTTAGGAACTTTTTTGGGGCTTGAATTTAGAATTTAGAATTCATGATATAGAATATAGAATTTAGAAGTTTGAGAATATAGCGTATTTTTGATATACAGATTTGATATACAACAGAAAAATTATTTATTTGTAAACAAAGCTACAGTATGATAATATCATTTATGATAATTAATTATCTTAATTATAGATTAGAATAGAAAATCCGTAGTTTTTTGCGAA
>JBCCDM010000319.1:0-7755 GCA_039030795.1 Cyanobacteria bacterium P01_A01_bin.84
AATGTCCCAGACCAATTAAGCGTTGTGTTTCTTTCGGATTTTCTTCAATGTGATTCAGAATAGAACTCATATTTTTGTATCAAAAACATTTACAATATTTTTTTTACCACAGAATATTACTATTTTGGAGATGTCTATTAGGTTAGTGGAGCTTGCCCATGACGTACACGCAGCGATAGTAATTCGAGGATATTGAGATTGCCTCTTTAGACTCGGCTCCGGATATATCGTAACTAATTAACCTTTTTAGCTAGCCTGCTCTAGGAGCAGGCTTTGTTTAAATTAGCTAAATCCTATAAATAAGGATTTGAGGGAGAAAATACGGAGACTTTATTGGAAGCTAACAGCTAAAACCTAAAAGCTCAAATCTACCTACGATAAAGCTGGGTCATATCCAACAATCTTTGACTCAACTCTTCAGTCAACAAGTCAGAACCAGTATAACGCCAGCGCCAGTTACCAGCATTTACACTAGGGTCATTCATTCTTCCAGAACCATCCTTACCGAGAATATCTTGCAGGGGTAGAACAGCTAAGTCACCTACAGAAGCTAAAGCCATACGGATAAATTCCCAGTTGATTTCCTTAATTTCTTCAGGAGAACTGTAACCTAAGTATCTTGCAACGTGTTTTCTTTCTGCATCCCCTGTAGTCTGCCACCAACCAATGGCAGTATCGTTATCGTGGGTACCAGGATATACAACACAATTGGGAATATAATTGTGAGTTAAGTAAGGATTATCCGCACCACCACCGAAAGCAAATTGTAAGATTCGCATCCCTGGAAATTCAAACTTATCGCGTAATTCTTCAACTTCTGGGGTGATAATTCCTAAATCTTCCGCCATCACTGGTAAACTACCCAAACTAGAACCCAAGGTTTCAAAAAATTCAAAACCCGGTGCTAAAACCCATTCACCATTAATTGCAGTTTCTTCACTCGCAGGTACCCGCCAATAAGCCTCAAAACCGCGAAAATGGTCAATTCTCACGATATCAACATAGAGTAAAGTAGCGCGAAATCTTTGTATCCACCATTCAAAATTTGTTTCCTTTAATTTATCCCAATCGTAAACTGGATTACCCCATAATTGTCCGGTAGCGCTAAAATAATCAGGTGGTACTCCAGCAATATATGCAGGTTCAAGGGTGTTTTCATCTAATTGAAATATTTCTGGTTTTGCCCAGACATCAGAACTGTTGTGACATACGTAAATAGATATGTCACCGACAATTTGAATATTTTTCTTGTTAGCGTATTCTCGTAGCTTTTTCCACTGTTGAAAGAAAGTAAATTGCAGGAATTTATGGTATAAAATTTGGTCTTTTAAGGCTTCACTTTTAGCTTTGAGGGCATCTGGTTGACGGGTCGCTAAGTCTTTATCCCAACTACTCCAAGGTTTATTGCCATTTTCTTCAAGCAATGCCATAAATAATACGTAGTCATCTAACCACCAGGCTTGCTCTTGACAAAACTGCTGGAATTGGGAATGAGATTTTTGTGCTAAAGATTGCTCAAAACGCTGATAAGCTTGTTTAAGAATTTTAGTTTTGTGAGGAATTACTCGGTCAAAGTTGACCCGTTGGGGATTATCCTCAGTACTTGTTGGTAGGGGACTGACTTCGCTTTCATTAAGTAGTCCTTCGGCTTGCAACTGCTCTAAGCTAATCATCAGAGGATTGCCAGCAAAGGTGCTGAAATTCATGATGTAGGGAGAGTGTTCGTAACCTGTGGGTCCAAGGGGTAAAATCTGCCACAGCTTTTGACCGCTATTTTCTAGGAAATCAACAAATTCATATGCGGATTCTCCTAAGTCACCAATACCGTGATTGCTTGGTAGGGATGTTGGATGCAATAAAATTCCACTAGCTCTGGAAAAACTCATGACAAATTCCTAATAAAACAACTACAAAAATTCCAACATGACTGATACTACACAAACTATAAGCACAAAAGTTGCTTTGTAAAATAACCGTGAGAATTGGAAATTACTGAAGACTTAAGATAATTATGCAAAATTCCTTATTGAAAGACGACCCCTTATGGTTTAAAGATGCTGTAATCTATGAGGTTCCAGTACGTGCCTATGCTGATAGTAATGGTGATGGAATTGGTGATTTTCGCGGTTTAACCGAGAAATTAGATTATTTGCAAGATTTGGGGGTTACTGCCCTTTGGGTGTTGCCTTTTTTCCCTTCACCACTACGGGATGATGGTTACGATATTGCTGACTATACCAGTGTTAACCCAATTTATGGCAATCTCGATGACTTTAAGGATTTTTTGACGGGAGCTCACCAAAGGGGTATTAGGGTAATTATTGAGCTAATTGTTAATCATACCTCCGACCAACACCCATGGTTTAAACGGGCACGAAAAGCCCCACCGGGAAGCGATGAACGGGATTTTTATGTTTGGAGCGAGAATCCAGAAAAATATTCGGAAGCGCGGATTATTTTCAAGGATTTTGAGAATTCTAACTGGGCATGGGACCCTGTAGCGAAAGCTTATTATTGGCATAGATTTTACTCTCATCAGCCGGATTTAAATTTTGAAAGTCCCCAGGTACAAAGGGCTTTATTTGAGGTGGTTGATTTCTGGTTAAAAATGGGTGTAGATGGTTTACGTTTGGATGCTGTACCCTATCTTTATGAACAAGAAGGGAGCAACTGTGAGAACTTAGATGAGACTCACACTTTTTTGAAGAAACTGCGATCGCATATTGATGAGAAATTCCCGAATCGGATGTTGCTAGCAGAAGCAAATCAGTGGCCCGAGGATGCGGTAGAGTATTACGGGTCTGGGGATGAATGTCATATGAATTTCCATTTTCCTCTGATGCCGCGTTTGTATATGGCTCTACAACAAGAGGACAGTTTCCCGATTATTGATATTTTACAGCAAACACCACCCATTCCCAATAATTGTCAGTGGGCGCTATTTTTGCGCAATCACGATGAGTTGACCTTGGAAATGGTCAGCGATGAAGATAGAGATTATATGTACCGGGTCTACGCTCAAGACCCGCGAGCCAGGTTAAATTTGGGTATCCGTCGCCGTTTATCGCCTTTGATGGGTAATAATCGTCGTCGTATCGAACTATTGAATGCTTTGCTGATGTCTTTGCCAGGTACACCTGTACTATATTATGGTGATGAAATCAGTATGGGAGATAATATCTACTTAGGCGATCGCAACGGTGTGAGAACTCCGATGCAGTGGAGTGCCGATCGAAATGCTGGTTTTAGCGCTACCAACCCCCAAAGATTATACGCACCAGTAATTATTGATGCTGAATATCATTATGAAGCAGTCAATGTAGAAGCACAACGGGCGAATTCTAATTCCCTTTGGTGGTGGATGAAACGACTCTTAGCAACTAGAGCGCGATTCCAAGCTTTTGGAAGAGGAACTTTTGAATTTTTATACCCAGATAATCGGAAAGTATTGGCTTTTACCCGTACCTATGAAGGGGAACATATTCTGGTGGTTGCAAACCTATCGCGCTTTGTTCAAAGTGTAGATATAGACCTATCGGGATTTAGCGGTATGGTACCTGTAGAAATTTTTGGACGTACCGAATTTCCTGCAATTGGCGACCAACCTTACTTCTTGAGTTTGGCACCCCATGCCTTTTACTGGTTTACTCTCCAACTACAGCCTAGTCTAACTTGTCCGGTCATCGATCCTAATCAGACTTTTAAATTAGCAGTAAATGACTCCTGGCAAAATGTCTTTAGTAAGCCAGAAACGAAAGTAGCATTAGAAACAATTCTTTCGGAATATTTATGTCTTTTCCCTTGGTTTAGTGGAAAAAATCGCGTTACTCAATCAGCAGAAATCAAAGAAACCATTCCTTTCTCCTTCCGTAATTCAGAAATTGAGATGGTTCTGTTGCAAATTAATTATACTGAAGGCGACCCCGAAACCTATGTCATTCCTCTAGGCTATGAAGCTGAACCAGCAGCTAGTAACAGGATCGGCAACTATCCAGAGCAAATAGTTGCTCAACTTGCCATTAACAACAAAGAAGAATCTGGTGTATTATTTGATGCCTTTGGTAGTAAAGACTTTATTGATTTTCCCTTACACGCTATCTTGAAAGGAGACAGCTATCAAGGTAAAGTCGGTGAATTAGCAGCTACACAAACTCAAGCCTTTGAGCATCTATTTGGTGACGAAAAAGACCCAGAGAGCTATGCCCACTTAGAACCCCATTCTTTAAAAGGAGAACACAGTAACAGCGCTGTAATTTATGGCGATCGCTTTATCTTTAAACTATTCCGTAGAGTAGAAGAGGGAATAAATCCAGACTTTGAAGTAGGTTGTTTTCTTACCAAAGCTTCTACTAATAAAGGTATACCCCAAGCCGAACATTTTGCTCCAGTAGCAGGTGCTTTAGAATACCGTCGTAAAGAAAGACATCCCATCACCTTGGGGATTCTCCGCAAATACATTCCCGATATTACTGATGGTTGGGAATATAGTCTCGATAGCGTGCGCAATTTCTTCGAGCAGGTAATGGTTTCTCAAATTGATATTAGTGAAATTACTTTGCCACCTGCAAATTTATCACAAAGACTTCAGACCGAAATTCCCCCTATAGTTTATGAAATGATGGGGTCTTATATTCGTGCAGCACAACTATTAGGACAACGGACAGCAGAACTACACGTAGCTCTCACCAGTGATGAAGAAGATACCGATTTTGCACCAGAGTTATTTTCTTCCTTTTATCAGCGTTCCATCTATCAATATATCCGTAACCAAGCCGGACAAGCTTTAATATTGCTGAAAAAGCAATTAGGTAATATCCCTTCCGACCTACAACCTTTAGCTCAAACAGTACTCAATACTAGAGAACAGCTCTTAGATAAATTTAAACTAATTATCAACCACAAAATTAGTGCCATGCGTACCCGATGTCATGGTAATTATTCCCTCAAAGAAGTACTCTACACTGGTAAAGACTTTGTTATCATTGACTTTGAAGGAGAATCCTCCCGTCCTCTAAGCGAACGTCGTATGAAGCGATCGCCCTTACGGGACGTTGCAGCAATGCTACAGTCTTTTTACTATGCAAGCTGTATAGGATTGCGAAACGAGAAGGAAAGCGGTTTAATTCGTCCTGACAATTTGGAATTGATGGAAGAATGGACGCAATTTATTTATTCTTGGGCTGGGGTTGCATTTATCCAATCTTATTTTGAACTAACAGCAAATGCACCATTTCTTCCCCAAGAAGAGCAAGAATTACAAGTCCTGTTTAATGCTTTTGTATTAGAAAAAGCTGTTCTTGACTTAGATTATGAACTCAAAAATCGTCCGGATATGCTAGATATTCCCTTACGACGAATTTTAGATTTATTAGAGTCGAATAACGGAAATTAGGATTGATGGTTGATGGTTGATGGTTGATAGTTTAGGGTTGAGCAGTAATTAATAAACATCGACCGAATAACCATCAACCACCAACAGGTAACTTAACTATAAAAGTCGTACCTTCATTAATAGCACTTTCAACTTCTATAAATCCCTGATGTAAAATTATGCATTGTTTGACAATTGCTAAACCTAAACCAGTTCCGGGTATCTCACCTACATTATTCGCTCGTTGAAAAGGCTCAAATAATTTAGCTTGAGCTTCTGGGGGAATACCTATTCCTCTATCTTTAACTTTAAGGCAGACATAATTATCTTCCCAATCTAAACTCAAGGAAATTTCACCACCATTAGGTGAATATTTAATTGCATTAGACAAAAGATTATTTAATAAATGCCATAGTAACTTATCGTCAACCCAAGCGGTACGTTGTTGGGTATCAGCATTAAAGTTCAAACTATAGTTTTGTGATATTGTAATTCGCAGGGATTCGATTATTTCTTCACAGAAAGTCACTATATCTGTTGACCTCAATTCGCATTCCATCTTTCCTGACTCAGTTTTTCCCAAAGTCAGCATTTCTTCTAAAATTTGGTTAAGATTATCTGTGGCTGAATCAATTCGTTGAATATGCCTTTGTATTTTCTCTGGTGGCATATTATTGCTATGATATTTTAAAATTTCTGCTCCTAATTTGATTGCAGCTATGGGATTACGAAGCTCATGGGCTGCCATATTCATATATTGGGATTTATTGTGAATCCGAGCTTCAACCTCTTGTTTATCATTTTGAGCAATAATTAGAGATTTTTTCATCTCTATTTCTACTTCGTATCGAGATAAGGCAATGTCAATAGTAGTAGCTAGTATTTTGTCATCAAAGGGTTTTAAAATATAGCCAAATGGATGTGTTGCTTTAACCCTTTCTAAAGTCTGACGGTCGGCATTTGCTGTGAGATAAACTACCGGAATATGAAAGTGAGATTGAATATACTCAGAAGCTTCAATACCATCCATTTTACCTGCTAAAAGAATATCCATTAACACTAAGTTTGGGCGTAAAGATGCAGTTAAAGGAATTGCATCTTCTCCAGTCGCTACTACTCCTATGACTTGATATCCGATATCTTCTAGAGTTTCGCTAATATCTTCTGCTATTATTTGTTCATCCTCAACAATGAGAATTTTAGTATTAATCATTTTCTGATGTTTTTTTAATATCAAGTTAAATTTATTTTATAATCTGATTTATTAAGTTTGAATATACAAAGTATAAAACTATAAAAAATATAAAGCTATAAAAAATTAATGAATACTTTTAGGGAAAATGATTTGAAAATTTGCACCTTGACCGCAGTTTAATGAGATATTTCCTTTTAACTGTCGAGTTAAACTACGGACAATTTTTAAACCAAGAGAATTACTTTCTTCCCATTTTAATGTATTTGAAATACCGATACCAGTATCACTAATTATTAGTAATAAATCATTTTTACTGTTTTGACATTCCTGGATAATAATACTAATTTTACCTGGCATACCATTAGGAAAAGCATATTTAAAGCTATTAGAGACTAACTCATTGATGATTAATCCGCAGGGGATAGCATTATCTAGGTTAAGTTGTAAGTTGTTAGTTTCAATATTAATAACTATTTTCTTTTCATTAACACCATAACAACGAAATAAATTATTCATCAGACTGCTAATATATTCACCAAAATCTATTTGAGATATATCATCTGAATAATAAAGTTGTTCATGAATTAATGCCATGGATTGTACGCGATTTTGAGCCTCTTGAAATAAAATTAAAGTTTTTTCATCTAAAATTCTTCGAGATTGCATTCGTAATAAACTAGAGATAATTTGTAAATTATTTTTAACGCGATGATGAATTTCTTTGAGTAATGTCTCTTTTTCTTCCAAAGAACGTTGAATTTGTTTTTCCCTAATTTCTCTTTCTCTTAATGCAGCTTGCTGTTCGCTGATATCAGAAACTCTAATTAAGTTCATAACTTTTTGGGCAACATTAATCTGTTTAACAGCTAAGTTTCCCCAAAACATATTTCCTTTACAGGTATTATATTCAACTTCCTTACTCCAGAAACCTTTATTCAGAATCTCTTCTGCTGCTATTTGTATTTCTTCTGGTGTAAATTCGTGTTTTTGTAACGTTTGTGCTTCAATATCAATTAATTGTTGTTTGTCTTGTGCTTCAAAAAGTTCTAGAGTTCTTCTGTTACAATCAACCGTTAGATTTGTTTCCTGGTCTACGAGAAAAATAGCATCTGCTGATTCATTAAAGATAGCTTCTCGCAAATCTCGATTGCGGATAATTTCTAGTTCTGCTTGTTTGCGATCGCTAATA
>JBCCDM010000320.1:0-7744 GCA_039030795.1 Cyanobacteria bacterium P01_A01_bin.84
ACCAATATATTCAGGACTTACGCAAAAGCAACGTAACTCCGTCCGAGACGTTAACGCTTCCGCGTGTCCGTTAGGACTCTCCGTTTGTAACGTATAAGCTAAGCACGAACACACTTAGTGTTTGCGTAGCATAACGTAGTTAACGCAAAGTTCTTGAGATTGCTAACCCTACACGTAGTGACCGTCGCTTCGGACAAATCTTCGTTGCGTAAGTCCTAATATTAACTCTTAATTTTAAATATATAAATACCAATGACCTTTAGTACTAAAATTTTAAAACAAGCTCCATTAAATCAGTGGCTGGTAGTTCTATGGTTGCTATTCATTTTATTCGTTGCCGGAATCCCAGGATACTTTACAGGGAATTGGGAATGGAAACAATCAGCACCTATTGTTAATCTCAAACAAATACAACAACTA
Source organism: Cyanobacteria bacterium P01_A01_bin.84 (assembly GCA_039030795.1). Lineage (GTDB taxonomy): Bacteria > Cyanobacteriota > Cyanobacteriia > Cyanobacteriales > Nostocaceae > JBCCDM01. The sequence goes on from JBCCDM010000320.1 coordinate 421, forward strand.
GGCACTCAAGGTTTAGATATTCCTGATTGGAAAACCTTAGAACAGAAAGAACTACCAGTCGGAGGTCATAAATGGTCTTGGCAAGAAATTCAGAAACAGAACTCGAATCTCAAGGCTACATTACTTTTATATCCCCAAGGTAGCCCAAAAAGTTACCCCCAAGTAGAGTGGACTGATATTAAAAGTTTAGCTAAGTGGGAAGTCGCTCAATATCGTTTAGCTTCCTTCAATATTCCTCAGTCAAATATAAGTAAGACCAATAGGGATATTAAAGTGAAAGCAAGGTTTTTCCGTGCCACTTTAAAAAATCAAAATAGTCGTACATACGCTGTTTTACAGTGGTATGCTATGCCGACAAAAGGAAGTCCATCACCATTAGATTGGTTTCTTGCAGACCAAGCAGCAAAATTACACAAACAGCGTGTTCCTTGGGTTGCAGTAAATATAATGCTTCCAATAGAGTCTTTAGGACAGATTGAGAATAGTTGGTCTGAAATGAAATCTTTAGGTAAAACAGTACAAGCAAGTTTGACTGCTAATATTTTTGCAAACAAAGGATAGATAGTGACTTATCGGAATCAAATGATAGACGTTTCCTACTTTTGAAGATTAAAATAGGCATTCAAAGTACACATAAAGAAAGTAAAGTTGTTTTATATCATTTTCATCTCCCAAAATAGGGAACGTGGCGGAAATAAACAGACCATTCAAAATCGATAAGACGTTTTCTATATCAGCATTTTGTTCTGCATTAGCAGTTTCTCTAGGGTATATCGGTTATTTGAATGATCCGTAGCGGTATTAGGGGTTGCATCACATCCGTAATTAATTTTGTTGATTAATTTTTTTGATTAATTTTGTTTCGTTGAGCCATACCGAAGAGATATAAATAATTTTTAGTTATATGATGCTTGCTTCCAAAATATTATCTGTTATTGGTCTTCCCTTTAGTACAGCAATTTTGGCAATGGATATATTACCTGTTGCTGCTCAAAATCTACAAACTTTACCTCCATTAATACGGAAACAAACTCCTGCACCTGATGTATTTCCTAAGTCGCAGATAACCACCGAGAGTTTTGATTTACCATCAAATAACGATACCTCTCCTCAATTTAATCGTTATATCTTGGGTACAGGAGATGGTCTGATTATATCTGTGGAGCAACCACCAGGAACTTATCGTCTTGGGACAGGGGATGGTATTAGCGTTTTAGTTCAACGATTTCCTGATTTGGGTTTTCAATCTTTGATTAATCCAGAAGGAAATATTACCGTTCCTTTACTAGGTACTGTTCCTCTCAAAGGTTTGACATTAAAAGAAGCTCAAAATAGAATTCGTGCTGGTTTGAATCGTTATGTAGTGGAACCAGTAGTGGTATTATCTTTGACTGCAAGACGTCCTAATTTAAATTTTCGGGCTGTGATTGACTTAGAAGGAAACGTTACCGTACCCCAATTAGGAACGATATCAGCAAAAGGTTTGAGTATCGCAGAATTACAAGAGAAAATTCGTTTGGGTTTAAGCCGTATAACTGTCAATCCAATAGTTAGCATATCGTTAGAAAGACCGCGACCAGTTCAAATTACCATTAGTGGAGAAATTTTTCGTCCTGGTATCTACCCTGTTAATCCTGCAAATCCCCGGGTAGCTGATGCACTTTTAACTGCGGGGGGTTCAACGAACCTAGCAAATTTGCGTCAAGTTATAGTACGTCGGAAATTAATTGATGGTTCTGTAGTTTCTCAAGCAGTCGATCTATATTCACCTTTGCAAAATGGTGGTTCCTTACCCAGCTTGCGTTTGCAAGATGGAGATACTGTAATTGTTCCTCCTCGTGAAATTGGTAACGATGATGATTACGATCGTACTTTAGTTGCTCGTTCGTCTTTAGCCGTACCCCAAATCAGAATACGAGTTCTCAACTATGTTTCTGGAGGTATTGTTACTCAAACTCTACCAAATGGCAGTAACTTTATTGACGCACTTAGTGGGGTAAGTACCAATAATTCCAATTTAAGAGAAATTGCTTTAGTGCGCTTCGACCCTGAAAGGGGTAAAGCTGTCACTCAAAGACTAGATGCGAAAAAAGTATTAGCTGGAGATATAAGTCAAAACGTGCCACTTCAAGATAATGATGTTATCGTTGTGGGACATACTCTTATCGGTAAAATTACTAACTCTCTGGGTAATATTACTAGACCATTTTTTGATGTGCAAAGCTTTATCCGTTTCTTTGAATTGTTTGGTGGAAGCAACAATTCAGATTAATTATTTTTCAATTATTCCTGAATTGTTCTTATTAAGGATATTTAGCTTTTAAAGACTTGGAGCTAGAAATAAAAGTTAGAAATAAAAGCCAAAAATATTTAACTAATTACTCTTGTTAATCACTGCTACTAGAACCAGCCCCTATATTTATTGTTATGGCACCAACTATTGTTAAACGTTATCTAATTGCTTTTGATAAATACAAATGGATTGGACTGATAAGCTTTGGTTTAGTTTTGGCTGGTTCAACTGTAGTAGGATTACAACCTGAACCACCACCAAACTATATTGCGATCGCAGCATTAAGTTATACTCGTCCTCCAGTTTCTTTTTCGGCTACTGGTACTGAAATTCAGCAACAAGGTCAGCAATTATCTAAAGAAGCATTACTTTCGGATGCAATAGTTAACTTTGTTGCACAGAAAGTTAATATTAAACCAAAAAAGCTGAGAAAAAATCTAGGACTGAAAATGCCTCAAGCGGCAGAAGATGGATCTGCTGGAGGGGGAATTATTACTCTACAGTACAAAGATAGCGATCGCAATCGGGCTGGTAATGTTTTACAAGGGTTAATGGCGACAATGATCCAGTTTAGTCAGGAATCTAATACTGGTCGTCTCAGAGCAATTACTGAAAATATTAATAAGCGTCTACCACAAATAAAAAAAGAATTAGAAGCAGCAGAAAGAAAGTTAGAGATTTATGACCGAGTTGAGAGACCTGCAATTTTAGCTGCGGAGAATGGCAGTTTATTGAATACAATTACCTCTAGTCAAGCACAGCAGCGTCAACTTAAGCTAACTCTTTCTGGTATTGACACTCAAATTCGCAGTTTGCAAAACAAGTTAGGTTTAAACGTTAATCAAGCGTATATTTCTTCAGCATTAAGCGCCGATCCTATTATTGCTAACTTACGCGCACAAATTTATCAGGCTGAATCCCAAATGGAGTTACTCCGTAAAGATTTACGTCCCCAACATCCGACCATGATTCAGTTAGGTCGTCAGAAAGAAGCTTACGAACGGCTATTACAACAACGTGCTATTGAGGTTGTCGGAGGAGGAGGAAGTGCTGCCCCTCTGACTAGGAATATCGAGGGTTTGCGCACTCAAAGCAGTTTAGATCCAGCCCGTCAACAGCTAGCAAATCAACTAGTTGCATTACAAACACAAAGAGAAACTCTAGTTAAACAATTAACGGATCAAATACAGCAAGAAAGTAAATTGAGACGGGAATATTCTTTAATTCCTAACAAACAACTAGAGCGATCGCGTCTAGAACAGCAGATAGGACTAAAGAAAGCTATATATGACCAAGTACAAACAAAATTAACCGATGCAAAAGCCGCAGAAGCTGAAACCGTCTCCAGTTTGAGAGTTGCTTCCTCTCCAGTAGTTAGAGCTGAAAATGAGGGTAAAAAGCCCAAAAGTATAGTTATGACTATGGGACTAGGGGGTTTTCTGGGCTTGATTGTAGGTGGTGGTGTTATTTTCTTACTTGGTTCTTTAGAAGGTACATTTAAAACTAAAGAAGATATTGCTTCAAGTTTGAAAGAGAAGGAAGTTGTACCTTTAGGGGAATTACCGTTAATACCAGTTGATAATCTAGATAAAGATATATTACCGGTAATATTCTCATTTACCTCCCCTTATTTAGAATATTGTGAAAAAATACGTAGCAATCTTCGTCGTATGGGCGGTGATAGCTTAAAAGTAATCCTCATCGCCAGTACTAGTAACTCCGAAGGTAAAACTTTTAGCACTTATCACTTAGGTATAGCCTCAGCCCGGGCTGGTAAACGCACTTTAATAATTGAAACAGACTTGCGATCGCCTTCCCACTGTCAGTCTTTAAAAGTAGACATCAATCCCGAAGCTAGTCTAGAACCCTTAGTTTACTACTCCAGTATGAGCAAATGCACCCATTTAGTACCAGATATTGAAAATTTATATATTATTCCTAGTCCTGGTCCTGTGGGTCATCCAGCAGCAATCTTAGAATCTAGCGAAATGAGACAAATAATCAAAGATGCCCGTCAGCGCTATGATTTTGTCATTTTAGATACTCATACTCTCAGTTTATCCAATGATGCCTTATTGATTCAGCCCTACAGTGATGGGATGATATTAGTCGCTAGACCTAATTATACCCAAGAAAATTTACTAAATGAGGCTATAGACCAATTACAAGAAGCAGAACTAGGGTTAATAGGAGCAATTATCAACGGAGCTGATATAAACTTTGAAATACAAGAATCAGAATCAAGTATAGAAACTTTTGTGACTGAAGCAGATAAAGATTTAACTCAAGAGGTTGGAGCTAGCATCAGTTGACTTTATCAAAGCCTTTCTAGTTAGGGAATATCAAGAAAATAAATTATTCAGACTTATCCAAACTTCAACCTTACTATTGCTTCCTTCACCCTGCACAGAAAACTCCTCTTCTCCTCTATCCCAACTACATCAACACGATTATTTGGTTCTTGTATTTTCTGTAAATCTATTAACTCTACCGTGATTTTTAGCAAAGAAGCTCAAAACTAATTGAGTTATCAATTAGGATAACCCCCTGTCTTCTGTGGGAAGATTATTGATGGGGTTGAACCCATCAATTATTGAGAATAAACTTTGAGCTATCTCATGAGAGAGTTATTAAAAATTTTCTTGAAGAAGAGTCTAAATACATTACTGTTACTAGGGCTATTGTTAGGTCTAATTACAGTCGGGTATACTGATTCTTCTGAAGCAGGATTATTACCACAAGGAAATGCAATCACCGACGGTAAAGCATTATTACGATATGCATTACCAATTGATAATAAACCTGTAAGGGAACTACAGGGTAGTTTGGAGGATATTGCTACTCAGCTGAGAGCAAATAGACGTTGGCGTGCTGTTAAAAGCGATGTAAAACAAGCATCGCGGATTATCGAACAGCCAGAGAAAATCTTGGAATCCGTACCTAGTGAAGGTCAGTCTGAAGCCAAAGCTTTAATTTCCCAGTTGCAGTCCCAAATCGAGGATTTAAGAGACATCGTAGACTCCAAAGACAAAGAGAAAATTTGGATTCAACGCAGCAAAATTCTTAATAAAGTTGGAGATTTAGAGCAATTGATGGTGAAAGAATTTCCCTTTGAAGTTCCATCTGAATATAGCTACCTACCACAATTAAAAGGGCGTGCCACTATAGAAATAAAAACCAACAGAGGTAATATCAAAATGGTCGCAGATGGTTACAGTGCCCCTGTAACTGCGGGAAATTTTGTAGACTTAGTACAACGTGGTTTCTATAATGGCTTAGAATTTATCCGTTCAGAAGAATCCTATGTTGTGCAAACAGGAGATCCACCAGGAAAAGAACAAGGTTTTATCGATCCTAAAACTAAAAAATATCGAGCTATCCCTCTAGAAATTTTAGTAGAAGGAGATAAAACACCAACTTATGGCACTACTTTAGAAGAAGCTGGTCGTTATTTAGAAATGCCCGTACTACCTTTTTCTGCGTACGGTGGGGTTGCTTTAGCGCGTCCAGAATCTGATGCAAATGGTGGTTCTTCTCAAATTTTCTTCTTTCTATTTCAACCAGAACTTACTCCCGCAGGACGTAATCTCTTAGATGGAAGATATGCAATTTTTGGCTATGTAATTGAAGGAAAGGATGTTTTAGGCAAAATTAGAGCCGGAGACAAAATTGAATCGGCAAAAGTTGTTAAAGGTATTGAGAATTTTGTTCAACCCCAGGCTGCATAGATAATTTGTAATGGGTAATGGGTAATGGGTAATTGGTAATTGGCAATTGTTAATTGGGTAAAGGTAACAGTAGCGAATTAATATCCAATTCTTTTAGTCCCCTAGGGGTAAACCAATAGCCAATACCCGCTACCTAATACCTATAAAATTTATCAAAAACAATCACCTTGCTACAGTCCTAATATAGCTATTCTTTTTCCTGTCTTCTAAATTATGAAAATTGCAGATATTGGTGAACAAGGACTGTTAAAAATATTGCATCGCTTTTGTGCTTCAGAAATTATTGGTGATGATGCAGCATTGTTGACAACTACGCCAGAACAATCTTTAGTGGTGACAACAGATGTACTAATTGATGGAGTACATTTTAGCAATCAAACAACTTCTGCTGAAGATGCAGGATGGCGAGCAGTAGCTGCTAACTTATCAGATTTAGCAGCGATGGGTGCTTCTCCCTTGGGTATTACTGTAGGATTAGGTCTTCCAAAAGATACATGTGTGAGCTGGGTTGAAGATTTGTATCGGGGAATGTCGAAATGTTTGAGTAAATATGATGCTCAAATTGTCGGTGGAGATTTAGTGCGATCGCCTGTAATTAGTATTAATATTTCTGCCTTTGGTGAAGTAAAATCCTCAGAAGCTATCTTTCGCAATCAAGCTTCTGAAGGTGATGCGATTATAGTGACTGGGGTTCATGGTGCATCAGCGGCTGGACTAAAGTTACTTCTCAATCCTAATTTGCAAAAAAATCTATCTTCCCAGGAATGTCAGGAATTAATCAAAGCACATCAAAGACCGCAACCCAGGCTAGATATTTTACCTGTTTTAAGAAAAACTATAAAAGAATATATCAGGGATAGTGGGATAAGTCCTTTGAGATTAGCTGAAGACGTTTCACCCACCATAGGCAATGGGCGAAGAAGCCCTGCCGTAGGCAATCGGGCATTTGTTATTTCTGGTATGGACAGTAGTGATGGTTTAGCTGATGCCCTTTTACAAATTTGTCGTGCTAGTGGGGTTGGTGCAGTTGTAAAACAATCTAAAATATCTCTACCTAAATCTATGATAAAACTTTTAGGAGAGCAGGAAGCATTGAATTATGCTTTGTATGGTGGAGAAGATTTTGAATTAGTTTTATGTTTATCACCATTCATAGCAAATAACTTTATAAAAAATTTGCATAGTAATGCAACTATTATTGGTAATATAACCTCTAATTCTCAGGTAATTTTACAAGATGATACAGGTATATTTTCTGAGAAAATTCTAAGTTTAGAAGAAGGATTTAAACACTTTTAAAAAG
>JBCCDM010000321.1:0-7715 GCA_039030795.1 Cyanobacteria bacterium P01_A01_bin.84
CCGCAATTATACAGGTAGTGTTACGTTCAACTCGCCATGTAATTGCCACTACCTTAACTACCGCTGTTGGTTTTGTACCCTTACTACTAGGAGGTGGAGAATTTTGGCCTCCTCTGGCAATTGCGATCGCTGGAGGCGTAAGCGGCGCAACATTACTGGCACTGTATTTAATTCCTGCTGCTTATCTCATTGTGGTTCGAGAACACAAGAAAATCAAAATAGATAACTATGCGAGTATAAGTTAGTTGTTAGTGCTATCCCTGTTACGATGAGCGTTTTTACTACTAAATTGGTCTACTATTCAACGAAACAATAGGGTTGTGGCAACGTCCAATTCAAGACTCAATTCAAATAAACACATACTATTTCTAAAAAAAATATTTCAAAAAGAAACTTTTTTTTAGAGATCGCATTGCTCTATATTTTTTAGTTTTAGTTGTTGAAAACAAGCTGACTCAGGTAGTATTTTCTTTGCTCTTACTCCTTGTTTTACTATCGAAATCCATACAGGATGTTCTTGCCAGTTACTTGCTTTTATATGACTCAATGCCATGTCTTCCATTCCTAGTGCTACCCATAAACATAAAGCTTGTGTAGCTAATTCAATATCTTTGTTTTTCAGAGAAATGTTCCACAATTCTTCTGCCTTAAGTTGAAAACGTCGGGCATAAAATTCGTAAGCTTGTTGAACTTGTTCTGGTATTGTTACTTTATATACCGATTCATCCCACAAGCCAGAACCAGCCCAAAAAGAAAGAAGATTATTAGAACCTAAAAGATGAATTTTTTGGTCGGCAATTAATTCTTTAGCATGAGAACCACCCAACCAGAAAACTTGAACCGCAGGTATCCCCTCTGGAGTTAAAACACCTTGTAATTTTTCCTTAACTTTTTCTGGAATTCGTCTTTCTTGATCTTTTTCATCTTTGGCAATTCCATATCCGATTAAAATCCAAACTCCTTTATTAGCAAGCTTTTGGAGGCGTTTAATAAATCTATCGTTGACAACTCTTTCACTTATCCAAGGAGAATAAATGAGAACTTGGTGTTTAGCAGAATCTAAAATGTTTGCCAGTTCCTGAGAAATTTTACCACCACGTAACTGCACTGCCGTACCAGCTTCGATCTTTGTATATTCAGAACTAGATTGCTGTTGTTGTTGACGAAGATTATCTAATGCCTTTTGTCTAATTATTTCAACTCTCTTTTCAACTTCAGCATTTTGGTGATTGGCAATTTCCCGACACTGATATTTAATTTCTTCGTCTGTCAACTGACACAAAGCATTTAGGTTAATTTTATCTTCAGCTAATAAATCATCTAACCAAAAAACTTTCTTTCCTTCTCTAGCTTGAACTTTAAAATCATTCTCTAAAACATCAAAGATAACGATTAATGATAGAGATTGCCAAATTGTTGCGGTGATGTCTTCTGCTTTAAAAGAAGTAACGAATTTTCCATCTTCAGGAGAGTGGCATCGTAAATCTGGATTTTGAATTAGTAGTTCTCGTAATTCTGAGAGCGATAATCTGAAAATACTTTTGATATTATCGTCAACTACTACATAGTCTGTCAGATTTGGTAGATGGTCTATTTCTTCGTTTTTGGTAGGAGAAGATGCAAAACTAAAACTGTTGTTTAGTGGTTCTGATATAGCATAAATTGTTTTAGTTTCTGGAGCTTCTGGTACAGAGCGATCGCGATAAAACTCTTGTCCAACAGAGGTAAGTTTGATAACAGATTTGGTTTCTGTTTCTAAAGTATGTAAATTTCGCAGAGTTGCTGTAGTGTTTTTAATAAATATAGGGTCTAACCCAAGCACAGTGGCTAATTCATCTTCAGTTGGTGGAGGGTTAAACTCAAGACCTGCGCGGAAAATAAAATCTTCTAATATATTTAACTGGCGCGATTTAGCAATATCAATTTTTACAGGAGTTTGAGATACACAATAGCGCAACTGACGTGCAGCTAAAACTGAGAAACTGGGGCTTTTCCGTTCAATTTCTTCTACTATTTTCTCTAATTCTGGGTCAATTGGTCGAGCGTCAGATGTCAGAAACATCAATTAAACCTCCATGTAAATTAACAATATCTGCAACCTTGGAATATTGGGTAAATTCTGTAAACAGTGAGTGACAACCAATAATTACCAGTAATTCTTGAGCGCGAGAAAAAGCAACATTCACCCGTTCTGGCTTTTTGGCAAATCCAACATTTTTTTGCTCATTATTTCGTACCATGCTGACAATAATGACTTGTCTTTCCATTCCTTGAAATCTGTCAACTGTACCAGTACGAATATGCAGAGAAGGAAACTTTTTGGGGTCTATTGTTGACTCAATTAGCTTTAATTGGCGACCATAGAAAGTAATTATTCCTACTTCTTTCCTAGAATGCCCTTTGTTTACTTGAACCGACCAAGTTTGCTCAAATTGCTGGCAAATTTTCTCAATGACTTCAATTTCTTTTTCGTTAACTATTGAAGTGCCAACTTTTTGCTCTCTAAATTCTAATCCTTGTGGAGTCTTCACCCAAACTATATGATTGTTATCTTTAATATTAGAATCAGCTAAATTATGAGCGCGTTGCTCGTCTGGACTAGGAAAACCACATACAAGATTATCTTCATAAAACTGATTGATTGCTCCCATAATCTGAGGGTGCATTCGATACTGAATAGTCAGCATCTTTTTAATACTCTCTGGAGCAGATTCAAATAATTTTTTGAATAGAGACTCTTTTAAATAATTAAGCTCTTCCGTCGTAGTACCCAATTCTTCAGCAATTTCTTCTATAGTGTCATTATTGAGCATAGGCGGTAACTGCTTATGGTCGCCCACTAGCACTAGTTTTTTGGCTTTTAAAGCAGGAATTAATAACTCAGGAGGAGTACATTTGCTAACCTCATCGATAATGACTACATCAAAAGATTCAAACTCTTTAGAAAAATCTCCCTTAGCTGATTGACTACAGGTAATACCGATGACATTGGCGTTATCTAAATAAATTCTTCTTAGTTCGTGACGATTTTGCTCAGAAGGATTTTTTAGCCCCTCAATTCAGTCGGAAATTAGATTTTGATATCGGTTGAGATAAGCTTCTGTTACTCCTAATTGCTGTTGCCAAACCTCGAACTGAAGTTTAAATCTGCGTAAGAAATTTAGCTCGAATAAATCTGTAAATTCTGATTCTGGTTTGAGATATTCTGGAACGGTTTGCCAATATTCCTGCCACCAATAACGCTCCTTCTTAATATCATCTATTAGTTTCTGGACTTGAGCCTCAATTTCATCAAGTTGTTGTTGAGAATCTTGCAGTCGATCGAATGCTTCGGTGGTAGTTTTTTGTTGCTGTTGAAAATCGACCTCAATCTTGCTTTTAATTTTTGCCAGTACAGGAAAAGGATTGATTTGAGGAATTAAGTTTTCTATTCGCTCGATCTGACTTTCGTAGGTTTGGATCAGTGATAATAGTTCTGATGAGTCAGCTATACCAGCTTTCGGATTTTGAAAGCATTTATTGAAAAAGGTATGTAGCTGAGGAAGTAATTCAGAACTTTCTCTTATTTCTTGCCAAAGTTCGATAAATTGCTCTATCTTGAGTTCGGCTTCACTTTTACTGGTTTCTACTTGCTCTTTGGTTATTAATATTTGCCTGTGAAGATCTGCTGACAATCTTTTTTGTTCTTTTAGCTGTTCTGCTAACTGGTTAAGTAATTCTTCTATTTCAATTTTTACTCTTGCTCGTTGAGCTTTTAAATTTTCTAGGTTCTGCTCTAATTGAATATTTATTTCATCTAATTGATGTCGAGCATTTTTAATTTCTTGAGATAGGCTTTCATTGTTCTCTCTGTAACTATCTAGGTCAACTGTAATTAAACTATTAATATTAGAGAGTACGCTAAAAGGATTGAGTTTTGGAATCAGAATCTCAAGCTTATCGAAACGATTCTGATAATAATTTACCTGTCCCAAAAATTGTGGTGCTAACTTACGTACATCTGAAGGTTGTAAGTCTTGCTCTGCCATACTGCGTAATGGTTCGGGTAAAATTGGCGACTCATTAATTTGTCTTAGCAAGGTCTTGACTTGGCTAAAGTTATATTTGCCTTCGTTGCGAGACTTTTCGACTGACTCTTGAGCAAAAGATATTTGTCTGGATATTCGTATTTCACTATTTTCCAGTTCATTTAATCGTGCTTGAATATGCCGATTTTTCTGGTCTATTTCTGCATTGTTTCCATCTAAGAGTTGCTGAGAACTATCTAAAATGCCGTTGATTGTTTCATGGGCGATTCGTTTAAAAATTGCTTCTAATTCTTGTGGTTTATTTTTTTTGAGAATTGTATTACATTGTTTGGCGATCGCTTTAAGTTTAATTCCTAGTAATTCGCGACGACTTTGACCACTAATAAATTCTAAGCTACGTCCCCAAATTCCAGGTGTTTTTTTGACTTCTAAAAGAGTTTTTTGAGTCAAATTTTGTAACTTTTCAATTGCCTGTAACGGATCTGAGGGATTGAGTTTATGACTGATTACCTCACAAAATTTATGAGTAATGTTATTGCTAAAAGATTGATTATTTACAGGTACTAAATTTTTTGCTTCCTCTAACATCGAATATATTGAGTGGGCAATTCTCGAAATCTCCTCCCATTCACGATTCTGAGCAATCAATTTACTCAATTTATTATTGCCAGAGCGTAAACAAGTTTCCCAAGGCTTACTATCATTGGGTCTGTTAAAATTAACGCTTTCGACTAGATGAAGTGGTAACTGGAGTGAATATTCTGTCAGGTTTTGCTGTTGCTTAAAACACCGCTTGAACGCTTCATATAAATTGGGATAAGCTGTACCCGACCATTTTTGTAGATCGGCGATCGCTAAATCTATCTTAGATTTTTGAATATTTAAGCTGTTTAATTCTTTTTGAAACTCGGTTCGCTTTTCGGTAATTTTCGGTTTTTCTGATTGTAACTGAGCAATCAAATTTTTGTTTTCTACCAAAGTTTGGGCTGCGAAATCGACCTTAGACATTGCTGAAGCTGCATCCTGAGCTAAAGACAGTGCTGCCTGAATTGATGATAGTTGAGAGGATATAGCGTTGTGCAACCATCCAGCTAGACCAAATAGTTGATGTTCTGGAGGTAGAATGCCAAATTCTATAGCTATTTCTTTGGCGACAGATACATTTTTGATTAACTCTTGCGCTGATGTTTCTTTGTGTACGTAAGGTTGGAGACGTGCTAATAAATCCTTGACTTCTGGTTCATACCAGTTAACCCCTGTTGCTTTTACGAGCAAAGCTTCTAAATCGGTTTTGAGAGATTCGATCTCACGCTCTTTTTGTTCGGCTTTTTTATAGCTTTCGGTTTTTGCCTGATAGTCTGATTCTATGATTACTTTACGTTCTTGTAATAGCTTTTGCTGGGAATCAAAAGATGATTCTATTTGAATATAGTCGGTGAAATTTACCGATAGTGGTTCTAACTCCCTAAAAATTTGCAAAGAGTGAAGTTTTATTGATGAATCTAGCTCTGAAACAATATTTTGAACTACATCTGAGCATCCATGTAAAGTGCTAATTTGTTGTTGGCGATCGCGTATAGCATCTGAGATTTTTTGCTGCTCTTGTTTTAATTTACTCTCTTCAGCAGAATATTCTTGAAAAGTATGCCAAGCGGAATTAGCCTCAACCATTGCTGTTTCTGCATTTTTGGCACGATTTAATAGTAAATGAGCTTCAGCTAACTTTAGAGGTAGATTGTCTTGTAACCATCCTGCTAGAGCAAATAGACGGTACTCTGGGAGAAATAAGCCAATTTCTTTAGCAAGAATAGTTACCTTATTTACATTTATCGCTAATTGTTCGACAGAATCATCTCTATCTGTGTAAGGAGTAAGTCCTGTTAACCAACCAGATACTGTGGTCTCATTCCAATTTATTGAAGATGCGAAAGTAAGAATGGTAGTTAAATTATTAGAGAGCAATTCTACCTGGTCTTGTTTACCTTTGGCAATCTCATAAGCTTTAAGTTGATTTTGATAATTTGCCTCTAGGATTTTTTGGTGAGCTATTATTTGTTTTTGCTTTGGCTCGAATTTTTCTTCTGTTATGAGATAAGCACTAAATTGTTCTACTGATGCTAATAGCTGACTAAGAATCTTGGCGAGTTCTAGTTTTGCATTAAGCCTTTGTTCGCAGTCTGCGGAGGTATTTTGCAGCCAAGTCTTAATTACATTCCCTTCTAGAAATGGCTCTCCTTCTACTCCAACAGAACTTTTATTTCCTTTCCTGACAGCGCGGATTGCTGGATTGTGTTGTAATCGAGACAGAGCGTTATCTACGGCTAAATTAGCTTGAGAAGCGATTAAGGTGCGTCCTCCTCGTAAAGCAACCTGATAGCAAATCTCTGCAATTACAGTAGTTTTACCCGTTCCTGGCGGTCCTTGAATTAATGCCAAATCTGGTGCAGATAGTACTGTCTCTACAGCAGCTTTTTGAGAGGAATTGGTAGTTTTTAATAATAAATCTTGTGACTGAATTTGGATGGTTTCTCTGGGTTCTCTGGCTTGAGAAGCATCAAATAAAAACTGACCTAAATAAGGATTTTGCGTTCTTCCTTTTTCTAAGTTTTTTAAAGCTTTTTTCTTGCGGTCAATCTGAACAAGATCACCACGCGCCTCGAAAGATAGCAGTCCTTCTTGTGGTAAAGAATAATGTCCTTCAGCAAGAGAATCAAATATTTCATCATCCAAACTAATCTTAAGAAAGTTGTTTTCAAAATCTATTGATTCAATCGTTCCTAACTCTATCCCATCACTATTGCTCGAATTATTTTCCTTTAGCGTTATATTTTGATTGCGCGCCCGTATAGCTCTTTGCCAAAAATCATCTAGTGTGATGCTGTTTTCACCTTTGCCGTTTAAAGTTGCCGATTCAGCATCAACAGCAAAGGTAATATTTCTGGTTGCTTCACCGTAATTGTGACTGACAAAAGGTACACAAAATTGCTTCTCCTTAGCTATACGTTCTTCTACTTCAACAAAAACTTTCCAGGCTTCTAGCTGTTGTTCTGTTGGGATACAATCTTTTTTAACTGGCATATTTGCCATGCGTTCTATTGTTTCGGGTGGTACTCCAATACCATATTTATAATTGGAGCGAAGACGGATATAAAAAGGCTGAGAAAAACTATCTTTTGTCCCCTCATGTTTGGGGCGCAACTGACCATAAATTATTCTTAACCCACCATGTCCATTGTCATTAACAATAGCTACTAATTTCAGAGTTGATTCATACTCTTCAAGCTTTGTCGGTAATTCTAAATTGTCTAAGTCTGTTGCTAAAGTCAATTCCCATTTTTGCTCTCCTGAATTATGTCCTTGTTCGATGCGACGTACATAAAATAGATAGGGGGATTGACCCAAAAGGTCGAACATTAATTTTTCGGCAAAATCTTGAGGATGAGGATTTTGTAAGTTGGAATCGTTTTTTAAGGCTACTTCTCCTGAAATCTGTCGAATAAAATTTTCGCTTGCTCTATAAGTAAATCCATAGCCCCAATCCTCGTGTCCCTTGCCATGAGCTAAACACAGAATTAGACTAGTTTTTTGTTCGATAATAATCTGTGTTTTTAAAGTATGCTCTTTCTTCTTACCGCTAAAAAAGCTTTTTTGCTTCTGTTTTGGTTTTTCTAGAGAACTTTCCATCAC
>JBCCDM010000322.1:0-7694 GCA_039030795.1 Cyanobacteria bacterium P01_A01_bin.84
AAGTATTTATGAATATTATTTCTAATGCTATTGATGCTTTTGAAGAAAAACCAAATGAAGTTTATAATCAGATTATAATTTCTACTCAAAAAATTGATGGTAATTTTATAGCTATCACTATTGCTGATAATTCCTGTGGAATTCCACTAGAGATTCAACCCAAAATTTTTAACCCATTTTTTACAACTAAAGAAGTTGGTAAAGGTACAGGATTAGGTCTATCTATTAGCTATGAAATTGTCACAAAAAAACATAATGGAAGATTATATTTTGAATCCAGCCCTTGGAAAGGAACAAAATTTGTGATTGAAATTCCTATTACTCATAAAAATAACGAAAACAATGAAAATTAATCTAATTTTTAACCTGATTAAACAAACATTTAAAGAATGGCAAAAAGATAAAGCCTCTCGCTTAGCGGCTGCACTTGCTTACTATACAGTATTTTCCTTAGCACCTTTATTAATAATTATCATCGCGATCGCTGGAGCTATTTTTGGTGAGGAAGCAGCGAGGGGGGAAATAGTCGGACAAATCCAAGGTTTAGTGGGACAACAAGGGGCAGAAATTATCGAAACCGCGATAGAGAATGCTGATAAACCAGATGTTAGTAACATTGCTTCAATTCTTAGTATCATTGCTCTATTATTCGGTGCTTCAGGAGTGTTTGCACAACTCCAAGAAGCACTAAATGCAATTTGGGAAGTAAAACCGAAGCCCGAAAAAGGGATAATGAATTTTATTAGAAAGCGTTTTCTATCATTCTCGGCAGTACTCGGTATTGGCTTCTTATTACTAATATCCTTAGTTATGAGTGCAGCTTTATCTGCCCTAAATAATTATATGAGCGGCTTTTTACCTGGTATTGATTGGTTGTGGCAAATTCTTAATTTAGCTATTTCTTTTACCATTATTACTCTGCTATTTGCATTGATGTACAAGTTCTTACCAGATGTAAAAATTAAGTGGAATGACGTTTGGGTAGGTGCAATTATAACAACTATATTATTTATTTTTGGTAAGTTTGCATTAGGATTATACTTAGGTAGAGGAAGCTTTGGTTCTACCTATGGTGCTGCTGGTTCCTTAGTAATTATTTTGGCTTGGGTCTATTATTCAGCACAAATTCTATTTTTTGGGGCTGAATTTACTCAAGTTTATGCTAGAAGATTTGGTTCGCGGATAGTTCCAGATGAAAACGCGATGTTTGTACCTAAAGAAAAATAAATATATATTATATTGGTTTACACGGTTTAATGTATTAGTGTGAGAGTAATTAGAGAGGATTATTGCAGTAAAATTCTGATTTTTTGTACGCCAGAATCTACATCAACCTCAACAATCTGTGGTGATTCTTTTTCAGGTATGATGCTAATGTTTCCACTAGTTTCTAAACGTGCGATTTTCACTGAAGAAGAATCATTAGTTTTGGCTTTCAAACGTAATGATGATTTTAAATCTTCCTGAGTGATTCTAGCTTTTCTCATGGCTATAGGATTAATTTGACCATCACGAATTAATACAATAGGTCTACCTTTGATTAAAGCTTCAAAACTGTTAATGCGAACAGCAACAGTTGCAAATAGCCAGTGAATTCCGATTAATACCACACCTGCCCCTAGGGTAGGAAAAAAAGGAGCAGAACCATTAATAGCACGACTTAATGTAGCACCAAAAATAATACTTAAAATTACATCAAATGTTGCGTGTTTTCCTAATAAACGTTTGTCTCCTCCTAATCTTACTATTACTAGTGCAACAATATAAACAACAACTGCTCTTGCGCTCATTTGCCACACACTTAATTTATCAACCTGTAATCCTAATATTTCGTTTATTACATTTCCAATTAAATTAATCGTCATAGCCACTTAGTGTAATACCACATCATCAATTACTGTTTCATCATCTAAATTGCTTGCTCTGCTAGTAGTTTCACTCGAAGCGATCGCATTCCAAGTCCAACCATCATTTTGGACTAATGCAAGTAGCAATTTACGACGCTGAGACACTTGTTTAGTTGCTGTGACAAATTCTTCATTACTACAGGTAGGAATACCTTCGCTTCTTAATAATTCTAACTTAGGAAGTGGTGGTTCTATATTCGCAGATTCCAAGTAAGCTGATTTTAGAGTTTTCAGAAAAGCTGCACTCCCACGTCTAGCAGCATTCAATGTGGCTTTATTCGGTTGATTCTCAGGGGGTATGGCATAATGCAACAATGTTAAAGCCTCATCAAGTGCCACTAAACTCAAAGCTAAAGAACGCGATCGCTCTACACTATGAAAGTAATGCAAAATAGGATAAGTTAGATGTTGCTCTCCAAGTTGAGTAAGTGAAGCAGTTATGGAACTTAAATGAGAAGATAAATCCTCAAAATCTTTACCATTCCAAGAAGCAGTCAAAATTTCATCTGCGGTTCCTCCCAAGGAAGAAATATAAACAGCAAAAGCTCTCTTTTCGGTTGCGGCTGAAACTACTGGTAAAAGATAGGCAATACTTAATGTAACAAGAAAAAATCCATTGGTTGAAGCTATTACTGTTGCCATCTGCCAAACTATACCTTGGGGCTGATAATCCCCCATTCCTAAAGTAGATAAGGTATACCCCACAAAATAAATTGTTTCCCAGATATCCGCAGGTTCCTTGCTAGAAGCATTGATAACTGCTGCTGTTGCTGAATTAAAGAGACATATCCAACCAATACTTGTGCATATATACCAAATCAAGGTGATACTAACTAAGAGTACCCAACCGACAGTCGCTAACATTCTATGATTGGAATGGCGACGATGTATTTGTATCAATAATTTCCATACCCATGTAGTAAACCTACTAGTTATAGGACCTCCTCCTCCCAAGGTAAGAGTTGTGACGAGGATATCAATGGTAACTACAGTCAGAATGGATAATCCCAGAATGGCTAATATAAATTTCATCTAAAGACCGTTTACAGGATTATTCTAAGTGGAACGTGAAAATCTAACCCTTGATAACTTATGAATTAAAGATTGATATTGCAATTGGGAACAGGATATTTTATGAATCCAGATTTAGGTAAGTATTGACTTTTATATGCCAATATTAGGGGAATATCCCAATTTTGAACAAATACAAATATCGTAATCCAACAGACTACTAGGGTGACGCTATACAAACAAATCTACCTTTGTGATTAGTTCTGTGATTAGTTCTGTGATTAATAATTATCCTAGCCCTATGTTTCTAGTCTGCTAGCTTTCTCCCAATACTGAGATGATCCCAATATTGGATACATAGGTAGCTTCAATTTGTTAGTCAAATCAAATCTATAAAATAGTCAAATTTATAAACAGATACCAATAATAATGTAGCTTACTTTATACCTATTATTTTGATTGAATTACATCGTGGCTATTATCTTGTTTTGATACTTTTTGATCATCATTATACTGTTCTTGATTATAAGAATAAAGGGTACGTATTGGGTAAGGAATATTAATGTTGGCATCATCTAATGCTGTCTTAATCCTAACGATCGCTCTTGTTTTTACATTACGTACCTCTTTTTGCTCTGGAAGTGTCCAATATCGAATGACAAAATCTATTGAACTATCACCAAAGCTGACTAAATCTATTTCTGGAGGAGGTTGAGTTAATACACCTTCTACCTGAGATATAGTTCTTTCCAATATTTCGGATGCTTGAGATAACGAAGTATTGTAGTCAACTCCCACTGACAAATCACTTCTTCTAGAATCAAAAGCAGTTCTTACCACCACTGCGCTTGTAAATACCGTGGAGTTAGGTAATAGAACTTTTTCTCCATTATAAGTTTTAATCTGAGTAGTCCGAATATCGACTCGCTCTACAGTCCCTTCATAATCACCAATGATAATTTGATCGCCAATCTGAAAAGGTTCTTGTAATAATAGAAGTATTCCAGCAAGAAAATTTTTGAAAATATCCTGGAAAGCAAAACCTATTGCAACAGAGCTAAGCCCTAATGTAGCAATAATATCTCCTAATCTTAACCCAGGGAAGGCAATCACTCCAGCTACAATAACTCCTATAGCCCAAGCTGTAACGTAACTTGTCTTAGACAATAAAAGTTGAAGAGACCTGCTACGAACAGCTTTTTCTGCAATTCTACTAACGACCCCTTGAATAAAATCAGCAGCAAAACGGGTTAAAAATAGTACTATTAAGGCTGTTAGCAGGGCCGGGAAAATTTTTACTGTGCTACCAATTAATTCTTTTAAACTGTTTTTTACTGTTTCTATAAGGCTCATGCTTGATTATTTTTATATAGTTTATTTACTTCGTTTCACTATAAATTTCGCGATACAAATAAGCTACAATATTATATAACTTTATTTTCTAAAATTTAGTATTTTTTCGACTATTTATCCCCCAGGAGAAGTATAAGTCCTATAATATCGAGTACGATAAGGTTTACTAACTAAGTAGGTAGGCACGATTGAATCTAACTATGTAACAGAATATAAAAAGGCTGAGACTCTTGCGATTACGTCGTCGTACCTCCTTCCCTAAGAGGGAACACTCCGTGAAGGTAATGACCACAATTATAGTTATGTTTATTCACATCCACCTACTTATATAGCAAACGCCAGATTGGTTAAGACATTTTTCTATTCCCTATTTCCTATTCCCTGTAACCCATATTGTAAGATCAGCCAATATGTGTCTGTTCTTTCGAGTAAAACACCTTGTCCGATCTCTATATTTTTACAGCTATATCTATCTATATCCCCCAATAGAGCTCTGTGGAACATGAGATATTGACCCTGGCTATATAAGACTTTTGTATTATTTTTAGGATATGTCTAAATAGACCTCTGTGGAAAATGAGGTATTAACCCTGACTATACAAGGCTTTTGTATTCTTTCTCGGAGATGTCTAATATGATAACCGCAGATATAATTAACTAACTATCTAAAATGTAAGTTGTATCTAATGATTTTTTCATATACATACAAAGATATAGATAGTTTACTACTTTTAGACTTACACAAACTAAACTTATGATTATGACTCGAATGTAGTTTGAAGAAGGAGAGACCCTAATTTTATCAAAAGACAGACATAGAAATTATTGACTATCATTTTCTAGATAGAAGTAATCCTGATAAAATGTAAATACTATGGGAGCAAATGAATCATAGTTAAAAATATTATGTCAAGTCAAGAAAAGAAAACTACCAATAGCGAAACTACACCTACAGCCTCTGAAGGTTATCAAACTCCTATAGAACCAGCAGAACGTAAGACAGGAGTTGCATCAGAAGATGGTGGAAAATCTAGTGCTGAACCTGAGTCTCCCGCGAATAGCTCTCCTGTTGAAGGTGCTCCTAACCAAGGAACCGAAGCACGCTAGTTTTGCTCTTAGTTGAAGTTACTAATAATGCTTCTTGTTGTATGGGTGGAATATTGTCCACCCTTTTGTGTTGAATATTACTAACTATATAATTAACTATATATAGTAGATAATAGCTTAAATAGCTTTCAGAGCTAAAACTAACAATTCACTGAGTCAACTTTTTTATCTCATAGAATTATATTTATATACCTAAGTAACCATGAAAGGCTTAAAAACGAAAAATGTTTTAGTTACCGGAGCAGCTACTGGAATAGGGAGAGCGATCGCAATTCGTTTTGCTCAGGAAGGTGCTAATGTAGCTGTCAACTTTTATAAAAGCAAAGAAAAGGCAGAGGAAACAAAGGAGCAAATGTTGATCGAACAAGCTTGCGACCAGATCAAAGGCTACGGTGTAAAGCATTTGCTAGTACAGGGTGATATCTCTCAAGAAGAAGATGTCAAGAATATTTTTGCATCTACTAGCCAGGAACTTGGTGGCATAGATATTTTAATCAATAATGCCGGTATTCAAATGTCGGCTGCCTCCCATGAGCTAGAAATGGATAAATTTGATCGCATGATTGCGGTGAATGTTCGTGGAGCTTACTTGTGCGCTCGTGTAGCTATTCAACATTTTTTAGAATATAAAAAACCCGGAGTAATTATTAATAATTCCAGCGTTCATGAAGTTATTCCTAGACCTGAGTATATCGGTTATTCTGTTAGTAAAGGTGGCATGGAAAATCTGACTCGTACTTTAGCTTTAGAGTATGCAGGTAGAGGTATCAGAGTTAATGCAATAGGACCTGGTGCAACTGCAACACCAATTAATGAATGGACTAGCGACCCGGATGCTAAAGCTGAGGTTGAAAGTCATATTCCCATGCGTCGTGCGGGTTCTCCAGAAGAGATGGCTGGGGTAGTGGCATTTTTAGCTTCAGATGAGGCAGCGTATATTACGGGTCAAACCTTATTTGTTGATGGAGGACTTACTCTTTATCCTGACTTCCGTCAACCTTGGTCATAATTAAAAATCTATCAACTGATGTATTGCTTCGGGTTGAGTGCAGCGATTTAAAATACCATTTACACTCTTCCTGAAGAATTATATTTTATATTTATAGATTGTATATTTAGAAGCACAATATTTCAGTTCATTGTATTCTTTAGATAGAAGAAGAATTGAAGGATAAAAATAATAATAGAAGTAGGAAAGTAAAGAGAGAAGCTAAATAACTTTGTTTCTCTCTAAAGTTTTGAATTTTATACACTAATAAGAAAGGAGAATATTATGAGTAATGAAGATAGAGTGAAAGCAACTGCAAAGAATATTGAAGGTAAAGCCCAAGAAGCAATGGGTGAAGTAACAGGTAATCCAGATGATAAAGCTGAAGGCAAGGCTAAGCAAGCTGAGTCTACAGTTCGTCATACAGTTGAAAATGCTAAAGATGAAGTAAAAAAAGCTATCGACTAGAGTTGAATTTTTGAGAGGAATAGAGGAGGTGATTATATAATTACTTCTTCTTTATTCTTGGGAAAAAGTTTGATTCTGTGAGCATTTTGCACAAATCTTTTGATTAATATTTAAGTTGATATTAATATCAACTTAAATATTAAAATTGATATTTTCATTGAGGGGAGAGCATATTTATGAATCATTTAATTAACATTAACTATTTGGTTGCAGATATATTAGCTAATCCAAATAGCACTTCTGGTTACTATATATCTCTTACAGGTATATTAGTCTTAGGGTTTATTTCAGCAGTTGCTATCGGTTCAATTGCTTGGTACAATTCTAAGCGTCCTGCGGGTTGGGAGAGTAAAGAGCGTCCTGATTTTGTTCCAAACGTTGAAAAGCAAGAAAATCCTGGCTTGTAGTAGTTTTCATAAGCAAGTAACAGGATTAATTGCAAATGGTTGTATCGATGAATGTAGAAAAATATAATTATTTGCGCTAATTGGTGTTCGTAAATCTTACGAACACTTACACTTAATTTATACAAAATTTCATTCACATATTGTAGAAAGTCTGAAAAGTAAATTATGTCTTCATCTAGTCAATTAACTGGATCTGAATTAATCGATTGTACCAGAGCAAGTATGAAACGAGGTATAGAAGCCGCAGCTAGAAATTCTGGATATGGTGACGACCTCAAATCTTTTGAAAATGAATTACGTAAAGCGTGTCAATCCATGGGTATCAATGTTAAAGATTTTGCTGATTTAGTATCCATTGAACAAACCGCAACTGAATGATGAAAAAATGAAATGGGAAAGATAAAACATTAGCAATAGCTAATTTTAAATCATCTTTAAATAATTTTATTCAAG
>JBCCDM010000323.1:0-7689 GCA_039030795.1 Cyanobacteria bacterium P01_A01_bin.84
GACGTTGGCTGTAACGCTGATTATATGGTTCGGTGCTGATAAATCAAGATAAGTTGATGCGTGTGTCAAATAAAGGGAATAGGGAATAGGGAATAGGGATTAGGGAATAGGGAATAGGGAATAGGGCATTGGAGCGTACACGGCAATAAACCCCACTACCGGGGATGGCGTGGGGGAATTACTAAGGCTATTCGTTTATCACTATTCCTCTTTTTTCTAAAGCTTCTTTTATAAGTGTCAATCCCATTTGGGCATTACTTCTAGTTTCATCTTTAGCTAATGTCTCAATGTAAGTAAAAATTTCTTCAGGCATAGTTATAGTAAGCCTTTTACCTGCATATTTTGGAATTCCCATAATTGTTATTTGCTAGCTACAACTATATTCTACTAGGTGCTATTAGTTCAGGTTATATAAATCCTTTTTTCCTATAAGTAATTACTAGTCTCTAATAGTGGCGACTAGTTGCTAGTATGCGCTATATTAGAAATGTGAGGCACAGAGAGACGCACTGAGTACAAATGAGGAATGCAAGCGCAATGTCAATTAGCCGGATTGCTTACCCCTCAAAGGTTTTGAACTCTGAACGAATTTTCTAACCACACTGTCAAAATTACACAAATTACTTATTTTTGAGATTAAACTTATGGGTTATTCAACTTGGCATGACGAACGTACTTTAAAAGTTATTTCTACTGTTGCTGAAGCTAAAGAAGCAAATGGAACTTTAAAAGTTTACTCTACTGTTTCACCAAGCTTATGCTTATGCGGCTCTCTCAAATATTGGGATGAAATGATTCAAGCTAACGCAATGCTAGTTACTAAAAACATCATTTCGATACCATCAGGTTTTTCGATGAAGTACCCTGAAAAGTTCCCGGTTGTCAAAGATTATGTATTAGACAATCCACAAAAAATGAAGCGGATATTTGATGAATTGCACTATCAGAAAATCATGATGGCTGATGGTATTTGGGTGCTAAACGTTGATGATTACATTGGCGATAGTACCAAGCGTGAAATTCAATTTGCTAACGAAATTGGTAAGAGAATTTTCACAATTCAACCCTGCAAATTTTGTTTCGATAACGATATTAACTACCAAGTAGTTCCTCTCGATTGCTGTGCAGAATTTCCTAAAAGTTTGTACTACGAGAAAGAAGTTATCCCTGCTAAGTATCAAGATGCTTACCAACGGTTTACCCAGAAAATAGACGGCAAATAATTAATTACCCCGATAGCGTCATGGTTGAGGTTCGCAACTCAACCGGGGTCTGTTCTTCGGAACTACTACACATCTACTTAGAACAATGACTAGAAAACAGATTCGGATAACTTTGCAACCTGAATTTCAACAGGATGCGGATGCAATTTGTAAACAATTTGGATTGAGAGATTATTCTCAAATGTTGGCTTTTTTGATTAAGACAAACGGAACTAAATTACTTACTCTAACGGAGAAAAAATAATGAAAGATAAGATTATCGACCGCTGTAAAACGTTAGGAATAGCTTTTAGACAAAACCCCAAAGCTACACCTTACAGACACAAATACATCATTATTTCAACGCTTAGGGGTGTAGTTGGTTTTGATTATCTTTCTGATGTGAATATGTATCTTGACTTGTACGAAAACGAAACTGAATTTTACATCGAATATAACGACCAATGATTGAATTTCTATTAGGTAACGCGATTATTCTGATTATTCTCGTAACACTATCCACACCAAACTTAAGGTAAAAACTATGCGTATATCTGTCATTAAGTCAAACCAACAACACATCAAAAACCTCGCTAACCAGTGGGGTATGGATGAAAAAGAATGTATTAACTTTTTAATCACACAACACAGACTAGGAAATCAAACACCACAACTACAACAGTTCCACCAAGATTTACCAACACAGGATGTAACTACTTTTGAATATCAAGAAGTAGCTACGGAAGAATTTGAGACAGACCCAGTGATTGAAAGATTGTTAAATGCTGGATTAGACTTGGAGTTTTAAATGTTTGAGACAGTATGGCTAATTATTGGATTGATTTTTATGCTTGGACTAACTTTTTTATTTGAATAGGAGGAAAAACAATGACTAGAACCGAACGTTTTATTATTCTCAAAGCCTTAAAGTTATGGCAGTCAAAAAACACAGAAAAAGATTCTCAAAACTGGCATGAACTGAACAAGCTTATGAGTAAAATTAGCAGTCAAATTTTGGAGGGACAATGAATAGAACTGTTGTTTTGTTGCTAGCTACAATCGGTATTTTCTTCGGAATGCCTAATACAGTAGATATCGATTTCAAATTGAATAAACGTGATGTAACTATTGTTTTCGGATGCTTAACAGTTGTTTCATTATTTGGCTCGAATCGTTCAAATTACAGACGTTACTAAGAGATTAAATATCATGACTAAAGATAACTTAGGTGGATTAACAGGTTCTCAACGAGTTAAGGATACTGCTAAAAAACGCGGTAGACCTAAGAAAAATCAAAATACTGAACCTGATAAAAGCGCTCTAGAAAGATTGCAAGAGGGTACAAAAACTATTACTGATGCGGTTGGTACGGTTAGTGACGGCATTCAAACAGTAGCTAATGTAGGTAAGCAAGTAGGAAGTGCTGGTAAACAGGTTAGACGGGCTTTTAATGGTGGTTCTAGCGTTGTAACTGCTGATAGCAACAACGTCATTTCTCAGGCTCAAGATTTAGCTTCTAGCTATGGATTAAAGATTGATGAATTATCTCAAACTATAGGAAGTTCAAACTATGAGTTAGATGATTCAATACCTCAGATGACCGCTAAGGAAGCGAATCAAATCAATCTCCAAATAGAAAGACAAAATAACTCGTTAGATGTAGCTCATAACCGTATTAAACAAAAGCGTAAACAGGTAAGAAACCATAAAGAAGAATGGCAATTAGTAGGCGATTTAGTTGACTTAGATACCGCAAAAATTGACGTGGGAGCTAAAGTAGTTAAACACGAAATATCCGGTACTAAATTACAAATTGAACAATCGAAATTAGAAGAAACTGAAGAGTTGCTTGAACAACAAATTATCCGTACTCAAGGTGTGGTTTCTCTAACTGATGGTATTCGTAGAGAGTGGGATTTAAAACTAGATAAACAGCACAGACAACTTGAAGCGCTAGAAATCGAAATCGAACAGCAAGATAATCGAAACGCTAGGAAACGTGAGGAAGTAGAAAGCTTCTTGTTTGCTGAATAATCGCAAAATAAAAAGTACTTCGGAGTGCATCTATTACCCCAAAGTACTTCAAAACAACAAAAAATAATTTCATCTCTATTAAATCATGAAAACTCAAATCAACACAAAAAACTCTACGCTAATTGTTACTATTGCTGGATTAATTTTTGCTGGTACATCAATTTTTAGTTTTGTTAAAGCTGATAACGAATCTTCTAAAAATCTTGCACTAAATTCTACAGTACTTAGCTTAGGACTCGTAGCGGGTTCACTTACTGCAAGTGCTTTGATGTCTTCTAAAGTTGATGAAGAAAGTAAAAACATTCAAGAAAAATTTACCAACGAATTAAACACCATCACTAAGTCTAAAGAAAAGCTAGAAGATACTACCAATAAACAGGTAAAAATTATTTCTCAACGCGAATCGAAAATATTTGATTTAGAAAAACTGATTGCTGAAAAAGATTTACTTATTCAACAACTGAAAACAGCGTTCAGTAATTTGCAGTTAGAATTTACAGCTAAACATAAAGAGTTGGACGCTAAGTTAGCGCGGGAAAATAACGAACGTAAGGAGTTATATAAACTTCTAATTAAAGAATTTGTGTCGGATTTGAAGTACAAAGTTGAAACAGGCTACAACCGATTAGCCGATTCGTTAGAACACAAATTAACTTCGGAAAAATACCAAGATATTCACACTATACTACTTAATTTCAGAACTAAATTATTTGAGTCATGCAAGCGCTCTAACCAATGGTTGTGGGAACTTCAAGAATTGCAACACACGGATAAAATCACTTCAGATATTACCGAGATTTACTTTCAGATATCTGATGAAATCGCAGCACATAAAGTACAATATCGTAACTTGCTCAATACTACTGTAAAACTTACGATGCAAGAATTTGAGCAAGAATTAAAAATACGACGTGACCCTAAACAGTTTGTAGCGCGTGAGAAAGTTTTAACAGGACTAGACGTTATCGAACAGCAATACTCTGAATCAAAAAATAAGTTTTTATCAGCTATTCAAGGAGAGATAAAAAACTTAGATAACTTAAGAGATAACGTAACTAATTTGATTGATGAAATCGATAACAAAAATATCGAGATTGCCAAACTCAAAACCGAAATTAACGAACATCGTAAACCTTTAAAGTGGTTACTAGCCCAATCTAGGGAATTGCAAATAGGTAATTTAATTATTGATTTCTTCTGGAAGCAAGGTTACGGCTACTATCTGGATAGAAGTTTCCACGAAACAGATGGTTACGATTGCAAACTTTACTTTCAAATCGACCGCAATCCTAGACAAGTTGTTGAGAGTGAGCTTAATGAACA
The DNA here is from genome assembly GCA_039030795.1 of Cyanobacteria bacterium P01_A01_bin.84. Classification (GTDB taxonomy): domain Bacteria; phylum Cyanobacteriota; class Cyanobacteriia; order Cyanobacteriales; family Nostocaceae; genus JBCCDM01. Next base: position 4,560 of record JBCCDM010000323.1, read on the forward strand.
CTCGGAAGCATTACAGCAATATTGCAATGTTCTTAAGCCAGTAGCTTTTAAGTACTCTGGTGCTAAAGGACTGATGGTAGCTTCAGTAAGTTTGCGAGAAAAGCCTAAAACCGATGGTGTATCTGATATTTCACGAATTTGTAAACCTCACAAGGTATTTAAAGCGTCCCTTTCCAGTTATGAAAGATGGCGTGTTACTGGAGGTTCGCAAGCTGGTAAATCTCCGACCGCGCAATTTATCGCGGATGCTATCACCGCTTATAGTTCCAAGGAAGTTAAGGTAAGACTTTTCAATCCACAACACGGTTCCAAAAAAGATAACTGGAAGTATCGCGCTGAAGGTAAAAACGCTGAAGAATGCCTCAAAGGATTTTCAACTTTGAATGATGAAATCAAAAACCGACAATCTAAAAAGCGTTCTACAGATACTTTTGACCTTTTTATTTTTGATGAATTGGACTCTGTTATTGAAGAATTAGGAAGTACCAAGGTAAGACCATCGTTACTCTACGCGGTCAAACAAGCATCACACCAAGATGTAGGGATTATCATCATAGGTCAATCCAGTGCGGCTAACGTAGTTTCAAAAATGACTTGGAGTGATTGGAACAGTACCGCTCAATGTCACATAGGGGAGAATGCAAAGCTTTTCATTGAGAACCGCTGGAAGAATGAACCGGAACAGCGAGATGAATATCTTAAGCAGTATGCAACTATTAGAGATTTTTACCAGCGTAAGAACGATGAACTCGGTTTAACAATCTCAGACTATGGATATTTTAGGTTTGCGTTTATCGCTATCCCAAATCAAAAACCTTACTTTATCGAATTACCCCCATTCATCTTTCACCAAGACGATGAACCCCAAACGGTAAAACCTCAACAGTCTATACCTGATGTAGAAGTTAGCACCACGGTGAACTGTAAACATTGCAAATCAACTAATACTAAAGCTTTTGGTAAAGCTGGAAGATATAAGTGTGGTGATTGCAAACGCACTTTTACACCTCCAAAAAACTAAAGTGTATACATTTAAGTAGTCACTGTAATTATAGACACTACGTAATAGATTTACAGTTACTACTTAATAATTTCCTTTCAGTTTGAACAATTTAACTAGTAACTTAATGTTTCTCTACTCAAAATACTTTTTATCGTCAAACCAAAGTATTAGGAATTGTAAAAACTGTAAGAAATTACAGCTTTGGCACATAGGGGGATTTTACAGCTTTTTTACAGTTTTACTGTAATCGTTACATCGCTTTATACGACTTAGTTTCAGCCGATATGCTTACAGACCCTTACAGTTTTTTACAGTCCGTTACAGCTTTCTTACAGCTAGCTTACAGCTATTTGTACAGGTGTTTATAGGGCTTTTAGCTAATAGAAACTACTGCTTATTTCCTAATAGTTTGATATTCAATATTGCATCTACGTATCCATAAGTCATAAATCACACAGTCAATTACTTGTATACATCGTAATTTTTCAATTAACAATCATGACACAAACAATGAACGGAACAGCAATCAATACAGAAGTAAAAGCAACCGCTAATACTAAGACTACTCGCAAACCAAAACTACCCGAATTATTTATAGACGGTGGTAGTTCTCACACCAAGTACTACCTTGATAAAATCTCAAGTAGTTATCCGTCAGTTGCTCAAGAATTTGATAGACATCATGAATTACCCACAGGTTATTTGGGAGTGTTTTCAATTGGAACTAAAAGTTATGCCGTTGGTGATAGCGCTAAATCTTTAAGCGGTGGAGTAATTAAAGAGGGGTATGTGGATGATAACAAGATAGGCTTATTGCAGGTTTGGGTAATTGGTGCGTTAACTATGCATGATGGTTTTCTACACAAATATATGAAGAAACAGAAAACCGGAATTGTTGAGATTGATTTGAAACTTTCGTTACTCTCCCTAAGCTCACACCGTAAGAAAGAGATTGAAAAAGCAATTAAGAGTATCACATTTAATTTTGATGAAAGGGAATTCAAAATTAATGTAGTTGAATACGTTCTTTACCCAGAAGGTTACGGTGCAGCTTGCGCGGCTAAACGTTGGTTAAAAACTAATGGTTCAAAAGATAAAAAATTTCACGTAGTCGATTTAGGTGGAGGGACTTTGACCCACACACCTTACAGCAACTTAAACGGAGTTCCCCGCGCTAGCACCCAACATTCGGTAAGTGGTGCAGGTGTCGCGGCTATCACAGACTTTTTTGCTGAGGAAGCGCCCAAAGGTGGTGATACCGGAGGGATAGTTTACAAAGCGTCTCGACTAAAACAAACCCTCGAATCTTCCCAGATAGTTAATGACCAATATACCGCTGTAATGGATTTGGGGAATAGGGATGTGGAATTAGGAAGTAGATTACATTCTGGTTTACAAGCTTGGGCTAGAGAAATTATTGGAGTTAGAGAACTGCTACGAGATATCAAGCATTTAATTAAGAAGGGGGAGCGGGTTTTCCTTACAGGTGGGGGGTTCAAGGTGGAAGCGATTAAACATTTTACCCTTAACTACCTGGGTAATTCAGAACTTGTAACTGTGCTGGATAATCCACAGGATGTAAATATCACTGGGATTAAATCTTGACTAAAGACACCCCGCTCGGAACGTCAATATATTATTCCCGAAGAAAATTACATCGAGTTAGCTGAGATAGCAGCACAACAAGGTATTACCCTTTGGGAATTGATGGCGAATTTATCCGAAAACTGTATACAAGCTAACTCGCAAGCTTTACAGGTTAGGGGTATCTGTGAGGAAGTAAAAAACCGCTACCTTGAAAAATAGCGGAAACACACATTAGTTAATTGGTTTTATCGCTCCCACTATAACCGATGCTGAGTATCGTATAAGCTCAGCACCGCAACTACGAAAACTACATTAAATCCAATACACTACACGGATATCTAAATTCTGTGTGGTGTATTTTTGTGTACTAGGTATGATGATTGTTTACACCGTGGGTATTACCCCTTGAAATATTCGTGTTACATTTTTACCTTACTTTTGACTTACTGTATATGCAACTTGTTCAATTGTGCCAGTTGAACAAAATACTATAAACTGTCACAATACTTGTTCAACTTTATATCTAACTTGTTATATTTA
>JBCCDM010000324.1:0-7647 GCA_039030795.1 Cyanobacteria bacterium P01_A01_bin.84
CATCATTAAGATTAATCTCAGGATTAATCTGATTCCATTCTGTATAAAAATCCTTTAATATAGTTCTAGTATGTCTTTTTAAAAACCGAGCTACTTGATATTGCTTCTGTAATTCTGGATATTTAGACTTAAAAATAGTTACAATATCAGTTTGAGTTAAATTTAATCCATAACTCAAGCTAAAAATTATCTGACAAACCTTTGGTATTTTAGTAAATAACTTCTCAATCATGAATTGTACTTCTTGCCATTCTTCCTGTTGTATAAGCTTTTCTAACCCAGAAAGAGCTGGATCTGATATATTGCAATAATTTTCTAAATGAAAATAGCTTTTACTCCGATAATTTTTAGCTGCTTGTATACACTTGGCTAGCATTTCTTTAACTGTTAACCATGAGGCAGGTATAGTAGATAAATTTAGTTGATTGCAGCGTTGATTATAATAACTTGCTATTGCCGCAAAATCACTTTTAGATGGAGATTTTGTCTGTTTGAGATGGTTCTTTTCTATTTGAAAAATTTCGTTAAAGCATTGCCAAGCTAAACAATGTAAAACAATTTGCTGTTTATTCATACTTCGAGATACTAAAGCTTCATTTAATTCCGTAATATTCAAGTTTTTTAATAAACCATATTCAGAAAACTTAGTTCTTCTTGCTTCCAGGTCTTGTTGATAAATATGATTGCGAATAAATCTTTTTAAAGCACTTGTACCATATGCTTCTATGTTAATCTTTTTACGTTGAAAGTTAAAGTTTTTTAAAAGTTTTGCGGGCAGACAAGCAGCCATGTTTGCTATTTGAAAATACTCTTGAAAAGAATATTTATATTTAATATATTTAAATTCATAGTGTATATCCTTTGCTGCTTTAAGACAGGCTTCTTGTAGATAAGCTGAGAGATGTCTCTCTGTTTGAAAATAATTTTCTTCTTGATTAAATTCATTGACTGATTTTTCCTCTACTTGAGATGGAATTAATATTTTTTTTAAAAAGTACTGTACCCAAAAGCTTTCCTTTGCATCTGGGTCTGTCTCTATTTTTAATTTCATATTATTTTCTAGCTTAATATCAACTTTCCAACTAAATTTGAGTTGATAATTATCGTCTATCCAATAAACAAAGCTAGAAAACTTATGTACTATATCCTCTCGTTTCTTCATAGGATTTGACCCTGTATAATTAGGATATTGCAATTTTGGATTCCTGTTTTTATTGACTGATAAAAACTAACTTAATTTATCATTGCTTGAGATAATATATTTGTCCTGGAATTTATTCATATCTAATACTGCGCTCTATAGTGTTCTATATAATTATGGGTATTCTCAGTATCTCTTTATGCAGTTTTTCCAAATTTTGTTATACCAGAGATTTGAAACTGAGAAATAAGCCGAATTCTCATTCATATTGATCCGCGATCGCTGAAACCAAATCTCTAGGAAACAACAAACATCCAGCAAACATCCAGCAAACATCTCCAGAAAAATATAGAGACGTTAAATTTAACGTCTCTAGGAGGGTTCCAGGTTACATATATTTAATTTCTGGAGATGTTTTTACGAGATTAGGGTTAATTTCAATATCAGGGATTTATTAACATACATCTTGCACCAGACCACCTGGGACTGAAAGTCCAGTCTTATAAACAAAATCCTCTAAAGGAGGACTAAACAAGTGCTTATCAAAAACTAACCTTCTAATTCGGGAGGAACTGTCTATTCTATGCTTTTGCGGACATGATTCTGAATTTTTTGCTTGCGTGCCTCTAAGCCTAAGGATGATAAATTATAGTTAGCACCACTACGACTTAAATGTTCCATTATTTGTCTTTTACGGGTGTCAGGAGTTTTATATAAATTAGGTGTTGCTGCTGCTGTCGATGCATTTGAAACTTTTGGTGGTGTTGGTGTTGGTGTTGGTGTTGGTGTAACTGGTTGACTGACCTTGGAGTTTTGATTAGGACTATTAAATGTTATATTCCCTGATTTTTTTAAGTGCTCCATAATACGTCTATTACGCTCATTCGTCGTCATAATCACTCCTGTGAATGTTAGATTAAGTGTTGATATTTGGGTCGCTTCGGTAACTTTTTGGCTTTGTTAAGTCCCGTTCAACCTTTGATTATTTATGAATCTCTATCTCGTCTAAAATCTAAAATTTCAGAAAAATATAAAGATATGTAAATGTTATTGTAAACATTTATTTCGTAAATATCCTCTTTCTCTTATAGGTAAATTTTGAGATTTTTGTTATTTTTACTGTTCTCTGGTTGATATTTAAAGATATTACAAATGATAGTTGTGGTAAAGGAATATTTATAGTATACGCGTCACCCATGAAGTGGAGCTTTCGGTATATCCTCAAACCCGTCAAAATATGGTTAAGTTGACACTCCCCGGATTAAAAATCACGGGGATTCTCAAGTTCATAGTAGCTAATTGCTCTACCAGGGTTTCTCCAAGCAAAGTAGAGGTTGCTCTTAGAAAGAGCGTTACTTCGGAATGCCCAACGCTCACTCTTTCAAGAATTACAATTGCTGCGGCTGTATCTCTGTGAAGGTTGAGTTTATTGTCTCAACCTGCACCATTTTTATTTTTTAAGTTTAACTGAACTGTATTGGGACTTCTAGATTTATCTCATAGTTAAATGTTTAAATGCTTAACAAGCATTTGTTAGATAAGCTAGCAATTAAATTATTAAAAATACATACACATTTAATTAAACAGCTAAGCATCTAAACGCTTGAATTTTTAAATGCTTAAAAATCTATAAAAGTGAGTGAAGCTATATTTTCGCTCTTAGTAAGAAGCGTCTTCCCTAGTTTTTCTCGATTACTCTCTAAAACAATAAATATACAGATTCCCGTAAACTTCTCCCTTGTATCTGATAAATAAAAGAGCTAAATAAATAAGAGGATGAGATGAGCGTAAAAACATTTGATGAAGTGAAAGCTGAAGCCTTTGCAGACAGGGTTTTGGGTGTACTTAACAGTGGTGCGATCGCGTTAATGACTTCTATTGGTCATCGTACTGGTTTATTTGATGCTATGGCTGAGTTACCACCATCTACTACTCAAGCAATTGCTGATGCTGCATCCTTAAATGAAAGATATGTGCGGGAATGGTTGGGTACGATGGTGACTGGTGGATTTGTGGAATACGATTCTCTGAAGCAAACTTATTTTTTACCTCCAGAACATTCTGCTTTTTTAACTCGTGCTGCAAGTCCTGATAATATGGCAGCATTTGGGCAATATATTTCTGTACTGGGTACTGTAGAGGATGAGATTGTAAATTGTTTCCATCAGGGTGGTGGGGTTCCTTATTCTTCCTATAAGCGCTTCCATACTGTAATGGCTGAAGATAGCGGACAGACTGTTTTATCGGCTTTTGATAGTATTTTAGGTATTATTCCTGGTTTAATTAAAAAACTGGAAACGGGTATTAATGTTTTGGATGTGGGTTGTGGTAGCGGTAGAGCTTTAAATAAAATGGCTCAGATGTATCCTTATAGTAGATTTCGGGGGTATGATTTTTCCGAAGAGGGGATTGGTAATGCTAAAAGGGAAGCTGAAAGTCTGGGTTTAAGTAATATTCAGTTTTATGTGAAAGATGCAGCTACTATTGATGAAATTGCTCGTTATGACCTGATTACTACCTTTGATGCAGTACATGACCAAGCAAAGCCTGATGCAGTCTTAAAGGCGATTTTTACAGCATTAAGGGATGATGGTGTTTATTTAATGCAGGATATCCGTGCTTCTAGTGATGTGGGTGGTAATATGGAGCATCCTATGGGACCACTATTATATACCATTTCTTGTATGCACTGTATGACTGTTTCCTTAGCATCTAATGGTATGGGTTTGGGGGCTATGTGGGGTGAGGAAAAAGCTTTGGAAATGTTGGCAGATGCTGGTTTTGATAAGGTTGAGGTGATGCAGTTGGAGCATGATATACAAAATAATTATTATGTGGTGAGAAAGTGATGTTGGTGAGGGAATAGATATTATGTGTCAGGTTTGTAGTGTTGGGATGGGTTTTTCTCAATTAAAGGGGAAGGAGGTAAGATTGGGAGACACTAGTGAGTTTGATTCTTCTTTGGTAAGAAGGGTGTCTCTGAAGAAGTTGAAGGATAAAAAAAGTGCGATGTCTTCCCTAGGAGAGACTAATTGACATTACGATCGCATTTTTCAAACCATCCTCTTTTTTCAATTTTGCGTATATTTTGTGCGATCGCTAAGGAAGGAAGATATTGTTGTAGTTTAAGTTAAGGTTTAAAATATAGTTTGATTTTCCCCCAGAGTAATAAAACACGCCCTAAGGTGGTTCCATAAAGCGATCGCATTACAATCGCGCTATTTATTATCACGCCAATAGCGTTATATTGTAACTAATTAAGCGGAGTTGATATCATCGCGAGCAGAATATAAACACAGCTTTTTGAATAAGTGAAACCAATTAAATCTGGCTTTTTTTTTCAGTTTTTCTATCTCCATCAAAATCAGTTTGACGTCGGATTTCATTGATTAATTTTCTGATTCGATTGATTAATCTATTTGAAAAATTGTTAGAATCCTTCGCAAGTTGAGTTCCTGTAGTTTGATTTCCACTATATAGTGGTACAAATTGATGAGGATTTTTAGAATTCTTAATTCTACGAGTTACTCCATCCCGCGTTTCTTCAACCAGAATATTATACATATAATTAGGATCGTGATAATAGCGGAATCTTATACTAATCGATGTTTCAGAATCAATGCTACGAAATGCTGGGTCTTTCTTCTCTTTAGTTGAAAATTTCCTAGTTGGAAGAATAAATCCCCCCAGGACTTCAGTTTTACCACCATTTGTCGTTTCGATGATGGTGCCTTTACCTTCGGTTTTGATACCAAATATTACCATATTTGCACCGTTATTTATAACCTTGAGACGTGCTTTATCTAGGCTTTCTGTGTTAAGTTGCCATGCATATACGTTTTTGGTATCTCTGAGCTTCAACTTGCGGATTTGTATATCTTCTAGATATAAATCTCCAACTCCAGGTCCATCAATATAATTATATTTTCCGTTCTTGAGCACCACATCTCTAGCTGCTTGGTTGCTTACTCTTATTCCATAACCAAATCCCTCAACAATTAAAGGGTTTTTGCTATCTTCTTTGATAACAAATTTGATACCACCCCCACGTTTACCCTTTTTACTTCCATTGACAGTAGATGAAAAACCAATAATTTTTCTCACTGTAGGTGGAACTGTAACCACCTTTTGGTTGTAGGAAAAGTAAATATCAGCAGGAAAGTAAATAGTTGATTTACCGGAGTTGAGTAATTTCTGCAATCCGTTAGTATCTCCATACCACCGGGGTTTAAAACGACCCCAATTATCTAAATTGCTGTCGTTAAACTCAGGAATATCTTTAATAGGAAGGTTGAGAGATTTTTTTACACTACTATTAAATAATTGAGAGGTTTTTGAAGCGTATTCTTTTACTTTTGTACCAGCAATTATTCGATTTTTATGTTTGATGGCAGAAAAATATCCATTAGTATTAACATTGCGGATGTAGAGTTGTCCTTTGCTTTCTATGGCACTAATATTAGATGAACCACCTTGAAAGTTACCATCTACTAAGGTTATCATCCCAGACCAATGATTACTATCAATAACAGGTACGCTATTGTTGCTCTTTAACCTATGTATTGTTAGTGTAGCCTTATGGGCACTAATCGCTCTTTTATTCTGATTGGTTAATTCAATATTTTTGAGGACGACTCCAACCCCATCACCGGAAACTCCAATACCAGTATCAAACCCATTTACTGCAACATTCTTTATCAGTAAAGGTCCAGGTAATCCATCATACATTGCTAATCCTGTATGTCCTTTACCGTCCCCTGATGTAATGGTGACATTTTCCATAGACCCTTGATTACTACTATTGTAATCGATTCCCATTGCACCCACATTACCTTTACCTGTATTTATACTTAAATTCCAGATATTTTGACGGAAGGAATCATTACCATTTGGTACCCTAAATACTGGTTTGGGAGTCTTGGAGTTATTAAAGCCTTTAGCATTATCTTTAAGTTTAAATATTGTTTTACCGTTACCATCACCGTTTAGGGTAACAGCACAACCAATCCAATCAATTGTATCGCTTACATTATAGGTTCCCTTGGGAAAGTACAGGAACTTAGTCCGACCGTAGAAATTTTCATGTACAGGTTTACCATTTGCATCTCGTCGTTTATCATCTAAAGCCTTTTGGATAGCAGCAGTATCATCTTTCCCATCGTTTGGGATGGCACCATATTTTCTGATGTCTACTCCTTTTGCATCTGGTGGAGCGGGTGGAGTGCTTATATTAACAGCTGTGATAACCATAAATAAGTTGTTTACGAATAAGGTCTGTTGATAGAACACCCGTGTTAATCATTACAGCATTATCAGCAAGTATACTAGTTAGTAGCCAAAGAACAACTCAAATTGATTTAGAAAATGCTGCTATTTACATTTTAATTGAAATTATCTACTTTATTGCTTGAGGGGAAAGGAGTAAACGCTTCGGTATAAGCTGAAAAGTCAGGTTTTGGAGTAATTGTGCTGTTTCAGAAAAAGCTCTGTATTTGCTTAAATCCTTCAATAGGATGAATTGCCATATCATTGATGGCTGTTAATTGAATGATACCAGTAAAACCATGAGCGATCGCATTAGCAATTAAATCTCTTCTATATATATATAATGCAGTTAAAACAACACCGGAGAATACAGTAAATATTGCCAAACCTAAACCCCAAAATGGTATGTGTACTAAGGTAAATATTATTACTGACAAAATTCCACCCACCCAAACCTTACCGGTTAAGAGTGATAGACGTTCAATCAAGTAACCGCGATACAGTAGTTCTTCAATTACCCCAGCTGTTACTCCAGTCCAGATAAGATACCAAGTTGGTAAACCTTGCAGTTTAGAAATACCTGCATGAAAGTCCCCTAGTTGAAAATATTCTACAAAGGCAACTCCCAATGGGGTGATAATGTAGAGTAAAAGTACGGCGGTGAGTAAACCCCAAATGAGGGATATTGCAAGTGATAAACTCAAAGAGCTTGTGTCATTGCTTCGTAACGGTGGAATGTTTAACCCTACTGAAGACAAGGGTAACTTTTCCCACACAATGATAATTAAAATAAGTAGAAAACCCAGGAACCAAAGAAATAACTGTCCTAATACTAATGTGCTTAAAGCTTTTGGTTCTCCTAGTAATGTTCCTAAAGGACTAAATAGAAGCAGTGGACCTCCTAAAGCAACACACAAACCTACGATTGTTGGAATAAATCTCATTGATAATACTGTTAAGCTGTAAATCTGCTGAAATGATTAATAAATACTTAGACAAAATCAATTGTAATTTGTTCACAGCATAGCGTAACGTGGCATAAGCTAAGCAATTACAAATAATACTTCTCTTTATGCACTTATTTATACTAAAGTTGGATGAAATTGTATATAACGCTCTAACCTTGAAAAATTGAAGCTAATATATTTATTTTGAGGGGGAGAAAAACTTTTGCTTGCGCATTCGCCAATTCATATCAATAGATTCACTTTTCCTATGGTAAATATACAGTGGAACCTCTA
>JBCCDM010000325.1:0-7617 GCA_039030795.1 Cyanobacteria bacterium P01_A01_bin.84
GTGCTATTTCATTATCAGGTTATTATATCTACTAAATAAATGAGGTGATTTTCAATATGTTTAATGAGAAATGAAACTTGAAACTATTGTTCCAACTTATTTTTGTATCTACCACTTGATAATAACTAGCGAAATAAAAAGAAAATTTAATGCAAGAAATACTATCTTTAATCACTCAAAAGAAACGAGAATTTGCAAAGCTTCCTTTATTTGACTTTATGCAAGATAAAAGCATAGACCCTAGAGATAGATTAAGCTTTGCCCCTTGTATGGCTCATTTTATTATGAGTTTTAGTGACCTTAATAAATATATCTTTCGTGAGGACTTAGCAGTCAATCGCCTTCAATATATAATTAACGAACACGCTCATGAAGACGAAGGACATTGCACATGGTTTTTAACAGATCTGGAAAAACTTGGGATGAATCCTACAAGTGATTTTAATCAAGCTTTAAAGTTTATTTGGGGTGAAGAAACTAAAATTACTCGTCAGTTAGCTTATCAAATTACTGGTTACACTTTCCAAGCAGATCCAATAGTGAAAATGGCAGTAATTGAAGCTTTAGAAGAAATGGGAAATACTTTTTTCTCTATCTCATCACAAGTATCTCTGGAATTAGAAAATTATACTGGAAATAAATACACTTATTTTGGTGTTTCTCATTTAGAATTAGAAACCGGACACGCTGTTGGTACACCAGGTGCGGAGAATTTCATCGCAAACTTGCAGCTTACAGATTCACAGAGACAAGAAGCTATTTATGCAGTAGAACAAATCTTCCAAATTTTCTTTGAATGGACATATGAACTGCTTGCATTTGCACAAAAGCAAAATTCAATGGCTGAAGTAGATCAAAAATTGCCAGAAAAAGTAAAAGTTTGTACGTAAATTTAATTGTATAGCGCTACGCTTTGGGTTTAAGATTTTATCAAGAAGAGGAAAAAATTAGGGTATTCTCCCCTAAATCCCCTCCAGATAAGAAGTATTTACATTTCCTAATATATACCGATAGTGCTATACATTTAATTTAGCGTGTAACTAATTTTGAAACTTCACAAATTTCCCAGTTCCACCAATTCTAGTGGTCGGCTGTAGTGAGAATATTTGTAATATTTAGTAAAGAGCTTAGAATTATTCTCTAAGCTCTTTATGATTTGAGAATAAATTTGTCAATCTTGTAGGATAATTATGATTTCAAAATCAAGTCTGGTTTTTCGGCTGTATTGCTTTCATCCTCATCTGTTAAACCAAGCATAGATTTATATAGCTTTACATATTCTTTGGCTGATTTATCCCAACTGAAATTTTGACTCATACCCCGTTGCTGTAAATTCTGCCATGCATCTTTGTAGCGGAAACCTTCCCAGGCTCTAATCATACAGGTGAATAAGTCTAAAGGCTCATAGCGGTCAAAACAGTAACCTGTACCAGATCCTGGTGTAGGTACATGATGGGATACAGTGTCAACTAATCCTCCGGTGCGACGAACGATAGGTACACAACCATAACGTAATGCTAGCATTTGGCTGATACCACATGGCTCAAAGCGACTAGGCATGAGGAAAGCATCGGAACCAGCGTAAATACGACGAGCGATCGCGTCATTATATAAAATATATGTTGCCATCCGTGAAGGGAACCGAGAAGCTAGTTCCCACAATTGGGTTTCGTAGTATCTATCTCCTGTTCCTAATAGAACAAATTGAGCATCTGTATATGATAAGAAACGATCGATGATTTGTATAATTAAATCGATACCTTTTTGTTCTACTAAGCGCGATACTAAGCCAACCACAAAACTGTTGGAGTTAACTTCTAAGCCCATTTCCTCTTGCAAAGCGATTTTATTTGCTTTGCGTTTATCTAAAGTATCAGCAGTAAAGTTTTGAGCAATGTATTTATCTGTTTCGGGGTTGTAAGAATCGGTGTCGATACCATTAACAATTCCCGATAGTTTACCACTAATAAAAGACAGCAGCCCCTCTAAAGTTTCCCCATAGGTGGGTGTTTGAATTTGTTGAGCATATGTAGGGGAAACGGTATTTACTCTGTCAGCGAATTGAACTGCTGCTGCTATGGTGTTATGACCCTTCATATACCAAGGACACCAGGTAATTTTATTTAAATACCAATACCAAGGTCCTTGATAGGCTAAGTTATGAATTGTAAAGACGGTGGAAATATCTGGAGACTGATGCATCCAAACTGGAATCATGCCAGTATGCCAGTCATGACAGTGAATTATTTCTGGTTTCCAGACATTCCAAGCAAATTCTGCTGCACCATTAGCAAATAAAGTAAACCGCCAATATTCATCTTCACCTGCATAAATGTGACGGGGTGAAAATGCTGAATGTCCAAACAAGTATAAAGGAACATCAGTTCCAGGTAAAACCGTTTCATAGACTGCGAAGTGCTGAAACATTGCATCCCCCCACCATATAGGTTCTGAGGGTACTTCCATTTTGTCTGGCAGGAAACCATAGTAGGGCATGAATATTCGTACATCATGCCCCATTTTTTTCAGAATTTTTGGTAATGCTCCCACAACATCACCCATTCCACCAACTTTGGCGATAGGTGCTGCTTCTGCTGCTACAAATAGAATCCGCATGGTATCCCGTCTTTCCTGATGTTGCCTACGTTTTGAATTTTACCTGTCAACAGCCACGAATCGGAAAATATCGCGAATCAAGGAAATCTAAATGTTTGATTTTTTAAGACCTTCCTTGTTATATCTACCCTGTGACCGAAACAATTCAAAATTCAAAATGCCTTCTGCAAAATTAAGGAGAAAATAAATTACTGTTAATTGATCAATTCAGGATTCAAGCCCCTCCCTGAAAGGGAGGAAAATAAATTATAATTTATCTCTATTTCAAGCTCTTTCCTTTCAGAGAAGAGTATAATGCAGGAATTTTTAATTAATAATTTTGAATTGATAATTTTGAATTTTGAATTCCCCGAAGGAGTTGATGTACTCCTCATCCTTTACTAAAGCTAACGGGGGAGGATTGGAGAATTCTGGACTTAGACAGGAATTACAGAGACTAATCCCTAAATAACATCACCTAACCCTTGATTTTGGCAACATAATTTTCTGTCACAGAAGTTATGAGCCTCTTTGAATTACTTCAAAGATTTCCTCTAGAATTTCCTGTGCCCCTTGTTCTCGGAGACGTTTTGCTAAATCGGTTCCAACTTGTTCGGGATTTTCAGTCGAACCTGTAACGGTGTCTTTTACAAGTTTTTGTCCGTCAATGCTGGCGACTATACCAGTTAATGTCAAAATATTGCCATCTATTTCAGTATTTACGCCGATAGGAACCTGACAACCACCCTCTAAATCTCGTAAAAATGCTCTTTCTGCTAAACAGCGATCGCGTGTTTGAGGATGTTCGATTGCTTTGAGTAAAGTAATGATTTCTTCGTCTCCCTCACGGCATTCTATACCTAATGCTCCCTGTCCAACGGCATGAAGGGAAATTTCTTTAGGTAATACCTGATGAACGCGATCGCCCATACCCAATCTTTGCAATCCAGCTGCGGCTAAAATAAGAGCATCGTATTCTCCAGCATCTAGTTTAGATAAACGGGTATTTAGATTTCCTCGCACATCTTTAAAACTTAAGTGAGGAAATTTATTGCGCAACTGCGCTAGTCGTCGTAGAGAAGATGTACCAATAACTGCACCTTCGGGAAGGGTGTCAATTTGCTTATCTTTGTGTTTTTCATGAACTACCAAAGCATCAGCAGGATCTTCCCGTTCTGTAATTGCAGCTAAAGCTAAACCATCGGGCAAACTAGTAGGTAAATCCTTAAGAGAATGTACGGCAAAGTCAATCTCCTGATTAAGCATTCCTACTTCTAGCTCTTTGGTAAATAGTCCTTTGTCGCCTATTTTAGCTAATGCTACATCCAAGATTTTATCGCCTTGGGTAGACATGGTTTGGACTTCAAAGCTCATGTTCGGAAAGCTTTTTTGGAGTTGTTCTTGTACCCAATGAGTTTGCACAAGAGCCAGTTGGCTTTTGCGAGAACCAATGCGAATAGTACGTTGGGAAGTAGAAACTACAGGTGTCATAAAAGAATATGTCAAATCAGGAGATAATTTCACTGGATCTAGACTACCGCAGCTAGTGACTATTTCGGTTTCATTTTAGTCAAGTTTATTCTTTTCTTTATCTCCTAAAAATCAATAATTTTTGTTAAGTATATTTTTATGATAATTTTAGTTAAAAATTAGTTGAAAACATTTACTAAATATCATATTTATGCTGGATTAAATCTACTAGTTAATTTAGCAAGTTATATTATTTAGCAAATTAGAAAATATTAATAAAAAATAAAATGAACCAACAAAATAAACGTCAAAAGTTAATTATTATACTTACGACTATTCTTACAGGTACAACATTCATCGTTGGTGTAGGAATTTATTTAATACTAAAAAGTGTAGAAACACAAACAACTCAATTAGAGGTCGATATATCTAATCGAACCCCGAATAAAGTTCCAGATGAAGTTCCGGATAAAACCTCAAGAACTTTACCTCAGATGACGAAAGCACCAGTGGAAACTTCTGTACCAGTAAATCAACCAATTCAAATACAAGGAAATCAATCTAAAAATCAATCTAAAAATCAATCTAGAAATCAACCTAGAAAGAATTTAGGAGGTGTTAACTGGGAAGGAAAAGATTTACGAGGAATGAATTTGAGTAACGCTGATATGGGTGGTGCTAACCTTGCTCAAGCTAATTTAAGTGGTGTAAATCTAAGTGGTGTCAACTTAAGTGGTGCAAATCTTAGCAAAGCTAATTTAAGAAATGCAAATTTGAGTGGAGCCGATTTAAGGGGCACTAATTTGGGTAAGGCAAACTTAAAAGGAGCGAATATTAATGCAGCGAGGTTAGATGGGGCTAATTTGGCAGGTGCAATTATGCCGTAAAGTATTTTTTAAACTTTCAGCTTTTAACTATTAACTATTAAATAAATTGCTAATTTGTAAGGAAATTTGAATTCTTTCTATCCCTTAATTGATAAATAGTCTCTTTGGAAGTAAGTTGGAAAAAATCAAAAGTATCTAACAAAATCTTAATCAGTTGAATTTTAGTAAAATTTAATACCTCTTGTACTGCGAGTATAATTAAAAATTATCGTGATATTAATCACCTCATATAAGGTTTCTAATCACTTCCATACTTGGAATTTATTAATTAAACTATAACTTCAATCAATGCTTTTTATAAGATAAAACAAATATAAAATCATCCATTAAGAGGTTGCAAGAATCATCATGGCAGAAAAAATCTTGCTGGCAATTAGCCTCACTATGACACTGAATCTGTTTCTGAATACCAGTTTCTCTTCTCAAAATTCTACTCGTAACCAAAATAAATCTCCTAAACCCGCGATCGCTATCACTAAGTCGCAATAGCAAATAACCCACTATCTCGTAGAGATGTTCCTATGAACCTTCTCTACCCTGCAAAACTATCTAAAGATTAAGCCAATATCTGTCAAGGGATTGAGACTATGACGATCTCAATTAAAGTATTCTTTGATTTAATTAATCCTGGGAGAGTGTGCAGTGAAGCTCAGAACTAAGATTCTGGCAGGTTATGGGGTTAGTCTGACACTGATTGTCCTTGTTGGTCTATGGGGAGTAATTAATCTTTGGCGTTTGGGTAGAGCTAGTGAAGCTATTTTGCAAGATAACTATCGTAGTATCCGTGCTGCGGAAGGGATGCTTGAGGCTTTAGAACGTCAGGAAAGTGCCACTTTGAGCTTGTTATTAGATAACAAACAAGCCAATATTTCTACCTTTAAAGATAATGAGATTGAGTTTTTGCAATGGTTGGGGCGTGCAAAGGATAATATTACAATTCCGGGTGAAACTGAAATTGTTAGTAGGTTAAAAGGACGCTACAAAGCTTACTTGACAAGTACTTTACAGTTGATACAAAAACAAAACAATCAGCAAAATACAACAATAAGTTTTTATAATCAATCTGTTGTACCAGAATTTAAAGCAGTAAGACAAGCTTCAGTCGAACTAAGAAATCTTAATCAGCAGACAATGATATCTGCATCCCAAAAAGCTCAGATAACTTCCCAACAAGCGATCGCTTCAATGTTGGTTGCTGGTGCTTCAGCAGCAGGGGTAGGTTTAGTTTTTAGTTTAATTCTTTCCAAAAATTTGACTCACCCTTTAAATTCTATAACGGAAGCGGCAGGACAGATTGCAGATGGTAATTATGATGTAAATCTTTCCTCACAGAGTAATGGTATTAATCTTTTTAGGAATACATCTGGGGATGAATTGGGTACTCTAGCTCAAGAAATAAATACTATGAGCCAGAAATTAAAAGAATTTCACGCTCTTAGTCTGGACAAAATTGTCGTTGAGGAACAACGCAATCAGGCAATTATTAATAGCATTGCTGACGGTATTGTGGTAGTTGATGATAACTTTCATATCATCGCCATCAATCCTATAGCTGCAAGATTATTTAATACTACCCCGAATCAAGTAGAAGGACGACATTATTTGGAGATGACTGAAGATCGCACTCTCTACAATCCAATTCAAGCTCTGTTACAAGAAAAGCAACAGTCAAAAGAAGAGTCGATAGAAACATCGGAAAATCCTTTATTGAGCTTGGAAATAAATGGTACAGAACAACATTATAGATATTTAATTACACCGGTTACTACTGAAGATAAAAGAAGACTAGGTGTAGTTTTACTACTGCAAAATATTACTAAGTTTAAGAAAATTGACGAACTTAAAAGCGATTTTGTGATGACTGCTTCCCATGAGTTACGAACTCCTTTGACGGGAATGGCTATGAGTATTGAATTATTGTTAGAAACAGCCAAGGAGAAGTTATCGGAGCGAGAGCAAGAATTATTGCACGCTGCGGCTGAAGATGTAGAGCGGTTGAGAAGTTTGGTAAATGATCTACTTGACCTTTCTAAAATTGAGTCTGGTCGGATTGATATGGAACGAGTCCCAGTTGAAATTGATTTTATTGTTGATAAAGTGATGTCGTTATTTGCTGTTCAGGGAGAGGAAAAAGGTATCGAATTGCACAAAGATATTGCCTCAAATCTACCCCCAGTTAATGCTGATGCAAATAAAATAACTTGGGTATTGACAAATCTAGTTGCCAATGCATTACGCTATGCTGAAACAAAAATTCAAATTATTGCCAAACAGCACGCTAACTCGGTATTCTTATCTGTAACTGATGACGGTCAGGGAATTGAGCCAGCTTTTCAAGCCAAGATTTTTGACAAATTTGTGCAGGTACAAACCGAACGTGATGTAGGTGGTAGTGGTTTGGGTTTAGCCATATGTAAGGAAATCGTCAAAGCTCATGGCGGTACTATCTGGGTAGATTCTACTCCAGGGAATGGTAGTACTTTTAACTTTACACTTCCAACTATCAAAAGTTTTTCCCAATCAGGAGAAGTTACCAATGTCTGATAAGCGTATTCTAATTGTAGATGATGAGAAAAATATTCGATTAACCCTGACTCAGTGTCTTGAACCCCTTGGTTATGAAGTCAAGAGTGCAGTGAATGGTGAAGATGCTATTTCTCAATTA
>JBCCDM010000326.1:0-7582 GCA_039030795.1 Cyanobacteria bacterium P01_A01_bin.84
CACTTTATAACAACAACAATTGTTAGTTCAACAACATAGAAAAACAACAACAACAGTACTTATTCTTATGCTAGAGTAAATATCCTTTTAATTCCACGAAGTAAAAGTGATAAGCATAGAAAGAGCCATAGACCCCCTTTCAGGAGAAAGATTTTGTTGCGTATTTGACACAGAGACTTGCTTACCAGTAGAACCAATTCAACGATACTTGAATTACTGCCGTAAAAGAGGATTAGCAGCTAATACAATTAATACCTATGCTTGTCGTTTGGTAGATTTTTGGCACTGGCTAGAATGCTTTTCTTTGAACTGGCATTCGGTAGGATTAGATGAACTAGCAGACTTCGTAAATTGGTATCTCCTTGGTGGTGAAGTAGAAGTTATCTCAGCATCTGTAAGAGAAATTGTATCTAAACGTAGCCCACGTACTGTAAATCTAGCAGTTACAGCAATTCAAGAGATGTACTCTTACCACATTGATTCAGGTAGAGTTAGTGAAAAAAGATTTACCAAGTTAGTTCGACCCAGGGGTAGGCGTAGTGGATTTTTACAAGGTATTGTTAAAAGTACCCCTCAACGACGTAAAAGAATCAAAATCAAAGAACCAAAAAATTTTCCTGGTTGTCTCACGGACGAACAAGTAGGGAGACTCGCAGATGCTTGTTACACAATTCGCGACAGACTTATAGTAATGCTACTTAGGGAAACAGGAATTAGACGAGGTGAATTGCTAGGTTTACATTTAGATGATGTTCGAGATATGGATAGTAGAGGAATCCTCCGAATTGTCCGCAGAGAAGATAATCCCAACAACGCAAAAGCTAAAGGTGCAGAAAGAGAAATTCCTGTTCTACACAACCGCAAAGCAATACAAGAAACATTCCACGCTTACTTATTAGAAGAATATCCACCTCTATCAGAACGAATAGGACATGGAATGCTGTTCGTTAACTTAGATGGAAAATATGCCGGTAAACCAATGACCAGTGCGCGGTTGAACAATCTGTTTTATCAACTTAAAGATAGAACGGGAATCGAAGCCTATCCTCATTTATTTAGACATACTTTTGCAACTCGTATGCTGCAAGCTGGTTATCTCAACCAATACGTACAGCAGCTGTTAGGACACAAGTCGATTATGACTACTATTGATATTTACTCCCATGTCCTGGACGAGATGAATTTAGATACTTTTCTGACAAATATTGAAGAAGAATAAAATGTTGACTCTAAAAAAGTTACAAGAAAGAGTAGCTAACTCAGATTATGGTCGTGAATGGATAAATGACCCTTTAATGAATCAAGATATTTGGGAATTAACTGAATTAGGCTATAGCTCTGTTGAGTGTAGGATTAATACACGTTACAAACTTCATCTAGATGATTTTTCTTTACCTTGGTTAAAATATCTATCCAAATTAACAATTAGAGCCACAGCTCGGGCGAGATTTTCAATAGGAAGAATCACACATCGTGTGTGTGATTTAAAGTGTTTAGATAAATTTTTAAAGGAGAATTGTTGTACCTCTCCACATTTACTTTCTCCATCTTTATTACATCAATTTATTGCCTCTAGTAGCAGTGTAAGTCGTCAAAATACAATTACTTATGCAACTAATCTATGGAAAGAAGAACAGTGGCTTGATATTCCTTTTACCCCTCGCAGATTGAAAAAAAACACACCTAAAATTGAAGTTATCCCCGAAGAAGTTTTGTATCAAGTATATGAAAAATTTGACTTATTACCAGCACAGGAAGAAAGATTATTCAGACTGCAATTAGTCTTAGGTTGCCGTATTGGAGAAATTATAACAATGCCACGTCAATGTCTAAAAAATGAAGGCTCGCAGTGGTTTTTGTTACGTTGGATAGAAAAGCGTAAACACTGGAGATTTTATCAAATACACTCCTTAGTTGCTGAACTAATTCAAGAACAGCAAAGATTTCTCAACACAACATTTGGTTCGGACTCGGATTTTGATAAACTCTTCTGTACAACATATTTATCAAAGAAAAAGAATACGAATCTGGCTCAGAAATTCCAAATACCACCAATATATCGACCCAAAGTTATTAGCAGACAAAAAATTATTAAATGGTTAAATGATTTTAGTAATTTGATTGATTTAAAAGACAAGTATGGTAATAAATTTAAACTTACCAGTCATATGTTTCGTCGTACCAAAGCTAGCATAATGGCTTATTGTGAAGCAGAAGATGAATACATTGCTGCGGTTTTAGGTCATAGCTCTTTAGATATGCTTCCGCACTATCGGAAGCGTTCTATAGAAAGATTAGAGAAAGAAAGTTCACGATTAGGCTACGTTGATATGTATGGTCGAATTACTAGCTTTAAACCCAGAAAACGCCGATATGAAAGATTAGCCGAATTACTAAAAGTTAGTACTCCACTTGGAGAATGTCATCGACCTACAATGCTAGGTGACTGTCAGTATCGTTATGCTTGTTTAAGTTGTGACCATCATCGAGTAACCCCAGAAGATAAACCAAAATTAGAAGCTGATATTCAACGTTTACAAGAAGATTTAATACAGGCTCAAGCTACTTCTTCTGATAGAAGAGTAACTGAAATCGAAAGAATATTGAAACTACTTCAAAATCGAATAAAAGGGCTAGAAGAACTTATTGAAAGAACGGAAAATTCCAAAAATACAATTTCTAACAATACCGCAACAAGTAAGTAGTTTTTAACAGTTATCAGTTATCAATTATCAGTTGTATCATCTGGGTCGCTCATTCCCCACCATACTATAGATAACTGTTAACTGTTTAAGTAGTGTTGTACATTGCAATACGAAGAAGATTTTAGTTAATAAATAGCATATGCATCAAGCGATAAAACGGTAAAATCAATGCAGAAACATCCACCAATCTCTTTTCATCAAACCCTTACAGATACATTAAAAATTAATTGGAAGCAAGAATATAATGGAGAATTTATATGTCCTCAATGTCATAAAGGAAGATTAACCAAATATTTTTACACTAAAACTGTTACTTGTAAGCTTAGGTTAAGTTGCGATTATTGTGATAAAAGTACATCTTTAACTTGTTCCTTATTAAAGAATTCCTCAGTTTCGTCTCATTCAACTCTTAACGGACAATTAAGAGTTAATTGGAGTCGAGAATATAATAATGAATTCGTTTGTCCAAAATGTAATAAAGCTAGGATAAAACATTTTTTATCCCATAAAAAATCTGATTGCAAGCTTAGATTAAGATGCCATTTATGCGACCAAACTACATCTCTAAGTTGTTTATTATCAAAATATCCATCGATTTCATTCCACCCTACTCTTAAAGAAAGATTACAAGTTAACTGGAAGAAAGAATACAATGGAGAATTTATTTGTCCTAAATGTAATCAAGGAACTTTAGATAAGTTTGCTCGTGATAAAGATAAATTATGCAAGCTTACTCTTAAATGTAATGAATGTCATCAAATTACAAATTTGACTTGCAACAAAAATCAATCGCGTCCACTGATTTCATTTCATCCTACTCTTAAAGAAGTATTACAAGTTGATTGGAATCAAGAATATAAAAATGAATTTATTTGTCCAGCTTGCAATCAAGGTCATTTAACTAAGTTCCAATATGCTAAGGGTGCTGCTTGTAAACTTAAATTAAGTTGTAATGTTTGTGATAAAATTACATATCTTACCTGTCAAAATAAAAAACATCCAGCGGTTTCAAATCATCAAACTTTAAAGGGCAAACTACAAGTAGATTGGAAAGAAGAATATAATGGTGAATTCGTTTGTTTTAAATGTAATAATGGAAGAATAGGCAGATTCTCTTATCAAGAAGGTCTTCATAATATAAAATGTGGTTGTACATCTTGTGGTCAGTACACTACCCTTAGTTGTCAAATTTCACCACATATTCATAGCTATCGTCGCGATTTATGTTGTCCAAATCCTCTTTGTACCAGCATTGGACCTAACGGACAAAAAGGGTGGATTTATGAGACATTCAATAAAAACCGTTCTGAGAAAACTGCTAGTAATTGTAAATGCTATTTCTGTAAAATAAATTTTAATCCTACATCTATTTGTAATAGTAGTTGGAATGGCAATCAAAACACAGATAAATTATTACCTTTCTGCTTTTCAGAAAACATTTGGGATTTCCGACATTTTGTTGAGAAGCCACAGGTAAAAACACTAAACTTTAGTTCCATTAAACTTCAATGGTATCGAGAACAAGTTAAGCAATACTTACATTTTTTACTTAAATCTGGGAATTACACTTCTGTCACAGTACCCGTAAATTCTTTAGTGGCTCTGCGCCAATTTGGTCAATTATTATATAAGCATCAAATACAAGACCAATCGGGAATTAACCGTCAACTAGTATTAGCTTTTTTAGATAGAGAAAAAGGTAACTCTAATAGAACGGTTCGGGAAAAATTATATATTCTTAAAAACTTTTTTGAATGGTTAGGATTTGATGCAGCAACATTCGTCTTTATTCGTGATATTCCCAAAGTTAGTTACGATAATCCGGATTGGTTAGATGAAGTAACTCGTAACGCTATCAAACAACATTTGTTTAGAATTCCACTTCCTATTGCTAATCAATATTTAATACAAGAATACACTGCCGCACGTCCTGGAGATATTTGTCAGATGAGTTTTGATTGTTTAGTAGAAATGAATGGTAAATGGTATATCAAATTTTATCAGCATAAAACAAAACGATGGCACAAGATACTTGCTAATCGTGAAATCCGTAAAGTAATTGAGCAGCAGCAGCAATGGATACAACAGACGGTTGGGTCTTCTTATCCCTATTTGTTTTGTCATTTTAGAAGTATTAGACAAGAATCTTATCCAGATTTTAATAACATCAAACCCCTACCCAAACCACCAAGGATAAAGAGTGGTGAAAACCCAATGGTTCGCATAATTCGTATGTTAATAGAACGAGAAGATATCCGCGATGCTAACGGACAATTTCCTCATTTTACGGGAAGAATTACTCGCCATAGCCGACTACAATTCATTCGCACTAAATATGGAATAGAAGCTGCTCAACTATATGCCGACCATAAAAGTAGTACTACTACATTCCAACACTATGCACCACCAACTAGAGAACAAATAGCATCCGTTGATTTACCATTTCAGAAACTTCTTATGAATCCGTCTAACAAGTTTCTACCTTGGCAATCTTTACCAGAAAGTTTACTATCAAATCCTACAGCCCACGAACTTGACTTAGAAATAGCACCTCGTTTGGTAGTTTACGGACACTGTGCTTTAGACCCAAAAACTCCTTGTCCTGTTAACCTTTTCCCTAAATGTTATGGTTGCTCTAGTTTTCGCCCGTCTTCAAGTAAATTACCCCTCTACGAACGTCAGTATCAAGGAGAGAAACAAAGATTAGTTTCAGCAGAAGAATCAGGAGCAGAGCTAGCGAAAGAAGAAGCTAAAGCAACTATTGAAGCTATGGATAAATGGCTACCTGAATTGAGGAGTATAGCCAATGGGTAATCGAGAAAAACAAGCCTTGGTTCTGCGTCGTACCCAAGCTTCGAGAAAAGAACAAAAAAAGAAACAAGTGTTAAAAGCGATTCAGGAGATTATAGAACATTCACAACCTCTTACTTTTAAAAATATAGCTACCGTTGCTGGTTGTTCGGTTTCTTATCTTTACAAATGGGATAATATCAAAGATTATATTCACTCATTACAGAAGGAGAAATATTCTACTTTAAACAAGATTGAAAAACCAGAATCTAAATATCAACCCCATAGTCTTGAAACCTTACATCAAGTTGCTAAAAATAAGATTCATAAATTAGAAGAAGAAATTAGAGAATTGAAATGTCAGAATGAAATTCTTAGAGGTCATGTAGCTGAAATCTATGAAATAAGAGATGAGAATGAAAGATTAAGGGAGCAGTTAAGACAATTAACTATTACTAATACTAATAATAAAGGAAATAACGTAATTCCGATATCTTCTCCCCGTAAAATTGTTTCTCCTTCTGGCGAATAGGAAGTAACTAGCGATGATACCCTCTCCCCATCGGTAATGAATTTTTTACAAGCAATGGGAATAAAATTAACCAGGAATAATGGCTCTTAAATACAGCGAAAATGGAATTGGATAAGGATTCATTTCTTACTTGAATGTGAGTCAACTCTTTTATATCCTCGCTTTTCTCTTCGCTCTTGCAGCTCGTAGTAAGTTTTTAAAGCAGCTTGATAATCTTGGTAATTTAAATCTTTTGACTTGCCGAAACCCCGACTTATTGCACTGCCCCAAGTCTTGGTGATTATCCATTCTCCAAACAGATTTTGACAAAGAGTTAAGGTGTAAAATCGCGTATCTCTTTGCCACTTCGATTGAAGCCATTTGTTAAGTTGGTAGGCAATTTTTACAGTCATCTCAACCACGTTTAGCAGAAAATATGCTCCCTAGATATCAACACAATGATTTTAATAAGGCGGGAAATGATTTGTACGGTACTAAATTAAAGATATCAGTTACCTTCCGGCGTAAATTTTTTTTTGCTTTGTTAAAAGGGAATTATCATGGGTTACGTTGTAGAAGATTTGAACAAAACTCAATCACATCAAGGCTTCTACGACGTGGATTCTACATAAGTTTCTACAAAGTGCGATGAGGTTATCCCTGGAATTATTAGATGGATTTCTGTCCCAATGATGAGTCTGTAGCGTGCGTTTCGTCCGTTCTGAGCGTGTCAGTTTAGAAGTATCTTCTCCGGGGCGTATGCATTGTAAATTACACTTTTGACACCGCCAGTCTACGGAGCTTTTAACCGATGTGGCGATGTCCGTCCAATTGTCTGGGTACGGGTAGTAGGTTAATGTCACGGGAAAAATTTCCTTGCGGGGACATAATGAATTTTAATGTTTTGAGCAATGCATCGTTACCAAGAGACATAATCCTTAACGGAAATTCAAAGCATGAAAGAACCAATTGCGTCGTTATTTTATGCACTAAGCGGTACTGTTAAAAAGCGAACAGACTGGACTTAATGAACCCCCTTGACTATGCCTTCTTATGTAGATTTAAAACGTATGAAATGCCAGCACAGACAGTACCTTGCTTATTTGACAGCAGGGGTGAAAAACGATTATGCGATGCAGTGCAAAAGTTGGATTTTTAAAACCGTGAGTCACGGGTGATATAATCCCAAAAAATATTGCTCTTCCCGCCGTATACTCCTACATTGCTACATCTTCAATACAGCTTGAAAGAGAGGTGCAGTTGAAATGTAGTGTACGCTCCAATAACTTTGTTTTATCATTTCTGTCTAGATAACAGCGAGATTAACTGTATTCATGCTCTTTGCTCGCGTCGTATTGAGTGTACGCTGCTTTGCCTTAGCGGCCGTCTTAAAGTAATTTCCGTCCTCTCAATTTCCAACTTTTAACCCCTAACTCCCGTCCTCCTAACTTTTAACCTTTAACTCCGGCGTTGCTCCCGCTTCTTAATTCCCAATAAAGCATGTCTATATGTCTACACGTTGGCATGTTATTAACGAATAGAAGTTTAGTACTTCACTTCTTCAAAAATTGACGGG
>JBCCDM010000327.1:0-7571 GCA_039030795.1 Cyanobacteria bacterium P01_A01_bin.84
AAGGCAATGTAATTCTGTCATTACGAGCGATAGCGACGTAATCGCAAAAACCTTGCGTTGACGTAGTCTGCTCGATAGAGCTTATGCTTCCCTACACTCCGTTTCGGTCGCAATGACAAATCTTCGTTGCGTAAGTCCTGGTTAAATTTAACGTCTCTACATTATGAATGCGGGAGATATCTATTAACTAAGTTGTATATTCGGCGTTTATTTTCACATAATCGTAACTCAAATCACATCCCCAAGCTAAACCAGAACTCTTCCCGTCACCAATATCAACTGCAATAATTACGGGATTATCTAAACGTTGCTTAATGTCGGTTCTATCTACATCCAAGTCATTACTATTATTGGTTGCTTGCACGTCCTTAATCACAGAAGCTTCCGCAGCTTCTTTAAGATAAGCGCTAGCTGCTGCTCTATCAAAATCCAAGGGTTGTCCTTGCTCCATCAATACATGACTTCCTAGTTGAACTCTGAGATTTTCTTGCTCAAATGGTACCCCTGCACGTCCTGCTGCTGCTGCAATGCGTCCCCAGTTGGGATCCCGTCCAAATATTGCAGATTTTACCAGGGATGAACCCGCTATGGTTTTAGCTATTTTACGAGCTGATGCTTCATCTGGTGCCCCACTTACTTGTACTTCTATTAAGCAAGTTGCACCCTCTCCGTCACGAGCGATCGCTTTGGCTAAGTGCTGACAAACGAATGTTAACATTGCTTCTAATTTCTCTGCTTCTTTACCATTGGTAGTAATTGCAGGGGTACGGGATTGACCGTTAGCTAGAGCTATTAAAGTATCATTGGTACTGGTATCACCATCTACTGTAATCGAATTAAAGCTTTTATCGGCAGCACGACTTAACATTTTTTGCCATAAGTGAGGGGAAACCGCCGCATCTGTAGTTACAAAGGCTAACATAGTTGCCATGTTGGGGTGAATCATTCCCGAACCTTTAGCTATTCCTCCAATTCGCACTGGTCTATCATCTATAGTTGTCTCTAGTGCAATGGATTTAGTAACTAAATCTGTAGTGATGATTGCTTTTGCAGCTGCATCGGAACCTGTTTCTGAAAGTTTTGCTACAAGCTTTGGTATAGCAGCTTTGAGTGCATCTATGACTATTCGCTTTCCAATCACTCCTGTAGATGCAAGTAGTATCGATTCTGAAGATAGATCAAGAGCTTGAGCTGTTGCGATCGCGGTTTCCATTGCATCTACCCAACCCTGCTTTCCTGTTGATGCATTTGCTTGTCCTGCGTTACAAACAATTGCACGAGTACTTTGCTTCGTTTGTAACATTTGTTGACAATAATCTACACAAGCTGCCCGCACCTGGGATGTGGTAAATACACCAGCCGCGATCGCGTCCACCTCAGATACTATCAATGCTAAATCTGGTAGTCCCGAAGGTTTCAAACCTGCTGCAATTCCTGCTGCTTTATAACCTCTGGCTGCCGTTACTCCGCCTGAAATCTCTTGCCAATCTGCCATTATTCTTCCCCAACAACAGCTTACTTGCTGAAGCAGCGATTATATCAATTATTAGGGACTTTTTGGTAATTGTTAATTAGTAATTGGTAATAGCTGCGCTATTTATTTCTTCTCTCCTAATCTTCCAATTTCCTTTTTCCAAGGTTACGAATACCCTTCTGTTCAGAATTTAGTTGCCTCCAACATCTTCTCAAGTTTGAGACAGTAATATCTAACTATTGGTAGTTACTAATGACTTAATTAATAATTGATGATTATCTCTTGGTAGAGAAATATAGAAAAGAAAAAAGAGAGCCACTTGGGCAGCTCTCCAGATCATCAGGGTGCATCTACTGGAATTAGTATAACATCTAAAATGAGGGGTGACACCCATCTTGACAAAAAGAATGTAAAGTTTTTGTAAGTTTAGGCATGAAAATTGAACTTCAATAGCTATAGCGCCCTAAATAAGGACGTCATAGCTACTAAAAAGTTTTCTAGTTAATAATTAGTAATAATTTTGTTACTGATATATAGCGATCGCGTGGGGTATCGGACGGTTGGTAAGAATCATGGGTTTATGGTTAACTATAATTCCGGTACTACCACCACCATCGAGCATAGCGTTTCGATGGCTGCCAAATTTTCTGAGAGTTGCGATCGCGTCTATTTGACGAGCGTAGTTGCTGGAGTAAAAAATAACTGTTTCGTTGATACTATCTTTATTTTTATCTTTGATACCAACAAAGGTTCGCGGTAGGTACTTTTTTGCTGACTTATCTGCTAGGGGATGGAGTGCGCCGACAACTTCGGGATATAGTTGGAAGGCTTGAGGAGTATAAGCAGCAATAGTTGCACTACTTAAGGAAGGTTTAAAAGCAAAGGTTGTAATTTGTCCGGGGTATTCATTCCCAATAGCATAACCGTATGTAATTAATTTACTATTCGTTTGTAAACCAAAGGCGATACCTGTGGGGTTTTCTTTGGTGGAAAAGAAAGTACCATTTAAAACTACTTGAAGTTTTTTTTGATGAAGTTGTTTTTGATGAGAATATTGACTTGCAGCATCTTGCCAAAACTGGTTTATAGTCTTTTTAGTAACTTTAAATTGATGCTTCCGATTGTTTACAAGAGTTCCAGTTAAGTTTTTTAAAGAAGCTTTCCTAATGTCAACAATGGTAATAAATTCTTTCTGGGTAGTTGGGGTTTTGGAGGTAGTGTGAGTTTTGGGAAATGATATATTTGTAATCTTCTTATATACCTGTACCCCTTGAGTTTGTAATATGGGTTGAAAATCTGAAGGAACAGAACCAGAATCAGTTTTACTTTGTGCAATCACCCCCAGGGTGTTATAGATAGGGAATATAAATGAGACTAAGCTAAAACCCAAAATAGGCAAAAATATTTTTTGAAGATACATTGAAAAATTTTAAAACACTACCTTGGGTATTTTATTTAACCCATGTTCCTAAGTGCTATAAAATCTAGATTTGTGTGGAATTACAAAATGAAAGATAATCTTTGTAGTTCCAAGGCTAAAAGCCAAAAGTTAACAGCTTCAAATCATATAATCTAATATTTCCTGTGAAAAGCTACGACATAATTGTAATTGGTGCGGGAATTGCGGGTGCTGCGATCGCATACGAGCTTATACAAAAAGGTGTATCCGTACTTCTATTAGAAAAAAATCCGAATCCAGATAGTGCAACCATTCATAGTTATGGTGGTTTAGCGTTTTGGAGTGGTACAACTGAGTTAACCCGTCAATTATGTAATGAAGGGCGATCGCGTTATGAAAATCTATTGACAGAGCTTGACAATGATATTGAATACCGTGAGTTGGATTTACTGTTGACTATCTCAACTGAAAACGAACCAAAGAAAATAGCTAAATCTTACCAAAGTTTTGCAATTCCCCCTAAACTGCTTAGTATCAAGGAAGCGTGTGAGTTAGAGCCTCAATTAAATAAGGAAGGGATATCTGGTGCCTTAACAGTAAAACACGGTCACATCAATCCTATAAAGCTCACTCAAGCCTATATTCAAACTTTTTTAAGACTAGGAGGTGACATTAAATTTGCTTCGGTTTTAGAATTAAAAACTATTTCTGAAAACTCGCAATCGATAATTGTCAATACAGATAGAGGAATTTATGAAAGTGCAAATGCGATAGTATGTGCGGGAGGATTTAGCAGACAGTTATTAAAAGCATCTTCTATCCAGACTCAAATATATTTCACTCATGCACAAATCATTAAAACTCCCCCTGTTGGCTTAAAGTTACATACTTTAGTAATGCCAGCAAATCTGCAAAGATTTCAATTAGAGAGCGAATCTACTTCATCAGATGAAGCTTGGGACGAGTTGGGGAATCAGTTAGGATGGATTTTGGATCCAGGTGCAGTTCAATTTCTGGATGGAAGTTTGCGTCTCGGACAAATTAGTAGTGTCTTCACTAACCCATTATCAAAAGTAGACTCTTCTGAAAGTGAATCAGCTTTACGTCAAGGTATTGAGAAAATTTTGCCCACTGTAGGGAAATTACCAGGAAGTGTATGTAGTTGTCTGGTGGCTTTTAGTAAAGACGGTTTACCATTAATAGGTTCTATTCCTGGAAAAGATAATATTCATCTATTTTCCGGGTTTAGTAATCCCTTAGTAATTATTCCACCTTTAGCAAAACGTTTTGCTAATTATTTAATAGGTAATCAAGATAATATTATTCCCTTATCTTGTCCCCAACGTTTTGAGAATTAAACATAGAAATTTGTTTGAATTATTAGGAAATGTGCATACTGGAGAATATAAATTATAAATATGATGCACTCACAATTATATTTAGGGCTCGCTGAAAAAATAAAAAAACTTCATGCTCCATACATTACCAATTACCAAATCTAAACTGACATTCCCAAAATTTCCCGGGACTTTTCTAAAATATCTTTGGGACGAAAAGGTTTACTCATATAACAATCTGCTCCCACTTCTATACCTTTTTGTTTATCAAATTCCTGACCTTTCGCTGTGAGCATAATAATATAAACATTTGCTAATCCTAGTTCTTGTTTTACCATCTGGCAAACATCCAAACCATTCATTTTTGGCATCATTACATCTAAGAAAACTAAATCTGGTTCCTCATCTTTTATAGTTTCTAGAGCTTCTTGACCATTTTCAGCAATCAATAATTCAACACCTTCATCTTCTAAGTTTTCTAAAACCTGCTCCATAAGGATACGGATATTAGCTTCGTCATCTACAATTAAAATTTTCTTATCCATAAGAACTTTCCATAATTTTCAGGTATAACTGATATTTACATTTCCTGAATTATTAAACCTTCTTTTTCATCATCGCCTAATAAAATGAAGCAAAAATTTTCCATTTTTTTTTCAAAACGTAATGTTTTAATTAAATCATATTGTTGAGATAAACCAGAATCAACAATAATCATATCAGGCTTAAGAGATAAAGCTTTTTCAATACACTCTTCACCATTAGATGCTTCAACAACATTATATCCTTGAGTTTGTAATACTTCAGATAATGTTAATAGTGCAGAAGCATTTTTATCTACAACTAAGACTTTTTTAGTTGATGTACCTTGACATAGTAATGAACTAATTTCTGTCATTAAACTATCACTATTAATAGGTTTAGTCATATATCTGTCAATACCTAAGCGATATCCCCTTTCCTTATCTTCAACAATAGATAACATAATAATTGGAATATCCATTGTTTCAGGGTTATTTTTAAGTATAGCTGCTACATCGAAGCCATTAATTTGAGGCATCATCACATCTAAAATAATTAAATCAGGTTTAACTAATTTAATCTGCTTAATAGCATCTAAACCATTACAAGCCTGATTAACGATATAACCTTGAGGCTCTAATGACTGTCGGAGTAATTCACGAATATTACTATCATCATCAACAACTAAAATTGTTTTTTGATCTAGAGAGCAAGTAGGAATACTCTGAGTAGAATGCTCTTTTAATTGACGCATAAGAGAATCTAAGTTGATAATTTTCTCTAGTTCGCTGATACTATCTCTCTTGGTTAGGGGTAAAGAAAAAGAAAAATTACTACCTTTACCTATTTGACTTTCCACCCAAATATCACCACCATGATGCTCAATAATTTGTTGACAAATTGGTAATCCTAACCCTGTTCCTTTAGGTTTATCTGTGAGAGTTTCTCCAACTTGTTGAAATTTTTCAAATACTTTTGCTCGATCTTCAGAAGTAATACCAGCACCTGTATCAATAATGCTAACTACAATGTGGTTATCAAGTTTGCGAGCTTGACAGGTGATAGAACCCCGATCGGTAAATTTTACAGCATTGGAAATTAGATTAATTACAACTTGCATTAAGCGATCGCGATCGCCAATAATTTCTGATAGTCCGGATTCTATATCTACAATTAATTCCAAATTATGATCGCTGAATAAGCTAGATGTTACCAATAAAGACCGCTCAATTAATTTCTCTACCTGAATTGACTCTTTTTTCCACTCTAGTTTACCTGCTTCCATTTTCGCGATATCTAAGACATCGTTAATTAAGGCGGTTAATCGCTCGGCTTCGGAGATAATAATATTGATATTATCTCTTACCCTTCTGATAGTCTTTTTACTTTTACGGTTTTCAATAGGTAATAAAGGAAAAACATCTGCTTCCAGTTTTTCCTGAATAATAGATGCAAATCCTAATACAGAAGTGAGAGGAGTCCGTAATTCATGAGAAACAGTAGAAATAAAATCTGTCTTCATTTGGTCAATTTCTTTTTCTTGGGTAATATCTCGGATTAAAATCACTGAACCTATATATTTAGGAGCTAATTTTTCTGAATTACTTTCCGAATCATGTTCTGAGACTATTTCTACAATACCTGTGACTGATGCGTGACCAATCTTATATTTTGTTAATTCTAATTCTGTTGTAAAAATTGTTTGAGGATTTTGCTGACTTTGAGTTAAAAGTTCTACTATCTCAGGCATAAATTCATGACAATTAATCCCTGTAAGCTCCACATCTCCCAAGCAAAACATCCTTGTAATTACAGGATTAGAATTAATAATATTCCCGTTGATGTCGCTGACTAATAAACCATCTGCTAAATTATCAATAATTGCTCTTAAATGGGCTGTACTTTCTTTTTGCTCTTGTAAGAGTTGTTTGACCTGAAAAACTAGTTGATTAAAAGAAGATGCTAATGTACCAATTTCATCTTTTGTATTTATGGCAATTTGCTGATCAAAATTTTCTTCTCCAGTTACTTTCCTAGCAAAATTATCTAGCTGTAAAATGGGATTAGATATTCCCCTACTAATTTGACTAGCAAAAAAAGCCGCGATCGCAATAGAAAATGAAAGGCTGACAAAGATAATCCAATTACTTAGTCTTAATGCTTGAATTAAATTATTTTCTGCTATTTCAGATTCACTTTTAAAAGTTTTTAGAATGTCGTTTAACTCATCTGAAATACTATCAAAACTAATTGCTATACTGCTATTAGTAAAATCTAATAACAAATTTTGAGCTTCTCTAATTTTAGTTTCTGATTTTAAACTTTTAATATTAATTCTCTGAACTATATCATCAAGTTCTTGTAAATATATTTTAGGAACTTTATGATATTTTTCAAGAAGATTTAATAAAATTAACTGTTCTTCTTTTGTATGAACAGATTCTACTACCAAATATTTAATCTTTGACCAATTATCCGTAATATTTCTTGAATGTTCGACAATATAAGCATATTTTTTCTGAAAATCTTCTGGTTGCTTAGTTAAAGGAATTAATTGTTGCTGATGTGTTCGTACTTGTAAAACTCCTGTTTGCAGATTATGAAGAGTAATAGTTTTACTAAGAGCGTGTTTTTGGATATCTATAGCTTTTTTTTCCCAACTATCTCCAATAAATCTTCCTATGGTCACTCCGGTAATCGAAATTCCTAAAGCGATCGTATATCCAAAAATAATTTTTTGATTCACATTTAAGTGATTTAAGCACCAAATAATTAATTTTTTTGGTTTATTTATAATCAATGAAGTATTTAAATTCATTTCAATAATAAATTTTTTGTA
>JBCCDM010000328.1:0-7536 GCA_039030795.1 Cyanobacteria bacterium P01_A01_bin.84
CAATCAAAATAATTAGATTCAGTTTTATTGGTCTTTATGAGTTTTTTCCCAGTCCTATTTATAGGACTTTAGCTATTAGACTGGGGTTTGCAACCCCAGTCGGCTTCATATCAAACTGCGCTTCAAAAAGAATCAACAAAAGGTAAAATAAAAATGATAAATCATAATCAATTAATAGAATATCGCTTACACATACCACCAAAAATGTGGCAGGAATTCCGTCAAAATATGTTAGATTGTCGGGATATTAACGAAGAAGTTATTGGTTTTTTCTTCTGCAAACGACATCAAATCTCTAAAAAGAAAATTCGCTATATTCCTAAAACTTGGATTGTTCCCTTTCCTGAATGCTACGAAATGCAATCTAACAACGGATTAGTGTTAACCCAACAATTCCATTCATATCTATTAGAAAAGTACGTAAAACAAGGGTTGCACGTAGTTCATATTCATACTCACCTTGGTGATATTGAACCAGAATTCTCTTCAGTTGATGATTACTATGAATCGGAATATTCCCGCTTTCTTACCCAGAATTTTAAGACAAAACCCCGTTTAATATCTGGTGTATTTAATCAGTCATTACAAAAATCTAAATTTCGCATATGGAATAGAAAAGGTAACAATTTTGATAATGTTGTATTTTCCAATTCATATCTAGAAATGATTGATATTAATGTTGATAAATTAGAATATCAAGATGAAGAATATAACGATATACCAATAATTCAGCATTATGAAATTACAAATCCAATGCAAACTAAATTAGGCAATCAAAATCAAATGTTTAACCGACAGAAAATATTTGGTGAAACTTGCCAGAAACAGCTCAATCAACTAAAAGTAAGCTTAATTGGTTGTGGTGGTATCGGTTCAATATTTGCCGAATTATTAGGTCGATTGGGCGTAAAAAATTGGGTATTAATTGACCCAGATAAATTAGAAGCAGTCAACCTGAATCGAATGGTAGGAGCCACACAAAAAATGGTTGAGCAGCGATGGAATAAAGTTGATTATGTAAAACATTTAATTAAAAAGATTTATCAGACAGGTTCTTGCGTACATACCATACCCACAAAGATTGATTCCGAAATTGCTTCTTCAGAAATAGCAACATCAGATTTAATTGTAGTAGCCACAGATAATCATCTTTCTCGGAAGAAAGCCCAGGAGTTAGCATTAGAATACATGCGTCCCTTGGTTTGTCTTGGTACTCATATAGACATCAATCCATCAGACAATAAACCACGTATGTTTTGTCGTATCACCATACCTCCTCTAGGTGGTGGCTGGTGCTTGATGTGCGGGAATATCATCAGCTTGCAAAAAGCTGCTGTAGAATCCGCACCAATGCAAATCAATCAAATGGTTGCCAAAGCTGGTTATATCGATGGAGTCAACGACCCAGCAGTATTTTGGTTAAATAGTATTTGTGCTAGCACCGCAGTTGGTGTAATTCATGGAATGGTAAGCGGTTTTCTAGATGTTAGTGCTGGAATTGATTGGATTTACGAATTTCCGGGAGCAACTTGGCATCAAACAAATACTAAGTATTTAGAAACACCATCATGTTATTTTTGTTCTCACTCTGATAGCTCGGAACCAGCCACAGAAGAATTTCCGATAGAAAGCGATTTTGACATTATCGATTATTGGTAATAGTTATTTAGCCGAGCAAGATATATTTTCTCGCCATTTACGTATTTGATGATATATTTCAATCTCGTGGAAGGCTCGGTTTTCCCAGATTAACGTGCCTGGAAGTTTTATTTCATACACCCCGTTTGCTATCTCCTTGTATTCCTCTATAACACCCTCTTTTTTAGCCTTATTTAATACCCTGATACTCTCCGGAGTAATATCAATCACTCTCCGCTTTTGCTCTTTAGAAAGCCCATTCCAAGCCTGTTCCTTGATTTCTGGATGTTGGTTAAATATATTTCTAATATCCTCCCAATTTCCTTGTATCAAAGCATCAATTCCCTTATCGAGTGGTGTCATTTCTAACTCTAAATCCGACTCTTGTGGCTCCTCTAAATACTCTTCCTGTAGTTCTTCGACACTTGTATAAAATCTAGACCTAGCTGTTTCTTTAACTACTTCCAACTCCGTCCAATGAAAATAATGATTGAATCCCTCAACTTTAACCAGGATAGGACTAATATTCTCTCCATTTAATCCGATTACCTTACCTTGTCTGTTTTGAAGATTCCCTGTCTTGACTTCTACCGTAGCGGGTATATCGAAGCCCATCGATACCAGAGCATCATTCCGGACATCGGTGTCTACCCATGACAACTCTTGCTCGAAGCTATGATAATTCGCAAGATTAGCTCCCCAAGTTTCTCTCCATTGTGGATTGTGGTTATAAGCGTAATTAGAAAGATGCTTGAGCGATATCATATCGTGCTGAAGTATATTTGATATGGCATCCCATCTTTTATCTTGAGGAACTGTTGCTTCCCAACGTTGACAAGACTCTACTATCAATTGACCACAATCTGGGCTGATTCTACCGATATTATTAACGTCCCTCGTTAATTGCTGCGCTAATTCTTCCCATTTCTCTTCGACTGTTTGACTTGAGCCGTTTGATGGGGTTTGCTGGTTATAACTGTCTTCAACTTCTTGAGCGCTATTTTCTTCCACATCAGCTACGTTTTCGTCAGCACTTTCAACAGCTTCATCTGGTTCTTCTCCTTCCGTAATTTTTTGATATAAATCGGCGATCGCACTTCTAAGAATGTCTTGAGGTATTAACCCATAATTATCCATTAATTTCTGAGTTAATAACCCCGTTTGTTCGTCAAACTCATATACAGGAGGGAATTGTGCGTAGCGCTCCCCTCTACAATTTCTACGCCATATAGAAGGCTTACTTGGTAGCGCTGATTCTCTTTCCTTTTTAAGTAACGCCTGTCTCTCTTTTATCAAATCATCTACGTAAGCACAGGTTAAATCTTCTTCAACCTCCGATAGCTGCTCAATTATTGGCTGGTATTTTTCCGAACACAATCTTAGTAACTTCGTGACAGGAATTTGAAACAGAGCATGGGGACGATACGCGAAGTCTTGGAAATTTTCTGCTAACTTGAGCGCTCGTTTTTCTTCCGTGCTGCCTTTATCCCAACCGAATTTATTGAGTAGTTCTCGATATTCCGCTTTGCTATATGCTTGCTTGTATTCCCATAATAAGAAACTAGCATGAACGTATTCCTCGGTGCTTTTCTCTATGTGCTTTACGGGGTTCGCGTCAAGATTGTGAACCTGATGATAAGTTGATTCAGAAAGTAATTGCATGATATGATTTAAGCTCGTTTTTTGAAAGTTTTTGGTCTTCCTTCAAGACCAATTTTATTTATTCAACTACAGAGAATATTAAGCTGCGATGCCCTGCTGCTGTTTCTTACGATAAGCTGCGAGCGCATACGCCAAAGTATGTTGGTGATATTTGGGCATCGAAGGTAGCTCTATGTCTGTACCCCAAAGGTATATCGTCCGCTTGGATATTTTTAAAGTTTCTGATAGTAACGTAAGGTATTGTCCCCGAAACTTTGTAGAACTTACTGCTTTTAATCTTTCATAAGGCGATAACCCGTTTAAAAGCATTTCATTTATAAATTGGGTTGCTGTTACTTTTGGGGCTGCATATTTTTCAATTGCAATTCTCTTTAAAACCTCTGAAGATAGGGCAACGCTCGCATAGCTGCAAGTCATACGAGCCTGTTGTGGCATTCCTTCAAAATTTGGATTGTCACCCCACTCTCTTACTGTCTTCTTCTGCATACCTAATAATTTTGAGATTAGGTTGATGCATCTGGTGCTGTATCCGAAGCGAATTTCTTCGGATAAAATTGCTTCTGAATTCAACTTGTCTATGCCGAAGCAATAACGCAGAAATTCTCTAGGTTCTATGCTCTCGGTTGATAGGTATTGGAAAATTTTGTAGTTATGCATTTTTCTATGGGTGGAAGTTTTTACATTCAATCAAACAATAGCCTACATAGGTCATATATACTAAATGGTTCATATAGTGTATTTGCAGATTGGACATAAGAATGCAAAATAGGCTTTATTATTGGCGATATATGTGACCCATCTATGACAAATGACAGGAAAGAAGATCCAACAGTTAGCTTCCGAGTTTTTTTGCCTGAATCGTTACGACGAGATTTTAAAGTTTGGTGCGCTCGTGAAGGAACCAATATGAGCGAAAAATCACGAGAATTTATAGAAGAATGGGTAAAGAGTAAAAACAACCACGGATGAATAAACTCAACTCAACTGTCAGTTGAAATAGATATTCTCACTTATTCGTTGTTTTTAGTCGCTAGGTGACGTAAAATTTCGTATTTTTGCATTTTTATTAAGAGTCGATTTTTACGGATAATTTGCAATTGATTAGATACTAATACTCTTGCGTATTAAAGTCAATACACTTCGGAGAGAGACTAGTCATTATTTTGTTTGTAAACTCTTGAAATGCTTATGATATCTTGGAAAAAAATATAAATTCATTTATGCCAATTGGTGATGACGAACGCAAACAACGGCTTTCTATTTTGTGCAAGCGACTTCGTGGTAAGGAGTCGTTGCGTTCGTTTACCAAAAGGCGTAGTAAGGAGCTTAGGGGCATTAGTCATGCTTCTTGGAGTGTCTGGGAAAGAGCGCAAGGAGATTTAAGTCGGGATTCTTTAGAGAGATTAGTAAGTTTCATTGGCTGTTCTTATAAATCTCTCTCGGCATACCTAAACGGCTCTATTACTTTAGAAGAACTACTTCAACCAACTTTAACGAGTGGTATTGAGGTAGAGGATGACTTGGATTTTTCCCCCGATGCAGCTGCGGCATGGATAAAGTCACTTCAACCGGAAGAACAGCTATTTATTGCATCTCAAGGATTTCAAGCGTTTCAAGAACAATTTAATAACCTTGTGGAGCAAAAAGCCAAGGAATTAGTTGAGCAAGAAGCTCAAGAACTCATCAAGAAAAGAGCTAAAGAGCTAGATGAAAAAGAACGATTAGAACCAGTTGAGCAAAAAGTCAAATTATTGATAAATTTGCTATCTGGTGATAATTATCCTGCGTTTCCTGAGATTGCCAAAGTTGCAGATAAGTTAAACTTAAAAATTGAGGACTTGATTGAATTATGCAATCGTATTTACTCAAAGAGTAAGGAATACGAACATGGTAGTTGAATTCGTCCGAGATATTGTATAAGTTACCAAATCTTCTTTAATACGATTAAATAAGCTGCAAAAGTGCCAATTTTTTAGCAATAATGTAGAAATTAAAAGATTCTCTAAAGTTTAGTCTGTGGTGGGTGTCGCGAAACTTCGTATTTTTGCATTTTTATCAAAGGTCGATTTTTACGGTTAATTTGCAATTAATGAGATATTTGATTTCCATCATAGCTAATCGGTTGATAACTTATCAATCGGTTAAACATATCAACTGATTATATATATTCTGTGAAATATAAGCGTATATAATTGATTGACAATACTAATCGGTTAAATGCTTTCATATTGGCAATGCCTGTATTAAACAAAATCAAAAAATTTTTAGATACCAAGGGAATTACTCCTTACCGTTTTCGGGAAGATACTGGTATTGCTAACCGCACGGCTTACGACTTGTACAATAATCCAACACAGGTACCCCATACAACAGTACTAAGCAAAATTTGCGATCGCTATGAAATTCAGCCTGGGGAAATACTTGAATGGGTTCCGCCGTCAAGCAAGTCGTAACCTTTATCTGTTGTATTATTTATTTTCTACTAAATTTCAAATTATTCGTACTTTTATCTTTCTTAAATTTGTCTTGTGCTTAATTAGTTGCAAGAAACTATGCAGAAATTTTATAGCAAGTTTTTTGGCAATAAAATACCTACACTATGCATCTTGTTTAAAGCCTTTTAATTCTTTTCAAAGAGCCGCAAGTTCATAAGCTTTTGGTTTTCACGCATAGTTCTGGTTATGCATTCTTCAGTTCATAAATGATTCTTTGTAATTTAATCGAGAATATTCCTAATTAGCAAAAATTAGAAACTTTTATTTTATTTGTCCGCAGTGAAGGAACAAAAATTAAACTTGGACTACTCAAACAAAACGATTTTAGTTCTTTCACCCTTCGGGTTCGCCAGTATCTCCTCCGGAGACGCTTCGCTAACGACGGGACTCACCGCCGGCAGCTATAACTATCCGCTGACGTAAAGCTCCCCGTGGGGAGCCTCCCTACGACAGACTTCACAACTCCATCGGGGTGAGCCGTAAAACGATAACTGCTGGTAAGAGATACCAGCAGTTAGAGAATTGTTATAGTATTAGTCTAGTGATAAATACTTGTATCACACTAAAAATATTAACTTACTAATCACATGTTTTCGCTCTTCCCTTGTCATACCTCCAATAAGTGATTCAACGACCTTTATTTTTTCATCAGTTGTCAATTTATGTAAATGGGCTAGGGCCTCTTCGCCTAAAAGTAGCTCCCTTTTATCTACAGTTTGTCTTCCATCCAAAATTGCCAGTAATTCTTCTACTGAATATTCTGTGTGAGGCGCAATCAGCGTCACAGTATCAATTGTTGGCATATGCACGCACTTTTCAATCCGAGAAATAGTTGCTTTATTTACGCCAACAATTTTGGCGTATTCACGTAAACTTAAATGACCTCGCGAACGCTTAACAATCTCTCCGAATTTTTCCAAACCCAGTCGCTTACTTTTCATTCTTAGGTTCGTGTGTCAGTAAACAGGATTCAGTTCCTTCATAAATACATTAATTCGCCTTAAAGTGCAATCTTGCTACACTATATACCCCTGCTACGTCTTTTTATATATTGACTTGACCTTTTATTAAAATATAAAAAAATAATTCTTTTCTTGCTGACAATACACCTATAGAGGTGTATTATGATATCAACTAAATAAAAGTGTTGAAGTCAAGAGATTTGAAATAAGTTATCACAAGAATATGCATCGTTATGTTATGGCAACTTTTGATTGCGTTGCATTTTTCCGGGTGTATACTTTGTGTTCGACTTAAATAAAATAAAGTATAACTATACCTCTTGGCGCGGACTTGTTGTTATGGTTGATTACAAGAGCCAAAAAATGAAAAAATATTGCCTGTCCTGAATGCAATGGACGAGCGATAGGTGCTTTAACCAGTTCTAGGTTAAAAATATGAATGATTTCAATAAATCTGTAAACTTGTTATACGATGATAAGTTTGACATTCGCAATTATCTAGAGAGATTAATTCCAACTGGACAAAAGAATCGATTCGTATGCCCAGTTTGCAACGGCTCTAATTTAACAATTCAACCCGAAACTGGCGCATACCAGTGTTGGAATGGCTGTGAAGTCGCTGATATTCGTCAAGCAATCGCTCCAATTGAAAAAACTACAAATTTTTCTCACAAGCCCAAAAGAAAACCTTTTAAACAGAAACCGAAAAAAACTATTGACATACCAAGTGGAGCGACTTTGTTAGTTGCGGCGGAATTAAGCGACATTCCACAGCCTAA
>JBCCDM010000329.1:0-7527 GCA_039030795.1 Cyanobacteria bacterium P01_A01_bin.84
ATATTGTTTCTAAAAAACTCAGGACTTACGCAACGAAGATTTGTCATTGCGACCGAAACGGAGTGTAGGGAAGCAATCGCAAGGTTTTTGCGATTACGTCGCTATCGCTCGTAATGACAGAATTACATTGCCTTTGCGTAAGTCCTAAAACTATTATAAATGAATCTTAATAATTATGTTTTACATTCGTTTAGATTGTGACCTTAAAAAAATGTAAAATATTCGCCAAGATAAAAACAATTATTTGAGTTTTAAAGACCCTATTTGTATTATGCTATTTATATCTGTTTACAATTACCAATTCGATTGTGTTGCTGCATATAACGCTCTTACCTGCTTCAGGGTAAAACTATGGAGAAACAAAGCCCAACTCCGTTAGACTAACAATGTGTAACTTCCGCCTAAAATGGTATTAATGCTTAATGATTAAAGTTAATGATGGCTTAATGACAGCAACAACTTTATAAAAATTTCATAATTTACTTCATAATTACAAATAACTAAAAAATTATGAAAAATAAACCCTATATTTTTAATCTAAAAGTTCAGAAAATTGAACAAAACGTAGAACAACTATGTTTATTTGAGTTGACCTGGGGAGAAGGACAAAGATTAAATACACAAATTAGTTATCCTCAGAGCTTAAATCAATTTTATCAAGACTGGCGAAAAGCGTACTTTAACTTTTATCAGTCAGAACAGATGCGAGGAAGAGTTGGTGGGGGTGGAATAGCAAGCCTAAACTTGGACTGGCACGCAGAACTGATAAAGACAGAAACTAAGCTAATGTACGAGTTCAATCGCTGGTTGCGTAGTGCTGAACTATATGATATTCGTTCTTATATTGCCCAAGCATCCCAAGAACTCGTAAAAACACAGTCTGAAAATAATAACAGTAACTCGGCAGTACAGGTCTTTGTTACCTGTATGCCTATGGAACTAAATCGCTACCCCTGGGAAGCATGGGAAATTGGTACCGAATTTGCCACAACTGGGGCTATTCAAATTATTCGCGCACCTTTAAATATTGCTAACGAAACAGGAAGTACTTCTGAAAAGAAACGTGGTTCGGCAGGTACGCGTATATTAGCTATTTTAGGTGACGATACAGGTCTCAATTTTAAGGCAGATAGAGACGCGGTAAATTCACTTCTAAAAATTGCCGATGTCAATTTTGTAGGGTGGCAACCAGAACAGACTCCAGCCGAAGTTATAAAGCAAATCAAGAATGCCATTACCGATAAAAAGGGATGGGATATACTGTTTTTTGCAGGACATAGTAATGAAACAGATTTAACCGGGGGTGAATTGGGTATTGCCCCCGGAGTATCAATTTCTATTAGTGAAATAGCTTCTGAGTTAAGCATCGCGAGAAAAAGAGGGCTGAATGTAGCGATTTTCAACTCCTGTAGTGGTTTAAATATTGCCGAATCTCTAATTGACCTGGGTTTTGGTCAAGTCGTAGTCATGCGCGAACCGATTCATAATCGGGTAGCTCAAGAATTTTTAGTCAATTTTTTACAAGGCTTAGGAAAACGTCTCGATATTTATGATTCGATGATGGAAGCCAAGCAAAATCTGCGGATGGAAAAAAGTCATACTTATCCATCTTCTTATTTAGTACCATCATTATTCTGCCATTTGGGAGCCGAACTATATCGCATACCCCAGTTTGGTTGGAAAGATAAACTGCGTCAAAACCTACCAAACCGTATTGAAAGCATAATTTTAGCAACAAGTTTGATTTTAGGGACAATTCCTCCCATTCAAACAACAATGCTCAATACCCGAATGCTGACTACAGCAGTTTATCGCCATGCTACGACCCAAATTCCCAACCAAGAAGCCCCACCCATAGCACTTGTAGAGATTGACACAGAATCAATTTACCGCGCTCAACTACCCGATTCTCAACTACGTCCATTTAACCG
This sequence comes from Cyanobacteria bacterium P01_A01_bin.84, assembly GCA_039030795.1. GTDB lineage: Bacteria > Cyanobacteriota > Cyanobacteriia > Cyanobacteriales > Nostocaceae > JBCCDM01. The sequence continues at coordinate 1,932 of JBCCDM010000329.1, forward strand.
CAGCTATCTTGCGAAATTAATTAATAGTAGTAGAAAGTTAAATGCTTCGGTTGTAGGAGTTGATTTTATCTTAGACACACCTCAAAAAAATCCCCCTTCTGGAGATAAAGATTTAGGTATAGCAGTGCGTCAAGCAGTAGATGCAAATATGTGGCTAGTTTTCGGTGCTGTCCTAACACCTGAAAGAGAAGTAGGTATTAACGAAAGCCTTGGTATCACAAAATGGAACTGGACATTACAAGGATACCTCAATGCCTTCCCTGAAATAGTCGAACTACCAGACCCCAACCGAGACTGTCGTAATGCTTGTCCAATTTCTTACTTAATATCTCTGATTAAAGTTGCACAACAGGAAATACCAGAATCATTACCCAAACCTACAACCAAGAGAACAACTAATTTGCGTGCTGAACTTCTAGATGTAGTAGAAAAGAAGCAATCAGAATCTTCATCAAAAACAGGTTTAGCAAGACTAGTCCAACCAAAACCCCCTTTTGGCATACAACCTCTGGTAGACTATTCCCTCCCTCCACAACAAATCTATACAAAAATACCAGCCTGGAGACTGATTGAAAATCCAGATATCAACAAAATTCCACTCTTTTCCGAAAAAGTTGTTTTAATTGCTGTAGGTAGTGACGAACGTTTAGGGATAGCTCCGGGTGAATCTGATAGAATGCCAATACCTCCAGCGATGAGTTACTGGATGCCAAAAAAAGACTGGATGACTGGTGCCGAGTCCTTAGCGTATATGACTCACCATTTCCTGAGAAATCGCATGGTAACACCCATACCCGATATTTGGATAATTGGAGTAGCAGTTATTTTTAGTAAAATTATGATTTTATTAATTGAACGTCAGTCTTCCATCTCGCCAAAACTTCAATTACAACTTATTACCGGTTCATTTGTTGGAGTTATCCTTTACGGAATTGCAGCATTACAGCTTTATATCTCTGCGGCAGTTTTGTTGCCTTGGCTTTTACCATCAGCAGTTTTCTTAGGTTATATAATACCTGCTATTAGGAGAAATAATTATGTTTAATATTCAGCGTCACCTTTTTAAAATATTATTGGGTTTGAGTATAATTCCCATCGGTATTAGCGTAGCTCAAGGGAATACTTGTGAAGGAAGCAAATGTTATTTTTCTACATATAATCCTGAATTTAATTATCAACAAGTAGCTCAAAATAGAAGTAATTTTCTGAGCTTTATTTGGGGAAGGCGTACCAAAAAACCATTAGGTTCCCGTAGTTTAGTCTGTCCTGTTGCTCCTGGTTTAATTGAAACATTAAAAATTTGGAACACTCGCCCCTCATTTTTGTGGCAAGGTAAAGTAAAAGACAAAGAAACCCAACTCATAGTAAGAGAGCGCCATAGTGAGAGTAATCTGTGGGAAAAAACAGTAAATTTAGCAGATAAGCAAGTATTTTACCAGGGAAAAACATCCCTAAAACCAGGAAAGCTCTATCAATGGAAATTAGCCGGAGTTACTGACTGGATCAATTTCGAGATCATGTCCGAAAGCGATCGCCAAAAAATCAAAACAGACCTACAAAAACTGGAGCAAAAATTACCAAAATCCCCCAACTCCAGAGAAGCAAGAGCAATGTATAAAGCAGACTACTTCATCAAATATTCCACTAATCCCCAAAACAGCGAAGTTGGCTGGTCAGATGCACTACAGGCTCTTTATGAAGTAGAAAATCCGTCTACCTCTTTCATGAAAAAGCGTCAACAGTTTGTTGCGAATATCTGTACTCATAAACCAGTAGATTCCGCAAAACAAGGGTAGTTTTTGGTACAAATGGATTAATTGGTTTAGCATTGCTAACCCTTTAATTTACAAAATCTGAATGTAAAAAAATTATCATTCACAAACCCATTATTTCCAAACTTTTACAGCGATCGCACCCTTTTGTCCCATATCCCACATTCTGCTTTATTTCAATTCAGGAATCATGACCGTCACAACCACACAAAAGCTCAATCTAGAGGAATTCCTAAAACTCCCAGAAACTAAACCAGCAAGGGAATATATAAACGGTCAGATTATCCAAAAACCTATGCCACAAGGGAGACACAGCCGTTTACAGGGAAAACTCTGCGCTGCAATTAATCGAGAGGTTGAGGATAAGAAAATTGCTTATGCATTTCCTGAATTACGCTGTACTTTTGGGGGACGTTCTATAATACTGGATATAGCTGTATTTAAGTGGGAAAATATAGTTTTTACCCTAGATGGTGACGTTCCTGATAACTTTGAAAATCCACCAGATTGGACAATTGAGATTCTTTCACCAGAGCAAAAACCTAACAAAGTCATCGGTAATATTCTTCATTGTTTAGAATATGGTAGCCGTTTGGGATGGTTTCTCGACCCGGATGATGCAAGTATTTTAGTTTTTGAACCGGGAAAACAACCTATACTATTTCAGGGAGAAGATGTATTATCAGTATTATCAGAAATTGAATTCACCCTCACTCCCAATCAAGTTTTTAGATGGTTAAACATGAATGGTAAGTAGGTGAACAAAAATATTTGTGTCATTGCGACGGGGTCGGGATGCAATCGCAACACTCTAGTATTGCTGATTTCTGAGCAATAGTTAACGTTTTACTCCAATGTTTGATAAAAGCTAGGTACTGTCTTAAGAGCTTAGGAATGTGGATTAAATAAAATACAAAGATGGGGTGCTGTTAGCTCAGCGTAACGCACCATCTTAAACAAACCAAAATTGTAAGTTATTAAATTTGCAATCCTTAGTGTAGGAATTTTGTATTTTAATCAAGTATCTGAAGCAAACTTTACAGCAGGAAGTAGTATATTAACAACATTAATGAGTACTCAATACTCTAAACAGACGAAGGAAGAGCTTAGTGACATTATGGATGATTTAGAAGAGTAATCGTAATCTTGGACATAATTAGTGTTTTTCTGCGGTGAAAGATTTTAATTTAGCACTTATAGGGGTTTTGACTGTAGGGATTTAGCTATTGCTTTATCCCCTAACATTTCAAATAACCGAAGCGCGATCATCGCAAGGCGATTTCCCTATCGAATTCACGTTAAAATTAAACCGATAGTTCTCTCGTTCTCGGAAAAGATTAATTATGAGATGGGAAGAAGTTTGTGAAAATAAAGACTTACAAGATTTACCCTTCAAAATTGAGTTAAATAAATGGGGTCAAATTGTCATGAATCCCGTGAAGATTAAGCATTCTTTTTACCAGGGGAGAATTCAACGTTTGTTAGAATCTTTTCTGAATACGGGAGAAGTTATGCCAGAATGTGCTATCAACACATCAGATGGGGTGAAAGTTGCTGATGTTGTTTGGTGTTCGGAGGAAAGATTTACTCAAATTGAAGATGAGGTCTCAGCGTCGATTGCACCTGAAATTTGTATAGAGGTAAAATCTGGTGGTAATAGTTGGGAAGAGTTGGAATTTAAACGAAAGTTATATTTAGAAGCGAAAGCTATTGAAGTGTGGTTTTGTGATGAAAAAGGGGAAATGAAGTTTTATAATCAAGCGGGTGAATTAGAACAATCTTTATTAGTTCCTCAATTTCCTCAACAAATTAAGCGATGAATTTAGGAAGGGTTTAGCACACTAAACCCCTATCATATCAATATTCTTCAACTATCGGATATTAATTTAAACTCGTCAAATTTCACAACTTTCGATGCAGGTTGACGGGTATCGAAACGGTAACTGTTGACTGTACCTGTTGCTGTATCAAGCATACTGAATACAGTTATTTCTTTACTTGTGATGTAGGGTAATGATTTATTATTTTCATCTGTTAAGGGTGAAATGGTAGGAACTATTGCTTCTAGTCCGTTGGGGTCTCCTGTTTTGACATATTCTTTTTTGTATTTATCGGAAGATTTATTAGAGGAAGTATCAGGTGTGGGACGTTGTTTATCACCAACGTAAGCTCCGTAGGTGTTACCAACGTTGGAGGATTCAAGGAAGTTGACTCCTTCTTGGTTTTGAAAACGGTTCCAGATATGGGAATGTCCGTAATATACTAAGTTTACTCCGGCTTTGGTAAGCAATGGTTCGAGGTCGCGGATTAGGTAGTCTGCATCTTTGGGGTATTCGTAACGCACAGATGTAATTTTGTTATTCGCGTCCCGTTCGATGATTTGTTGGGGGTCGGTATAAGCGGGAACAATGTTATCACCAAGGGAGTGGAGGGGATGGTGTAACATAACTACTTTATATTTTGCTTGCTTGAACTCGTTGGAATTGAGTTCTTTTGTTAACCATTGGTATTGTTTGCTGTCGGGATTAATAGGTTCAAAAATATGCTGTCCATAACCCCAATTTTCCGGGTTTTCATATTCTGTACTTGGTTCTCGGTATTTACCTTTGGAGTCATCCTTTAAACTAGGAGTACGCCAAATATTGGTTGCGTAGAGTACTACTAAACGTATATTACCAAAACTTGTTGCATAATACTTTTCCCCACCTTCTGAACTTTGGGGTAAAGAAAATATTTCTTCGTAGGTGTCACTATTAAAGAAATCATCATTTAATAACTCTTCACCATACAGTTTTTTTGCTACTTCACGGGGAATAGGGTCATTAAATTCACCACCTAAACTATCTGCTTTTCCTCTTCTCCCCATAACTTCATGATTACCAATTGCAGTATATAAAGGGGCATTTTGAATTATGGGAGCCCCAGTGTAAACTGTCTCAGTATCATTATGTTTTATTTTGTAATTAGCTTTACCCTGCAAGCATTTAAAAAAAGCACCACCACGATTATCATCAAACCATTCGCTACCACGGTCGGGAATATTGATTAAATCCCCAGCGATGAAAACTGCATCTATATCTCCTAGTGTTTCCTTCGCTTTTTGTAAATTGGCTGCCACCATTGATTTTAATTGATGGTCGGAAGTTAGCAAAATTTTCAATGGTTTACCAGCAGGGGGAAGAGTGGAAAGGGAATATGGTTCACTAATTGCAACAGAACCATCTTTTTTTACACTTTTAACTTTATAAGGTATTTCTTTACCCTTCTCCAGTCCCGTCACTTCTGCTTCATGTCTCCAAATATCCCGGGTAACTGGTTGCTGATAAATCTGTCCATCTTTAGTTTGTTTCCCTACCCGTGACTGTTGGTCTTCCCTAATATGAGTCAATTTAGTAGTATTCGCAGCCGATGTCTGCGTAAAATTATTGCCCCAATTAACTACATTTTCTGAACCGGGAAATTCAGTAAACCAAACAACTCGGACGCTGTTATCAGTAGGGGACTGTAAAAAAGGTTCGCTGAGTAAAGGTGCTGTTAATATGACATTTTCTTTTGGAGACTCCACCTGAGGAGTTCCACAAGCAAAAGCGATCGCACTCACAAAAACCAGAATCACAAATAAGCGGTATCTATAAAGTATTTGGTAACAATAACGTAATAAAAATAACATTTTGATTGCAAGAATAGGATTTACTCATAATTTACAACCCAATGGCAAAAATGGGGGATACGACTCAAACAATTCAAAATTCAAAATTCCAACATTAAAGAACAAGACTGGAAGATAAGATGACTGGAAAAGATAAATAAATAAATAAATAAAT
>JBCCDM010000330.1:0-7470 GCA_039030795.1 Cyanobacteria bacterium P01_A01_bin.84
AGTCTTTGAAAGGGTTGCCCTGCCACGATGTGACTGCGGTTGTCACCCCCTGAGCATATTTTTGCCTTATTTCTATCAATAAATATCTCAAAGCCCTATTTTATCGTATAAACTAGCCAGTTAATGATGCTTGCATTTACATCTTATTAGCTAGCCACAGTAGGGCTTTAACAGTTTTTGGAGATGTCTACTAAATATCTATATTTAATATAAGTTTTTCAAAATGTATAGAAATTACGCACAGACAACACAATTACAGTCATTGCGACGATAGAAAGCAATCTCAAACCATTGGAAATTGGTAATGAGTGCATAAGTCCTAATGTATTTTAAAAAACTTATAAAAAAGTTAAGTGAAATAGATATATTTTAATGCTTTTTAAAACTGGGATTTTTTTAATACTGAATATACACACAAAAATAAACAAAATTACTCATAAATTAAAAAAAATTCAGTTCTCAGAAACAAGTTGATAAAAAAATATTTGCGGTTGTTTGGCATAGATGGAGCAAGCAAATGAGGGAAAATTGACGAATAAGTAAAATGGGAAAAAACTTAACCATTGATTACACTAAAGAATATGCTAGTTTGCAGATTCTTCCTACTAAACCAATTCTTTCAAGTTACGACGCAGAGTGGAATAGTATTAGCCTTGAATATCATCAACATTACGCTCACGAAGCTCCAGAACACTACCCAGAACAGCATATAATCGTTGTTCATCATAAGAATTTAATCGAAGTTGAACGCCAACTAGATGGACATTTTCATAATGAATACGTACAAAAAGGTGACATTGTCCTCAGTCCTGCCAATATACCTCACAAGGCACGTTGGAAGAGGAAAGCTGAATTTACTCTCTTAATTATCGAACCTTGTAGTGCGCACTGCCTCTGAATTAAATTGTTCAAGTAGTATTGAAGTTTTACCGCACTTTGCCCAACCCGATCCATTGATGTATCAAATTGAGCGATCGCTCAAATCAGAACTTGAAACCGATAAATATGTTAGCCGGTTTTACGCTGACTCTGCTGCAAATTTACTGGCAGTTCATCTGCTACAGCATTACTCTACCAAAAAGCAATCAATTAAAAATTATACAGATCGTCTTCCAGAGCAAAAAATTAAGCAGTTGAGGGACTACATCCAGAGCCATTTAAACCAAAATTTTGGTTTAGCTGAGTTGGCTCAATTAGTACATATGAGTTCTTCTCACTTTAGCAAACAGTTTAAACATTCTACTGGATTGACTCCCTATCAGTACCTAATTGAGTGCCGATTGGAGGAAGTAAGAAAATTGCTCGCAGATACAAATCTAACTATTGCTGAAATTGCTCAGTGTACTGGTTTTAATAGCCATAGTCATCTTACTAGGGTTTTCCGCAAGCATATGTCGACGACTCCCTATACCTACAGACAGATGTTGTAGCTAATTTGTGAAATTGAATAGGAATGTGACAGTTTTAGCGTTTTTTTGCAAAGACAGAAAAAAGTGAGAAAGACTAAAGTATTTAAAGAGTGTTGGAAAAGATGTTTCCAAAGCTTTGTGAAATAAAGAATGTGGATTATATCCACAGGCTTTTAACATTGTTTTTTAGCAATCAGGGAGAAAAATACAAATGCCTACTTTAGAATTAGAAAAACTTGGTCTTGTCGATTTGTCAAATGAAAAAGACGCTCTCACTCAAGTCGTTGGAGGTAGAAGAGGTCAAGCGGCTACACTTGTCCCTTATAATAATCCGTTCGGTGGTGTTGCGGTACCTGGATTCGTCCAAGAAGTAAGAACCAGTACACCTGGAAATCCCAGTCCTGTAACGGTTTTTTCAGGCAGCATAAGTAATCCTAAGCAATTCAGGCTTGGCACAATGACGGTACAATCCAATGGTAAATATTTTGCACCAAATCCTCCAGGACTAACAGGAAGAAGACTTAGAGCACAATCGTTATTTTTTGATGGATTTGATCAAGTTGAATATGAGGGACTACGAGGGTCAATAGGTTAATAGCTTAAGTCGCTAATTATAAAGAAATCTCTGCTGTATACTGCTTAGAAATACATAATAAAGAAACAGTGTTGGGATAACGCACTTGAGGAATAATAATTAGCAATTTACGTTAATAAATATTGAGCTTTCTTTTCCCCAATCTTCTTTATCTTACAAGAAGATTTGGGGATAATCGTTAAAATTTTGTACTGGAATTTGATATAGTTTTTTGGAAATTTAAATGAGATTTTTCTTATCAATAGGAATTGCTAGTTTTTCAGCATTGCTAACTTTCTTACCGCTATGGGTTCAAACAAAGTTTTCTGGGTCAAATGTTGTGATTGCACAACAGTCTCCTTTGCGTTCTGAGGAAGAGGGATTAGTAGAAACAGAAAAGATGACGGAGGAAAATGCAGGTTATTATCAGTTAATGACTAATGGAAGACGTGCTTTAAATAAGAAAGAAGCAGTACGCTCATATCGGTTAGCAAAGTTTAGAGTAGCGAAGATGCAGGACATATCTGAAAGTAAGAAACAAGAATTAATTCAAGCAGCCGAAGATGCTCTTAAAAACGTAGATAATATTAATTTTGCAGAAAACCGAAAAAAGCTAGCAAATCACTTGGAAGATACCGCCATTTACTTTAGAAGAAAGGGCAGAGAAGATGATGCCAAAAAACTGCAAAGACACGCCGATAGAGTTCGTAGCGGTGAAGTAACTAGTATATACGATCCGATGCGCTAAGGATGTGTATTGCTTTTATATGTTTTGTATAAATGGTTCGATACGAATTTAACTATTGCTGAGATTGCTCAGTGTACTGGTTTTAATAGCCATAGTCATCTGACAAGGGTTTTCTGGAAGCATATCTCCACAACTCCCTATACCTACAGACAGATGTTGTAGCCAATTTGTGAAATTGAATAGGAATGTGACAGTTCTAGCATTTTTTTGTAAAGACAAAAAAGTATAAGTACTAATTTAGATTGTATCAGGACTTACGCAAAAGCAATCATTATCTGTCCAAGACTTTAGCTAATATCAAGTTCGGTAAATCACTTACGATATAAAATTGTCAAAGTTATTTTATTTCAGAATCTCGGTGTTAATTTTATCGTAATTCTTTAAGCGGACATGATATAACGCGTTTGCTACGCATTTACAGAGTATATCGGTAAGGATCGATAGCGACGTATAAGCTCTGTTGAGCAAGCTACACGTTTGCTCTTGCATAACGTTAGTTAACGTCAAAATCTTGAGATTATTTCCCTACACGTAGTGACCATCGCAATGGTGAATCTCAGTTGCGTAAGTTCTGTGTATAAAGAAGAAAATTTTCAACAATCACAAATAAGGGCAAATGAAAAAACCAGCGCTTTATATTCTCATTCATGCTCGTAGAATTTCATACTCGTAGAATTAGCAATGAATAGTTTTGTTATGAATCAGCAGGACCTGAATACACCTCCAGATAAAATTGTCGCAAAGTCAATCCTTCCATCTATCTCTGAACTAAATAGCATCTTCGACTTTATCGAGGCTCATTATCACCAACCAATTAGTTTACACCATGTGGCAGAATCAGTTGGTTACTCCGCAGCCTATCTAACCGATTTAGTACGACGTAAGACAGGACATAGCGTGCATCGCTGGATTACTAAGCGTCGGATGGTAGCAGCCTGTTTGTTACTTTTAGAAACTGACCAATCAATAGATTGCATTGCCGAAGCGGTAGGATATCGTAATAGATGGTGCTTCTTTCGTCTGTTTCGGAAAAGCTTTGGCATCGTGCTGTACTAGTAGTGCGTCAAGTTTATTGTGAAGGATAGATTTGTTCTGAAAACCTTGTAGAAAGCTACCATGGTACGTTTTTCTTATCCATCATTTTAAACTTGACAGACCACTAGTACTCCACCAAAGGAACTTTGCCGCATAACAAATTGATATAATCCTTGTCATTAAAGAGTTTCAAAAATAAAATACCCAGCAAAGTTGACTTGGTGGACTACTAGGTACTGAAGAAGCTTAATTTTTCACAAATTAATCTCTAAATACTGACTATATAAATTACAACCTAATGTTACGTTATCTCCTTGCAATTTTACCAATCCAATACTTTGTAATTTAAATTTAGCAACTGTTGACAATTTGCTCTGATTATTAGTAGTTATGTGTTTGATTGCATCTGCTAATTCCGGCTGCTGCGTCAGAATTAGACTTTGACGGCGTAAATGGTCTGCATAAATACTCTCACGGCTCGCAGCATTTTGTAATATTTGCGTTAAAGTAACATTCCCATTAGCTAGATGATAAAAAGCAAGACGTATTAAAAATGGATGTCCACCCACCAAGTTCATGATTTTTTCAACTTCGGTATCACCCCAATTAAGTTGATGTGTTTGCGCTAAATCTAAAATTTGCTGATGATTAAAGTGGGGTAATTCTATAGATAAACCTACATTAAATGGCGATTGGTTAATATCAAGAGGTACATAAACTTCTGTAGAATGTACAATTATTAATTGCAGCTTTTTCCAAATCTCTCGTCGTTTACCTTCTTCGTGTAAAGCCCGTAGCAACCCAAAAAAATCTCGATAAATTTCTGGATATTCAAAAACTTTATCAACCTCATCTAAACCAAGTGTTAGTGGTTTATCGATAATTGGCAATATGTATTCCTCAAAATATGCTTTACAAGCCATACTGCTACCAACAATTGATGCTAAATCCCAATATTCATCAATTTTATTTTGAATATTTAAAGCTAAACCAATACTGCCACAAAACCAACGTAAAAACTTATCTGAATTAACAAAAATCTGCTGTGCTGCAAGTTGAAAATCTAATGTAACGGTACTATCTCCTTGAGATTGTGATCTATCAATAATTCTTGCTAGAAGCGAAGTTTTTCCCGTCTGTCTGGGTGATTTAATTCTAATCAAAGCACCGGGTTTACTAATTTGTTCATAACATCGTTCCTCAATTGGAAAACGCTTAACATAAAATGGTGAGTCTAACGGTACTTGTCCGGTTGGATGTTCGAGGAATGTTACGGGAGATATTTCTTGAATATGATTGCTATTTTGCTCTTTGACAAATTCTGCTGTTAAATCAGCGATATTTTGCCATTCCAAATTTAAAGCACGACAAATTTCTTGAAAATTCAAATAATCTACAGGTTTACCGTTGAGAAAACTGCTGATAGTGGATTGAGAAACTTGTAAATACTCAGCTAAATCACTTTGACGAATATAACCATTACGAGGTAGAGCAGACTTTACCTTAGAGATAAATTCAGAACGTACTTTAACTGAGCGTGGCATATTTTGATATTACGATTGCTGTATTTATTTATCTCGTAAAATTAGTAAATATTCAATTTCGTTACAAAGTCGATACGTACTCGATATACTCCTATGTTAACTCAGGCATCGTTGGGGTTAAATGAGATTAGTCGGAATCACTAGTCTTAATTCTACTAAAAACTATTCTAGATTACATAATTATGAAATTTACATTCTCTATACCTTCCGTATTAGCTCATACCTCATCTATTTTGCTGCTAAGTTTTTCCCTACCATTAATTACACCAATCCTAGCTTCTAATAATCCTGATGAATGCAGAACTCCTAAACCACCACAACTTAATACAGTAGATGACTTCATAAGCTAGGGACTCTTTCAGATGGAGTACGAAAAAGACTCCCTAGCTACAATTTCTTCTTACACACAAGCAATTAATACTAAGTTGCGTTCAGAGGTAGTACCCTTAGATGAGGAAAAAAAGTTAAAGAACGCAGGCGTTCGCAATCAGAACAAAGTTCGATTAAGCCCTGACACAGTACATCCTCAACTTGGTCTAAAGATTGAAAAACTTGATTATAAAAATGATTTTCTCGAATATCTTCCCAGATATGTTCAACAGGCATTAATTCTGGACTATGAGCCGGTTGAAAAATCAAACGAACATTTTCCGGAACATTTAAACAATTAGAGCGATGCCAAGATGCTTTATCTAATTGTAAAATCACAAAGTAATCGGCAAATTCTAGAGATATTTGTGACAAGAATAAATTCATCATTTTAGTATTAGCATAGGGCAAAGTTAAACAGGTCAAATAAAGCAGTTAGAAGCGTTGATTAGTCGTATTAAGAAATAGTTTTAATGGTGCGTTATGAGTAAGGCTAACGCACCCTAGAAATAATTAATTAAATATTAAATAATGAACAACAATTTTTCCTATAAAATTGGTGGAAGTCTCACAGAAGATGCTCCCAGTTACGTAGTTAGACAAGCAGATTTCGACCTCTACAACGAACTTAAAGCTGGAAATTTCTGCTATATTTTTAATTCCCGACAAATGGGTAAAACCAGCTTACAAGTTCGCACCATCAAACGATTGCAAGCTGAAGGAATCGCTTGTACTACAATTGATATTTCTGGACGTGGTAGTAAAGATATAAATCCAGAGCAGTGGTATGCAGGAATTGTTTATACGTTGGTTGCCAATTTTGGCATAGCTAACCCCAGCGAATTTATTAGAACATCGTGGAAACAAAACAGCGAATTATCCCCGTTGCAACGTTTGGATATATTTATTGAAGAAATTTTATTAAAACAAATTCAAAGTGAGATAGTTATCTTTATTGATGAAATCGATAGTATTTTAAGCTTAAATTTTCCTTGCGATGACTTTTTATCTTGGATTAGAAGCTGCTATGAGAAACGTAATCTTAATAAAGAGTTTAATCGGATTACTTTTGTACTTCTAGGAGTAGCAACACCTAGCGATTTAATAGCAGACAAAGTTAGGACACCTTTTAATATTGGTAGCGCAATTCAAGTTAATGGTTTTCAAATAGATGAAATAACACCTTTAGCAGCAGGATTGAAAGAAATTGAAAATCCCCAAGCTGTTTTACAAGAAGTTTTAGATTGGACTGGAGGACAACCATTACTTACACAGAAATTATGCGATTTATTAGCAAGTTTTCCGCAATTAACAAGTCATGATGTAGAAAATATTGTTAGACAAGAAATAATTGAAAATTGGGAATCCCAAGATGAACCACCGCACTTAAAAACAATCAAAGATAGAATTTCGAGGAGCAAGCATAATACAGGTGCATTGCTTGGTTTGTATCAGAAAATTTTACAATTAGGACGAATACCCGCCGAAGATAGTCCAGAACAAATAGAGTTACGTTTATCTGGATTAGTCGTAGAACAGCAGGGATATTTAAGAGTTTATAACCGCATTTATGCAAGTGTTTTTGATTTGAATTGGGTAGAAAAAGCACTTATGAATTTAAGACCATATTCGGAAGCATTATCAGCTTGGGCTGAAGGGGCGACGATACCGACTAAAACGTAGATTCTATAAGCTTCATAGCATTAATACCTTGTCGGTAATAATCTCGTTTGCTAGGATTTAATCTCATTAATGCTACAACCAAATCTATACAATTATCCTTAAAATCCA
>JBCCDM010000331.1:0-7460 GCA_039030795.1 Cyanobacteria bacterium P01_A01_bin.84
AAGATCAAAAAGCATCAGGTAAGATTTGCACAAATAATATACCGCCAAAGAGCGATAAGTCTACGGCATGACTTAGCCACACAATAACAACAAAAATTAATTGATAGATCATAGAGAGGAAAAATGACCAAGCAAATTTCAACCATTTTATCTTGATCTTATAAGCCAAATACCTATAAAACAGTCAATAAAATGTATTTATTTATACATCAATAGTCATACAAAACATTTTACTGAAAGTACCTTGTATCGATGTCCCTATATAGTATACACGCCCGCGTCATTGGAGAATATGCTCAGAACAAGAGTGGTCAGATAATGAGTCTCATGAAAACTCTGAAAGATTGCAATGAGAAGAACAACCAAAACGTCTACTTCGTTGTTAATGGCGGTGGTCATGAAGGTAAGGACGTAAAAGTAGGTCGTGCTTTGATGCTGGAGATTGATAAAGACGAGCAAGGCAATTTAATTCCAATTGACGACCAGTACAAAATAATGGTCGATAAATTCGGAATACCTACAGTAGCCGTATTTACAGGGAATAAATCTCTACATTGTTATTACACTTACGAAGAACCAATTGACCCCCAATTATGGGAGGAAATGCAAGATGACGCTCTGGCATACTTTCCTATCACCGACCAAAGTATTAAGGATTTGCCCCGTATACTTCGTCTGGTCGGTTTTAAGCATTCTAAGACTGGTAGATACTCTGAAGTTTACGCCGAGTCGGGTATTAAGTATTCCTATGATGAATTGAGAAGCAAGATACCTAGAAAAACGGTTGAAACTGAGAAAAAGAAGCCTGTTGTCAAAGGAAAAAAGGCACAAAAAGCTGCAAAACAAGCTGTACCTAACACTGCGTCCGAGTTAATTAAGATTAACAACAGAGATACAACTCCTTGGTCTAAAATGCCTTATCCGCCATTAGACGAAAACGGTGATTTAATATCTGTTAAATGTGAAATCCCCAATCTATATCTGGCTGAGAGTCTAAAACTCTTGACTTACGAGGAGATTCAAGAAATTCTAACTATAAAAACGGCTCTGGAAGTTCTCCCCGAAGAATATTGTGAAGAATACAGTAAATGGCGTGAAACTCTTTGTGCGATTAAATCCGCAGCTTTAAAATATCCAGATTTATACGACCATTTATTAGAATTAGCTGATACTTGGAGTATGAACTCGGACAAGTTTGACCCCAAAGTATTTGAGGATAAGTGGGACGAGATAGATATTAATGGAAACTTAACTACAGCATCTCTAATTAAATGGGCTAAAGATGCTGTCGATAATGGTAGTTATAACTGTAACGGTGAAACTACCTTCTGGGAATTATTTAATCAAAAATATCCCTGGTCATATCAAAATTACAAAAATCATGAGGCGCGAGATGTTAATACCACAAATGATGGTAAAAAAATTATCTCTGAAGCTGACGGTCTGTTTAAAATTAATCCCGATTCTTGTTTAACTCCAGAAGATTTTCGCAGTAATAGCAACATAAAGAGCTTATCACTTACGATGCTGAGAACCAAACCTGGATGGGACAATGGATTGAAAATCCCAAAGTAATAGCTGGTTTTATCAACTATATTCTCGCACTACCAGAAAACTTTGTAGAAGAAGCAATTGATAGATTCGAGCATGGTGATAATAATGCTAAAAATCAAATGATATTATCTCATTGGAATGCAAATGATACTTTGAGCTTCTTAAGCGAGCATTTGTACTTTATCACTGACAAAGCTCAGTTATCTTGTTCTCTGTCTCGCGAAGAACTTGAGAATCTGTATCAAATTAAATTTTCTGATTATTGCCAGAGTCAAGGTATCGCACATAGCAAGCAAAATTTGACTTTCAGAGCTTTTCAAGCAAAGTTAACCGAAATGTTAAGGGATTTGGGACTGCCTACGGCTGCCAAGAAAACTAAGTCGGCTCCAGATAAAAGTGGCAAAAGACGGAATCTGTATCATTACATTGGCATCTGTTCTGAAGAGTTTGCTAACAAACATGGGTTTCCAAGTTTACACGATTATCTAGCAGGTGACGACGGAAAAACGACCATTGTTGAGGTTGTGGATTTAGAGAATAAAATATCTCTTGATGAAGTACCTGAAGAAGAAAACATTACCATAAATGAACAAACATATGATAAACATAAGGCTAACATGAGATACCAGCTAGAGCCAGTATCTAGAAGTAACAATGAGGAACAATTTGCACGGTATTTATCCGAAAAGAAAACCACCTATACTAAGTGGAAAAATATTGTCAAACGATTGAAATGCAAAATAATTCTGAATCAATATGAGGAGAAATTTATAGAGGATTTTGCTCGTAAAATTGAGTACTGCTTAAAGAATTCAATGGGATATTACTGTCAGAGGTCTTTAGATATTTATCGGGATTATGAGTCTTAAAATTCGGCAAAAATATAATATGTGTGTGTATGTATCCGTGTCTGAACTCATGCACGCACAATTTTAATTCTGCATAATAACGACCGTTGTTACTTTTTTATTGCGCTTGGTGTGTAAGTCACAAGATACATTGAGCGCGTTATTTTTCTTTCTTCAATCTGACCCAATTCTTCTAAATTTGTCCCAATTCTCCCCTACTTTTTGGAAACGTATACAGGGACAGACTTGTCCCCATTTCCTCAGTTTTGTCCCAGTTCCTATGCAAACTCTCAAACGTATACGGGCATAGACTTGTCCCAATTCACCCTATTCTTTTACTAGAGAACTTATTTTAAAAGTTTTACTTTTATCTGCGTGCTTTCTAATATACATATATATGGTGGTTATCTCTTAAGGAAGAAAAGTTTATAGCCAAAAGAATGGGGGGAATTGGGTCAGCAGTTACTATGTATATGTTTCGCGCGTCGAGAGGGAATTGGGTCAGGATTGGGACAAGTTCAGGGAATTGGGTCAGCAGCGACTATATATAGATTGTAGGAAAGGGGCGGGAATTGGGACAAAACAAAGAGGAATTTGGCGGAGTTTTGGCGAAGTTTGAAGACAAGTTCGTCGCCAAAAGTTGACTAAATTAATTTAAATTGAGATGTAATGCAGGGTTACAATACGTATCAAACAGTCAATAGTTGATAGATAGCCCATAATTACGCCAAAAGTTGACTAAATTAATTGGGGGTTAATTGTTAATTTAATACTGTGTTTGGTCTTGGTCATTAGTAATGCTATTTAATTGAATGTATTGGCTGAGATAGAGCTATTACCGTTGAGATATCTGTTACTGGTTTGATTACTTAATTAGGTACTTTTCATAGCTTTCTAAATAAATGCAGGAAATTTAATCTCTAGAAGCTATTTTCAAAAGTGCCTTTATTGTTCTCAATTGTGAGGATAGGGCATTCTAGACAGGTAAGACATCCGTTGCTAATTATGAATAAAAAAGACCCCATATATTCGGGGTCTTGTAATTTAAAAAAACTGAATTACTAGCTCACATCGTCGTTTTTTAGTTCAACTATATAATTTGGCAGTTGTTCTTTATCTAGTTCTTTATTATCACTAGGTCCAGGAACAAGATAAAACCATTTAGACTCTTTATCTGGTTTTTCACTATTCATTAATTTTACGAAAGCATCAGCTTCACCTTCGATATCTTTAAATGCAGCTAATAATGCCTCTTCGTAATCTCTTAAATAGTATTCAATGTCATCGGCACAACATAGATAAGGAGCTATCTCATTAAAATGATTTAGATTGGCGTATGCTTCAGCTACTGCTGAAAATAATAGGTGGTATTCTTTCATGATTTTTTAGTAAAAAGGATAGGTTTGTAATTGTTTTGATTACTTTTATAGAATAAGTTATCTATCCTGGGAAGGGAAGGAAAATGACGCACGGACATTTTCATCGAAATTATTTCGCTTGTTATTTATTCTAAAAGCTGGCTGCGTAGAGAATACAGGATTAATCGAACGATATTTTAGGGGTTATTTGTACCTTTACAGTGACCCAAGATAAAAGCAAAAAATAGCTTGTATTGTAGACTGTATAGAGGTTTTAGCCGTTGAAGTTTATCAAGAATAACGGTTCGGTAAGTCTTAGAATTTAGTCCAGGTCAGAATAATGTTGATGATTGGGGACTAGCCATGAATTAGACAATATCAATTACCATCTTCATTATTCGCCGTATATAAATCGATATTGAATTCTGCATCGGCTAATGCTGTTGCTTCTTCTATAGCTTTGACAGCTTGCATTAATTGAGTTCGGATTTTTAAGAGACGTTTTCTTCTTTCTATGCCTAGTTTTCCCTGGACATATTTCTCATCACCAACTTTACCTAGATAAATAGATTTACATTTGGAATTAGCTTTTGTCTCTGATTTAAATTGAGCCGTTTTTGATTGCAGTTTGTAATAGTTGTAAGTCTTTGGCTGTTGCTCTTTATCTGAATCGCGTTTGGGGTTACAGGTCTTCATTTTTACTTCTTCGGGAGCTATATAACCTCGATTAAACGTTTTTAACTTTGACTCTAGCTGTCGTAGTAATTTTTGGGCTTTTTCTATCTGTTCGCTTACGCCTAAACTCTCAGGTGACTGATGGTTGCCACGTTCTTTTAGAAAGATTACCGAACGTTCGTGTTTTTCTATTGCTTTTAAATGTAAAGATGACTGTTGAGGAGTTCCTGAGTAACATTCAACTCTATTATCTTTTAAAGCTTCATCACCAGATTTTTTCGATTCTTTAGCAATTTTATCGATATATTGTTCATGAAGATCTTTATTGGCAGAAACTTTTATCAGCTTTTTGACTATTCTTTGGCAATCATCGTAATATTTACAATCTTTAGTATGCTTGTTTACTCCCCAGAGATGATTTTCGCACGTAAACCCATAAGGACACTTTTTATCGGGATAACGCTTTTCATCGAATTTTCCTAAGTGCATAGTGGTAGATATCTGTCATGATTCGCGCACTATTTTAGCTTTGTAGGTCGATGTGTTCTTTTTTGAAGTGATAGTTTGAGCGTAAAGTAGGGGTTTAGTGCGAAAAAGGACTGGGTTTCGGACGATTTTAATTAAATGGGGGCAACTACAAAAAGAAGAAACTGTATATCCATATATCAAGCCGTTAATAGTTGATAAACAGCCGTATCCATTAGTTTTTCTTTGTCGCTTAAAGATTGAGTTAGCTTTGCTTCTAATTCATCGCAATATGTCATTAGTTGGTTGACCTTGGTTACAATGCGATGTTGTTCGCCGAGTGGTGGAAGTGATAAAGGAAAATTAAATATATTTTCGCGTCCAATTCCAGGAACAGTTGAACCTATACTTAAAGCCTGAAACTTTTCAAAAGAAGCCAAAATTAAAATATAAAGATAATTTACTTCTAAAAAAAATGGACGAATTGCCATCAGTTGGCGACCTATGGCTGCTTCATCTAAAGTTAAAATATTAGATTTACCTACTCCAGCACCTTTAACAGTAATAAGAATATCATTTTTTACAGCAATAGCTTTAGGAACACGAGTCCACCTTGTAGCAATAGGATGTGTCTCTGTAAAATCAGATGGACCTGTAAGATACGGTAAACCTATACCTTCTTTATTCTGACTCTCTTGATTAAGATGCTGTCCTGAAATTAATTCTATACACTCACCTAATTTGACTAATTCCCACACTTTAGGTAACTCATAAGGAATTTCATCAGGCGAAATCGCTTTTAATTTCTTAGACTTTTTAATCTTGCCTTCTTTAATCAATTTCCCCTTCTCTGCTTTAATCTTTGCCAGCAATACAGAAGCGGATTCATCATCGGGATTTTGCGGAACTAATTTACCCATTACTGCTAACTGCAAGATAGTTTGACGCAGTTGTTTGATGTTTTCGGGCGTGCTGTAAATTAAATCGAAATTATTACTAATATTCTGCCAGTGTTGTTTGAATGCTTCGGGAGTTTTGGCAGCAGTTAAACGGGAAGTAGCAACAGTTCCTAGTTGTAGTGTTTTAGCTTTTTGTTGCTGTTGTTGAGTTTCTAATTTATCGCATAATTCCATCAGGCGATCGACTTTTTCTACTATGCGCTTTTGTTCTGCGAGTGGTGGAAGTGGAGTAGGAAGTTGACGTATTCTTTTAATTCCAAAAGCAGCATGAGTTGTTACCCTACTTAATGATGTCAAAATATTTTCCATAACTGGACTAGACATATACAAAAATAAGTAATCAGGTGCTATTTTAGTAGGCTGAATTAATACGATATTTGCAGAAAGCGTATAATCATAAGGCTTTGGTAGTTTAACAGGTTTTCCTAGTGTTCCTATCTTCCCGAAAATAAAATCACCATCTTTGAGCGTGTAGCGATTTTTATGCTCTTCAAGCACTTCAATAGCAACTTTTCTTGCTTTATCAAAATTAATTATTGATTCTTTATCAATATCGCCCATTCCAATATAGGGAACACCGTTTTCAGCTTTTGGAGGCGTTCTGTGACTTGGTTGTGGGTCTATAACTTCAGCTACAAGATTTGTTTTTATCCATTCCCAATCTTCAGGTAAATCAAAAGGAATTTCATCTGGCTTAATATCTGGTAGCTTCTTTGATTTCTTAATTTTGCCTTCCTTTACCAACCTTTCCTTCTCTGCTTTAATCCTCTCCAACAAAACAGCAGCAGGTTCATCATCGGGATTTTGCGGAACTAACTTACCTTGAACTGCTAACTGTAAAATCAATTCTCTTAGCTTCTGAATTCCATTGGGTGCATCGGCGAGTAGTTCAAACTGCTGAAAAAAGGTCTCTGTATTCATTCCGATTTATTACTCCTAACTCCTGTCTGTTATTTACTCGTCAAGCGACTGCATTAATTCAGCTTTGAGCAAGTTCCTAGTCTCACTGACTTCTGCCATTAACTCTTGATGTTCCTGTAGCAATTCTCCCAAATCGCGATGCTTTTCCTTTTCTTCAAAGGGGTTTTTGATATCGAGGTTGTAACCGTTGGCTTTAATCTCTTCTACGGGTACTTTCCAAGCAAACTGATTTTCCTCGCGATTATTCCACCATGCTTTTTCAGCATCAAATTCATCTATCTTAATTGGTTTGGTTTTGGAGTAGGATTTATAGCCTTTAGGATATGGATGTTCGTAATACCAGATTTCTTTTGTCGGTTTGCCTTTGGTAAAAAATAGTAAGTTTGTTTTAATGCTGGTATAGGGATTAAAAACGCCATTAGGCAGCCGAACAATAGTGTGTAAGTTGCACTCGTCCAATAGTTTCTCTTTAATCCTGGTTTTGACACCTTCTCCGAATAAAGTCCCATCGGGTAAAACTATGCCACCTCTTCCGCCATCAATCGTGACAAGTTAATCAACTTGCTTATTAGTCAACTACTATATGTAGTGTATTATTGCTTTTTAAAACACTATATAAGCGTTAAGAATAAATAGAGATCCGATCGCGCATACCAAGATGAAAAAATTAAAACAACTTC
>JBCCDM010000332.1:0-7438 GCA_039030795.1 Cyanobacteria bacterium P01_A01_bin.84
CAAAATTATTTACTTCCCCCTGGTATGCGATGTCTAAAACATTACTTCCCCCTACTAAAGTACTGAAAATCTAGATACTAACTTGGTCACTTTGTCAAGGGTTTTGTAAGAAAATATTCCCAAAAACAAAACCCCATATCCTACGGAGGACATGAGGTTGTGGGTAGATTAAATTATCTATAGTAATCGAAAAAGACGAGTAAAGACGGGTAAAGACCGGAGTAAGTAGTCTATAGTTACCAAAAATATTATCTCATATTTCCTATTATTTAAAAAACTAAAAAACCCCATATCCTACGGAGGACATGAGGTTATGGATGAATAAGATACAAAAAGAAAAAACCAAAAAGCAGCTAAACGACGAGATTTTTAAATTTTGGATTTATAGAAGTATTTATAATAGAATTGTATCACTCAATAGCACATAAATTATGTTTTTAAACGAAGACTCTTTACGCGACAAACTAACAGCAGAAAGGGAAGGAAGACAAATAAATAATGATGCTGAAGGCACATTTAAAATAGAGGCTGATTCAAGCCTAGTAAGCGCTTTAAACGCTCTATTGGTGCAATCAGATATCAACCCTAAGCAGCTTGGTAATATGCTCGTAAGGAGCGCTATAGATATGATTATGCATGGGGGTAATTTTGACTCTTTACTTAATAAAGATGCAGCACCAACATTGCCACCAATGGCTTTTACAACTTTTACGAATGCTCAACAAGACGACGAAGAAAACCAAGATTGTGCAGGATTTAATTAAGCATTTTTAATAATGCTAAAAACCAAAAGAGGAAGGCTAAGAAAACGACCCTTAAGTCTTCCTAACCACTTGGGTAAACCCGCAACAATGGGGAGATTTACCAACTATGAAATTACAGGAGTAAGACTAATGACTAATAAAAACAAACCGTTTTGTATCGAGATGCCAAAACATTTTCCTGCACCAAATTATCCGGACGCGGGAGAGACGCTTAAAAACCAAGTGATACCGAAAGATATTTTACTAATTCTTAAAAAATTAGTTGACGGTAGAGAGGGAGTAACCATATATTCTGCTCACAATTTCTGGCTTAGATTAGTAACCGCTTTAAGAGTACCTGTAACAGATTTATTCCTATACGAAATAAATCAAACCGAGCAAGAAAAACTTAAAGCTTGGTTTGATAATTCCGGTTATAAATTTGAACTATCCAAAAGAAAATTAACAACAATTATCTATGATTTTGTGAACGTACAAAACATAAATTTATCTGTTTAATTCTCAGAAATAAAATAACTAATCTAATTCAATCCCAGTACTAACCATACTGGGATATTTTTTATTTAGAATCCTATTTCGATATTTTCAAGTGAGAAATTAGAAGTACCAACATAAGAATTAAACCATCTATCATAGGCACCCCATGTAGTAACAGGGAATCCGAATTGTGATAATTCTTCCTGCTTTCTGGTATCTAAGAAACTCATAGCAGCTTGAATAACAAAGCTAGAATACAGCGCTTTGATATCATCAGCTTGCTCTTGATTTTCTACATAATCCAACATTTGAGAAATACCGATAACTCTCTCCTTGGTGGTTAATACCTCGTCATTTTCTTGAGCATTCCAGATGTGATTTAACTGCTGTTTCTGTAATTCTAATTCTTCCCATTGCTTATCATCTAGTTCTTGCTGTTTGCTAACTTCGATAGACTTGATAAGCGAAATATCAGCAGCATCTTTAAT
This sequence comes from Cyanobacteria bacterium P01_A01_bin.84, assembly GCA_039030795.1. Classification (GTDB taxonomy): domain Bacteria; phylum Cyanobacteriota; class Cyanobacteriia; order Cyanobacteriales; family Nostocaceae; genus JBCCDM01. The sequence goes on from JBCCDM010000332.1 coordinate 1,730, forward strand.
CATTTTTTCTGTTCTGGTTTTAAAGCAGCTAAGAATATTAGAAACCAAAGTTTCATAGTTTAGATTCAATTCTAAATCTTCGATATTTTTTGCTAGCTTTTCACATACACGTATTTTGTAGTAGTTAACCCCTTTGATTTTCTTTTTCACTTTTCCGCAACTTAAACCGAAGTAATCTAAGAATTTGTCAAAGGTTTGTTTGATATATTTGTTGTCGCCTTTTTTAGGCGTTCGGCTTATCCCTAATTGATTGAATAATCTATCATCCTCGTAGTATCTGTTAACAAAATCTACTATGTCTTTATCCTGCGTACAGAACCAACCTTTTGCTAGAATTTCACCAAAACCCATAGCTTTGATAATGGCAATTTTACGGCTATCATCCTTCCAGAATTGTATTGATGGATAATCGCTGTATTGCAATTTCAAATCATTTCTTAATTTAAATCTAGCCTTAAACAACTCATCATTTTTGAATTGTTCAAATCTCCATAATTTGCTCAAGAGGGTTTTATGTTCAATGTTTAAAATCCTAAATATATCTTTATTCCAAGATTCAGTATTTTCTATGCCTGGTAAGTAAACATATTTTAGTTTTGCTTTAGCAATCTTGCATTGATTTTCCCAATCATGGTTTTTACTTTTGCTCATCTCTTCTAATTTTTCACTGGTGATATCAGAAGAGTTAAAAATATCATTCGAGTCCCTATCTTTGGTAAAGTTGGTATATTCTTTTTTGTCTGCTTTTGCTTCCTCCTCAACTGCTTCTACTAAATCAATACAAGTATTCCCATCTTGTTGCAATGCTGTTTTCAAGCATAATTTAAGATTGGAATGCTCGTATTTTAGTCTTTTGGCATCTTCTAAAGCGCAGTGAAAAAACATATCATTTTGTGCTTGTTCTATCCATTGCATACCTATTTCACGTATTAGCTCGTTTCTCTCTTCTATTCCTTCTACATAAGACAGAAGATTTATTTTAGCTTCGATTCTCTGGTTAATAACTTCGTCAATTTTCTTCATTCCATAAGGACAAATATTTTCTGTCATGTTAACGAATTCGGGACAAGCAACATAAATCGGTACTTTTCTATCCCTTAATCTACCTGACATCTGAATAAGCTTATTAACCCCAAGCACCCCTTTAATATCAAATAAAACTTTATCAAAGTAGTCATAAACAGAAATATCTAACCCACTTTCACCACTAGGGGAAATGATTAAAACCTCTATTTGGTTATCTTTGATAAATTTACTTGGATTATCTTTAAAGTCTTTAGATGCTTTATTATTACTGGTTTGTGAATCGAATCTAAATACTTTTTTACCTGCTTTGATAGCCATCCTTTCGTAATCAGCACAGGTACGCTGTGAATCGGATATAACTAAAAGTACTTCGTTGTCTTTACAAGCTTTTTGAGCTATCTGTAGTAAGTTTACTCCTAAGTTTTTAGGACTACGATTGTAATCATTTTTTTCGCTAGCTGATTCTAGAAAATATATTTCTTTCGATGTTAATTTAAACTTAGGTAAGCTATCTTTTATCTGATATTTTTTGTTGGGAAAAACTTTTTTGATAAAATTTACATTATCATCATTTAAGTTAGCATCCATCATCAAAGAAAATTTTGCATTTTCTACAGCATCTTTGAAAAACTCGATAGCTTTTCTTTGACGGTTGTTTAGAGTGCCACCACCTTTGATGTGGTCTAACACGCTGTCAACTTCGTCGATAATAATTACATACTCAGGGTTAGCAGCAATAAACCCTTTCATTTTCTCGAAACTATCAATACACCCTACTAGTAATTGAATATTCCCATCTTTCATATGGTTAACATTCACCCCTTCTAATCTCTCGTGAGAATCAACAATATGTAATGCATTTATCCCCAGCTTTTCCGCTTCCGTGACGTTGCTTTTACACAGAGAATTTCTATAGCTGATAATCAAAGCAGGGATACCGCAAATTTTAAGCCAATCCAACATAGCTTTTGTTTTACCACCACCCATGCTTTTACGAACAAAATAAATATCTGTTCGTTGGTGAATATCATTTGAAATTTTAAGATATTCTTCTAAGGGTGTATCTTTTGTGGTAAGTTTCTTGCGATTTTCAGCCCATTTCTGGAAGCGCTTATAGTTTTTAGAAGATGCCAAAGCTTCCTTATATTTTGACTGAAAGCTAGTAGATTTTAACTGACGCGGACGCATCTTAGATTTATCGATTTCATCAATATCACCTTGGTTTTTGTGGATTTGATTCCAATCTAAAACGTAGATATTACTGAATTCATCATTGCCGTAATTATTTTGTAGGAACTCGATTAAATCATTTATTTTCTCGCATACCTGAGAATTTAAAGCAAATCCAGCATCGGGGATAACTATTATAGGTAGTTCACCATAAGCGCTAAATGCTTGCTGAATATATTTTCTGAGTAATTTTTCTGAACTTAACCACTGACCACCAGCAGCACCAATGGTCAAACAATTTAATCTTTGAGCAACGAAATATGGTTTAGCGCCCACTCCTTCTACAATCGCGATAGCTTCCGGTTTACCAGATGGGAAAAATACAGGTAACGGTAACTCGTTTTCTTCCTTGGTTTGAAGTGTTGCTGTCTTGGGTGTGCTTAACCACTTATATCTATTACCATTCTCAGGATTTTGAATCCTGTACTGCATCGCTAGAATATTTCCGTCAAAATCGCGGATAGGACATAAATACCCATCATCGTAGATTACCAGTTTTTTACCATCATTGGACATTCCTGGTAATTCTGTAGGATAATCCCCATCTATAGATTGCCATTTGGTTATAGACCGAAAATCTGATTTATCTATTTCCTCGTCTGTAAAACCGCGTCTCTTAAGGTCATCGCGAGTTACGTCATTAATTGTCAATTGATTTAATAAATCAGAGTAATATTTATTCCTGTCTTCTATAGATAAAGCTTTCTGCTTTTTCTCCTCAGCTTTAGCTTTGTTGTCTGCGTCTCTTTCTGCTTTCTTTTTCTTTTGAAGTGCTATCGCTTGTAGTTTCTCGGTTTCGGATAATTGTGAGTAATTCTGGTATGGCTTGAATCCTGCCGTATGCCCCTTAGCTGGTGAAACACACACGTAACCGTTGATAACATCACCCTTTCTAGCATCGGCGTGAGTGTGACACATAATAAAATCTTCATCATGTGCGTTGTATCTACAAGCCCCGGAATTATCGCCGCATACAGGACAGGGGTTAGACTTAGAAAACTGTTGAGGGGCGAAACCGCTGGCACGGTTGCTATTTTTCGTGGAATTGGATATCATTGGATTAATCATTGGATGATGATTGGTTAAGCATTAGTGGCTGGACACCACTAAGTTGAATTACTGATTGATGGCTGGACACCATTGATTAGACAAAATAAAACAAATTTAATGAAATAAAAAACCGTTACTACCGAGCGCTAACTCGGTGGTTTTTTAATGTCTAAATACAAGAAATAGACCGAATTTAGTACAGACTCTTTACCAAAATCTCTACAATCATCTTGTAAAGAGTCTTTACTGAATCGCTACAATCATCTGACCATCTATACAATCATCAGAACCCTTACACTGCAAGGGTTGTAGCTGCTTTTACAATACTACTTTGTGCTTGAGAATACAAGAAAATGTACTAATTTTCATTTTCTTCTCATTATTTGGCTAGGGAATGTATTCGCACCGAGGGTGTAATTAAACTATTCAGTAAAAAGTAAGAATAGAATTTTACTTACAAAACACCGAGCATCTATACAGCATCGGTGTTTTATTGATTTTGGGAAAGTAAGAATAAGAATTTTAGGGTATCTCTTCTTTTTGGCTATATGCCTGATTTTTGTTTATCCGATGCTTCGCACATAGAATGCTTAGCATCGCGTACATTTTTGACTTATTTTTAAGCATTTTTACTAATTCCCATATTGTCTTTTGAAATAAGGCTATCAATTATTTCTTGTGCCCATTTTCTTGCTAGTTCTTCCGAATTTTGATAATCACTATCTATAGTTTGGTTGCTGCTGTCTCTGATAACAGCTAGGCATTCCCCGTGCTGAGGTAGGCTTTTTAGTTTGATGACAAATCCGAGGTAGTTCTCATCTTCAATCATGCGCTTTCACCGCTTTTAGGTTCGTAAAACAAAATATCCCCTACTTCGCAATTAAAGAACTGACATAAAGCGTCTAATATTTCTAGCTTTACCGATTGCAGCTTGTTTGTTTCTAGCTTTCTGTAATTGCTTTCAGTCATTCCTAGAAAATCACCCATATTACGTTGTGTTGGCTTTTCTGGGTGTTGCTCGCGTAAATCTTGAAGTTTAAATTTCACGGTCATAACTATAAATAACAACATCTATATAATAGCCCACATGATAGACGGTTAGCAAGTTACCGCCCATAAGATTACCTAATGGTGTCTTATTTATCTTATTTGTACCATATGATGCGCGGTCAGGCTATTACAGCTTGCAGTGTAGACGATTGTAGGTATTAGGTAATTAAATAGACGCGCACTTGTTAACCGTCTATTTGGTGCGCTACTATATGAATGTAAGCAAGAAACGACACCACGACGCGGGATAACGGAACAGACAGCTTGCAATCAGATTAAAACAATTGAATGCCGAGGGAACCGGAGAAAATCTTCCCACTGAGATAAACATAGTTGTGATTTAAAAAATTACCTCATTAATTGCGTTACCCGGTTCGCATCGGGATGAGGTATAACTCTTCGGAGTTTTTATTGTGGAGACAGCGCGGATAGACGGCATATTACAACGGCTAGCTATAGCTGAAAATAGCAAAATTAAACATTATCTGAAGCGTTGATTAGTAAGGAGTAAAGCTAAATGGGATTAATCATCTTACTGCTTTTTATGTTGGGAATGACTTTTATTTTTGAGTGAAACTATGCCTTATTCAAATGAGTATATTCAATGGATAAACTCCTCGGAGTGGAAAACCAAAAGTAGAAAATGTCAATCATTAACACGCAAGCATTGTATTTTATTTCCTTGGTTATCAAGTAGGCACTGTCACCACATGACTTACAGAAACATGAAACAAGAAATACCAATTAGAGACACGGTAGCGTTATCAGTTACGGCACACAAGATAATTCACTGGAGTGTGTTTTGGAAAAATAAAAAAGTTAGACCATACGTTAATTATTTATTGCGGATTTGTATGGTGTGTTCAATCATATTTTGGAATGTTTTAGGAGTATTTATTAAATGAATCGGACAGTTGTTTTATTACTCACAACAATTGGCATTTTCTTTTTAATGCCTGACAAAGTAGACGTAGATTTTAAATTACATAAACGCGATGTAACTATCGTTGCGGGATGCTTGACAGTTGTTTCTTTGCTTGGTTCAAACCGTTCAAATTACAGACGTTACTAGGAGATTAAATATCATGGCTAAAGAAAAGTTAGGTGGATTAACCGGAAGTGAACGTGTTAAATCCACTGGCAAGAAAAAGCGCGGTAGACCTCGGAAGTCAGAAACACCGGACAAGTCAGCATTAGAAAATCTACAACAAGCGACTAAAGCTGTTACGGATACCGTGGGTGCTGTAGCCGATGGCGTACAGACTGTAACTAATGCTGGTAAACAGGTTAGACGCGCTTTTAATGGTGGTTCTGCGCTGGTAACAGGTGACAGTTTAGAAGCTACCAAACAGG
>JBCCDM010000333.1:0-7437 GCA_039030795.1 Cyanobacteria bacterium P01_A01_bin.84
ACTTTTTTGAATGTCATTGCGAGCGGAGCAAAGCAATCGCAAAGTTTATAACTAACATCATTCCTCCAGCCTTTGGGAAGACTTCATCAACGCAATGACGGTTATTATCTCATTAAAAAATAAAAACTGGGATGCACCCTATTTTTCATGTTCCTAGCTAATAGTTCCCAGGGAATAGTTCTTAGTTAAGAGTTTTTAATACTATGAGACAAACCATTATATATCTACCTTTTGACCCAAGTAGGGCTATATCAGAAACATACCTTTAGTAGTAGCTTTGACTCTTAATGCTAGATTTAATATTAGTCAGCAGCAATAGCTACAAATTAACATGACCACAAGTAAGGTAAAGTACTCTTCAGACAGAGTGACCCCAACTCTTGCAAGTAGTACTGTGGAAGTCAAGTTACATATTAATGGTGCAGAGCATATTTTAGATATAGAACCCCGCGTCACCTTGCTAGATGCATTGCGCGAGTATCTCAACCTCACAGGTAGTAAAAAAGGTTGTAATCATGGACAATGCGGAGCTTGTACAGTTTTAATAAACGGAGAAAGAATTAACTCTTGTTTAACTTTGGCAATTATGCATGAAGGAGATGAAATCATCACAATTGAAGGAATAGCTCAAGGTGAAGAACTTCATCCCATACAGACTGCGTTTTTAAACTATGATGGTTTTCAATGTGGATATTGTACCTCCGGACAAATCTGTTCTGCGGTGGCTTTACTCAATGAAGTAGAAGCAGGGCAAGCAAGTATAGTTACAGATATTCGCCAAATCGCCGAACCATCAGCGTCTATAGAACTAAGCAATATTGAAATCCGCGAACGAATGAGCGGGAATATCTGTCGTTGTGGTGCTTATCCAAATATTGTTGAGGCAGTCCAGGAAGCTCATAATCAGATAAGTAATTCTCTTAAGTAATTTACCCAAACACTTTCTTTATAAGGTAAAATCCTGAAAACCTTGTGACCTTTAGTCCAGGGATGAAAGCTAATAGCTTTCCTTTATGACTCTTAACTATAGCACTTACATAGCATACCAATGAAGCATTCTATGAATTTATGAATATATTTGTTGCAGGGTTGGACAAATGGTTGTTTTGATAGTTAAAAACATATTCTTGCAACAGGTGTTTAGTACTGCTAAAACCGGCGTTATAAGATGTGGCTTTCGGAATGATATACATCCGATGTTTGCTTGCAATGTGTAAGTCCTAAGTTAATGTCTAGTATAAATCTTTGTTAAGTACATTTTTCGTAGCTTTTAGCTTTTAGCTGTTAACTTTGAACTGTTATACCAATTCGATTGTGTTGCTGCATATAACGCTCTTACCCATTTCAGGGTAGAGCTACCGAGAAACAAAGCCCAACTCCATCGGACTAATAATGTGCAACTTCCGCCTAAAATGGTATTAGCCAAAAGTTATTGATTCCCCGCATATCAATAGTTATCAAAATTACATGAGACCTTTTAGTTATAGTCGCGCAATTTCTGCCACTGCTGCGGTACAAGAATTGAGCCGTAACAATCGATCTAAATTTATTGGTGGTGGTACTAATTTACTGGATTTGATGAAATCTGGTGTAGAAGTACCAGAATGTTTGATAGACATTACCAAACTACCCTTCACTGAAATTAAAGAGTTACCTAGTGGTGGAGTTCGTATTGGTGCTTTGGCACGCAATACTGAAGCAGCAAATTATCCTTTAATTAGAGAAAGATATCCTTTACTTTCACAGGCTTTTCTTTCCGGTGCAACCCAACAATTGCGAAATATGGCTACAGTGGGTGGTAACTTGATGCAAAGGACGCGTTGTTATTATTTTTACGATACAACAACACCTTGTAATAAACGGGAACCTGGCTCTGGCTGTCCTGCAATAGAAGGCTTTAATCGCATTCACGCTATTTTAGGAGCAAGCGAACATTGTATTGCAACTCATCCTTCAGATATGTGTGTGGCTTTAGCAGCTTTGGATGCAACAATTAAAGTTAGCAAGGCTAATGGTGAAGAAAGAGAAATTCCGATGGTTGAATTTCATCGTTTACCAGGTGATACGCCCAATATTGATACTAATTTAGAAGAGGATGAATTAATTACAGCCGTTGATTTACCACCCTGGGATAAAGGCACTAAATCTTATTATTTGAAAATTAGAGATAGAGCTTCTTATGCATTTGCTTTAGTTTCTGTTGCTGTGGCTGTAAAAATTGAAAATAATTCTATTAAAATGGTACGGTTAGCAATAGGTGGTGTTGCTCATAAACCTTGGAGAGCTACAAATGCAGAAGAAGTTTTAATCGGATTAACTCCTAGTGAAGAAGTATTTCAACAAGCCGCAGAAACTGCATTAGAAGGAGCAAAAGGTTATCAAGACAATAAATTTAAAATAGAACTAGCAAAAAGAGCAATTGTTCGCGCATTGAGAACCGTTACAGAATAGATTAACCATTAGTTTTGGGTTAACAAAAATAATTCATGATTGGCAAATTCATTATTGATAATAGTTGATAATAGTATTCATTGAAAATTTAGTCCAATTTTTAATTATTTCTGCTCGTACCTACTTACTTTTTTAAACTTAGAAATAGCGATCGCAGGTGATAAAGATATTATGACTCAAGCAGTAGGAAAACCTTTAAATCGCGTCGATGGTCATCTGAAAGTAACTGGGGGTGCCCGTTATTCGGCTGAATTCCCTCAAGAAAATCTCGTCTATGCTGTTGCCATTGGTAGCACTATCTCTCGGGGGAAAATTAAAAGCATTGACACGAGTGTAGCAGAAAATTTGCCGGGAGTATTAGGTGTCATAACTCATGAAAATGCCCCAAAATTACAGCCTCTCACAACCTTTATGCAGGGTGGAACAGCCGCAGAAGACTATTCACCTTTTCAAGATAATTCTATTTATTATAGTGGAGAACATATCGGGTTAGTAATAGCTAATTCTTTAGAACAAGCAACTTATGCTGCTTCCTTGGTAAGCTTTTCTTATGAAGAAGAAACTCCAATTGTGGAGATGCAAAAGCACCGTAATCAAGAATTTGAGCCGCAGACAGTTTTTGGTAAAGAACCAAATTTTATCCGGGGTAATCCTCAAGATGCTTTTAACAAAGCGGATATAAAAGTAGATGAAATTTATACAACACCTACCGAAAATCATAATCCCCTAGAACCTTCAGCAACAATTGCTGTATGGGAAAACGATACGTTAACGGTTTACACCTCTACACAAAGTACTTACGGTACAAAGAAAGCTTTAGCAACAAGTTTACAAATTCCTGAAGAAAATGTACGGGTGATTTGTCAGTTTATAGGTGGTGGATTCGGTTGCAAAGGTGCTTTTTGGTCCCATATGTTATTGCCAGCAGTTGCTTCTCGTCAGGTTAACCGTCCGGTAAAGTTGGTATTGACTCGCGAAGATATGTTTAACGTTGTCGGACATCGCGCCGAAACCGAACAAAAGGTTCAGCTAGGAGCCACTAAGGAAGGTAAATTAACGGCAATTATCCACGATGGTATTTCTCACACTTCGGTTTACGATAATTTCGTTGAACCGTTCACCGTTGCAACTCATATGCTATATGCTTGTGAGAATTTAAAAGCTTCTCAGCGTTTGATAGGTTTAAATCGAGTTACTCCCACCTTCATGCGTGCCCCTGGAGAAAGTCCGGGTACTTTTGCAATTGAATCGGCAATGGACGAACTAGCTTATGCTTTAAAAATAGACCCCATAGAATTGAGATTACGCAATCACGCCGATATCGACCCAGAAACTAATTTACCTTGGTCGAGCAAATCTCTGAAAGAATGCTACCAAATTGGTGCCGAAAAATTTGGCTGGTGGGAACGTAATCCCGAACCAGGTTCAATGCGTGACGGTCGTTACCTGATTGGTATGGGTATGGCAACTGCGACTTATCCTGTATGGCTTTTTCCCGCTAACGCTAAAGCCAGAATGTTGGCAGATGGTAGCGTCGTAGTGCAAAGCAGTACTCACGATATGGGTGGAGGTACCGCTACCGTAATGGCACAACTTATTGCGGATACTCTTGATTTACCTTTTGAAAAAGTATGCTTTGAATATGGGGACACCAGACTACCAGAGGCTCCTGTAAGCGGTGGTTCTTGCACAGTAGGTAGTGTCGGTTCTGCAGTACATGGTGCTATCAAAGCATTGCAAGGGAAAGTTTTAAAACTTGCAGGTAAAGATAAGAATGATTCTCTAACTATCGAAAATTACGTAGAAATACTGAAGCAAAATAATCTAGAACAAATTGAAGCCGACTACAGTTTTCAGCCAGAGCAAGATAAAGAATATTCTAAACACGCTTTCGGCGCTCAATTTGTAGAAGTACGGGTAGACCCAGACTTTGGCGAAGTTCGTATTAATAGATACACCGGAGCCTTCGCTTGTGGAAAAATACTCAACCATAAAACAGCGCGATCGCAGTTTATTGGCGGTATCATTATGGGCATCGGTATGGGATTAATGGAAGAAACAGTCGTAGATCCTCATCTTGGTCGGGTTATGAACCCGAATCTAGGTGAATATCACGTCCCCGTCAATGCCGATATCCCCAACATTGATATAGAAATGATTGAAGAAATTGATAACCACGTCAATCCAATTGGAACCAAGGGAATTGGTGAAATTGGTATTACAGGAGTTGCTGCTGCGATCGCAAACGCTATCTATCATGCCACTGGAAAACGTATACGGGATTTACCTATTACACCTGATAAAGTTATTTGAAGAAGAAAAATTGAATAGATTGAATAGTAAGTTATCAGAAACCCATTTAGAGAATTTGAATTAATTCCGGTTCGTTGAAAACGTTCCCGTAGGGTATACCGGAATTCCCACCTTCTGGGTTGCTCAAATCTTGCACTTGTACGTATAAACAGTGAGATAGAAAAAATCAAGTAACAAGTAACACTCTCTGTAAGATTGATTGGGTTCTCCTTGAGAGGACTTTATTTATAAATATAGGACTTTCAGTTCTAGACTATCGAGAATACTGAGTATTCTTTATTTACACGGCTTATATCGAATCCCTTACTATCGGAATTATGTTTTTTGAAACCCAGAGGAGTGCAGAGTTTTTTAGCTTATCTTTTAAATTATTCCAAAGTAACCGGAATTGATATTACTTGGTGCAAGATTTAAAAATGAAAGAATTACAAGATATTATTGCTGCTGTAGATATTTTAGAAGAAACTGGAGAGCAAGCAGCTTTAGCAACCTTAGTAAAAGTAAGCGGTTCAACTTATCGCAGTCCTGGTGCGAGAATGTTGATACAAAATGATGGTAATAGCATTGGTGCAATTAGTGGTGGCTGTTTGGAAGGTGATGTCCTTGAAAAAGCCCAAACAGTCATTCAATCCAGCACACCTATTGTCGTCAAATATGATACAACCTCTGAAGACGATATGATTTGGGGTTTAGGACTTGGTTGTCAAGGAGTAGCTTATATACTAATTGAACCTCTGGAATTACATCAATTACAGATACTAAAATTTATTCAAAGTTGTATTGCAAATCGCAATCATGACGCGATCGCTCCGTCTTTCCCCTTAGCGATCGCAACTGTAATTAGTGTTGAGGATAAAATTAAGGGTGAAAATAAAACTCAGGTAGGAGAAAGTTTACTCTTAAGTGGAGATACTTTTATTAATAACTTGAGTATTAATAACTTAAGAAATCATCATCTTTTAGAGAAAGTTGTTAGTGATAGTCAAATAGCACTGCAAAAAAGATATTCTACCATCAAAGAATATCAGTTATTAACAGAAAAAATAGAAGTTTTCATTGAAATAATTCAACCCCCTTTATCTTTAATCATTTTTGGTGCAGGATATGATGTACTACCTTTAATAAACTTTGCCAAACAACTTGGTTGGGATGTCACTGTAGTTGATAACCGTCAGCGAGAGAACAGCAAAACACGTTTTTTGCAAGCAGATAAAATTCATCTTTCTTCTCCCGAAGATGTTTTAGAAAATATCAAAATTACAGAAATGAGCTTCGGAGTCGTCATGAGTCATAATTATTTAGACGATCTGGAAATGCTCAAACAACTTTTACCATTATCATTAAATTACTTGGGAATACTTGGACCAAGAAAAAGAACAAATCGTTTATTACAAGAATTACAAGAAGAAGGAATAGTCCCAAGCTCTAATATATACAGTCCTGTCGGATTAGAAATTGGTGCAGATAACGCAGAAGAAATAGCCCTTTCTATAGTTGCTGAAATTCAAGCAGTATACTCCCAGCATCAGCAAGTTTAATTAAATGTAGGGTGGGTTAACGTAGCGTAACTCATGTAGTCAAAAGATTTAATAGTTAATAAAGGGAATAGGCATATTATAAATAATTACACCTCCCTACTGACAGAAAGCTAGTTCGCATAAAGCATAAAGCATAAAGCGTAATTAAAATTAATGATATATGACAAATGTTAGTTTAATAAATATTGGTTTAATAATATTAGCAGCCGGAAGTGCCAGCCGTATGGGAAAACCCAAACAACTACTAACTTATCAAGGAAACAGTTTAATATCTCATATTGTTAAAGTTGGAATAAATTCCATTTGTGAGCCAGTTATAGTAGTTTTAGGCGCTTATGCAGAACAAATCAAATCACAAATAGATAAATTACCCATACAAATAATAGAAAATTTAGATTGGGAAACAGGAATGTCTTCGTCTATTCGTGCGGGTGTTAATGCTATAAATCACAGCCATCCTCAATTAGATGCAGTAATTATTGCACTTGCAGACCAACCTTTAATTTCTGAAACAGCATTCAATCAATTAGTGCAAACTTATCAAACAACAGAAAATACAATTATTGCTTCAGCTTATGGTGATGTTATAGGTGTTCCTGCTTTATTTCATCGCACATTTTTTCCTGAATTGATTAACCTTGGAGGTGATAGAGGTGCAAAATTCTTAATAGGTAAAGATAAAAATAAAGATAAAGTATTAAGTCTTTCCATACCTGCTGCTGCTATTGATATTGATACCCCGGAAGATTATGAGAATTTATTATCCATATATAGCACTCCTAATTGATGTAGGAATACCCCACGGACTATTTGTTTTCGGTGGCAAAGCAAAATATAAACTCTTAGGGGTAGGCTAGATCAAGGCAAAGCTATTTATAATGACAAGTGTATAGATCTTATAATTTTTTCAAAATACTTTATGATAATTGATGATGCCCCAAGGGTATGATACCATGATTGAAAGCACTGCTGGGCGAGCCCTTCCTGCAGCAACAGCGCAGCGCATCTCCATTGCTCGCGCCTTAGCGATGCGCCCTTCGGTGCTTATTTTAGACGAAGCCAACACCACCCTTGACATGCCCGGTGAAAAAGCCCTTTCCCATGCGCTCGATCAAATCAAAGGGGAGATGACTAT
>JBCCDM010000334.1:0-7386 GCA_039030795.1 Cyanobacteria bacterium P01_A01_bin.84
GGTTTAATAATTAGTTAAACCTAGGAGTAGATATATTTACTATCAAAAATTATATTCTGTATATCTAGAAGGTAAAATTCTCTATAGACAAGAATAAATATATTTTCGGATTATCCGGAGTTAATTATTTATACTTTGTATTTGGATAGGGGGTTCGTGTGAAATATATATAGAAATTACAAGCAAAGAATATAGTTATAAAGCAGTTTTAATTTTGCTCATCATCTTATTTTTAAATTGGATTAGTTATGCTCTTAGATTTAGAGAGGTTTTATCAAGCGTGTAATCCTAGTAGACCTTTAATAATGGGTAATGCTGCCGACCGTCGATACTATATTGATTTTTCGTCGGTTCGGGGAGGCAAAATCATTGAAGCATTGTTACGTACTATCAGTATAGTATCTCCTAATGTTCCTACCTGTCAGTTATTTACAGGACATATTGGTTGTGGTAAATCTACAGAATTACTGCGACTTAAGGCTGAACTGGAACAACAAAAGTTTCATGTCGTTTACTTTGAATCTACTCACGTCTTGGAAATGATCGACCTGGATGTAACTGATATTTTCTTGGCGATCGCTGGACAAGTAAGTGAAAGTTTAGAAAAAGAAAAAATTCGTCTGAAACCAGGATATTTTTCCCGATTATTTCAAGAAATTACTGATTTTCTACAAGCTCCTATTGATTTAGATATACAAGGAGAATTATCAGTCGGTATTGCTAAAATTACTGCTAAAACTAAAGAAAGTGCCCATCTACGCAGAAGATTGCGGGATTATTTGGAACCGCGTACAGAGAATATTTTACAATCTATTAACCGGGAATTATTAGAGAAAGCAAACGAAGAGTTAAAGGAACGGGGACAAAAAGGGTTAGTGGTAATTGTCGATAACCTCGACCGAGTTGCAATTAGAACTTTACCATCAGGACGTTCTTTACCAGAACATTTATTTATTGATAGGGGAGAGCAGCTACGTAAATTAAATTGTCATATTGTTTATACAATTCCTTTAGGTTTAACCTTCTCTAACGACAGCGCTCAAATGTTACATCGTTTAGGAGGAGGTGTAGCACCGAAAGTTCTACCAATGATACCCGTAAGAAGTCGTTCGGGGGAAATTGATAGTGAAGGTTTGTCTTTGATGCGACGAATGGTTTTAGCTCGGGCATTTCCAGACATTCATCTGGGAAATAGGATACACTATATCAGGGAATTATTTGATAGTCCCCAGACTTTAGATCGATTATGCTTAGTTAGTGGCGGTCATGTCCGCGACCTATTAGGTTTATTATATGACTGTATTCGAGAGCAGGACCCACCGTTCGGACGTGAATGTGTAGAGCAAGTTATCCGCAGACACCGGGATTTTCGTGCTAATCCTATAGATAGTCATGAATGGGAATTGATATTTCAGGTAGTTAAGCAGCAACGAGTTAGAGGAGATATTGAATATCATACTCTATTGAGGAGTCTGTTTGTCTTTGAATATCGCGATTCTCAGGGAGCTTGGTTTGCCATTAATCCTTGTTTAGCAGAAACTCAAAAATTTAAATCATGGTTGCAGGAAACTCACCTGAAGATTTAGTAGCTTACAACCAAAGTACTTTCGAGAGTTTGCGAAGAGCGATCGCTTTTTCTCAAGGTAAGTTTTCTTTGGTTTTAGTCAGTTGCAATTATGGAGTATTGCGAGAACAAGTTTTGCAAAAGCTCCAGGGTGTATTTGGAGAAAAATCGATTAAAAGGGTGATTCTACCTCATAATGCGGTAAGCGTTTACACAGCTGTTCATGCAGAAGTAAGTGACGAGCAGCTTAAAGCATTGATGATACTGGGTTTAGAGTCGGTAGAAGCCATAGAAGAGTTATTGAGTACAATTAATCACATCAGGGATGAATTTCGCAAACGTCATCCATTTCCCATGGTGTTTTGGTTGACCGAGGAAGTTGAGAGAAAGTTAATTAAATTCGCACCAGATTTTACTAGTTGGGGAGCGACTCCCATCCGTTTTCAGGTAGAAACGGAAGAATTAAGAAAGTTTTTACAACGTAGAACAGATTCATTATTTGCCAATATTTTAAATCTGGGGAATATTCAAAAAGACACACCCCAACTTACTCATCCCCAAAAGAAATTAGGACAAGTTTGGGATTACAGCAGCTATGAGTTTAGTTGTGCGATCGCCGAGTTAGAGCAGCGCGGTATCGAGCTAGAAGCATCACTCAAAGCTAGTTTAGACTTTGTATTCGGTTTAGATGAGTATGTAAGCGATCGCATCGAGTTAGCTCGGAGTTATTTTCAACAGAGTTTACTATTTTGGGAAAAGCATCAGGATGATAGTGAGAAAAGAAGAGTTAAGGAAGAGCAGGAACAACATATACTTGGAGACTTAGGAAGCGACCAAATTAATACCTTTGAATGTTGTCCCATACCACCATCCCGTCATATCCTTCGTCAAGGGGTACTTTTATTTTATATAGGGTTATGTAATTTTCGACTCGCTCAGAAAAATCATACGGAAAGTAGTTATTATTGGCAGCAGGCTAAATCTTATTTTCAGCAATGTCTAGAGGTATTTGCAACTGCCGGAAGACCAGATATTGTCGCCCAATTTATCGGACAATTAGGTGATGTTTTACACCATCTACAAGAATGGTCCGAATTACAAAAAATTGCTCAACAATCTTTAGATTTACATCAAAATTACGGTACCCAAATTCAGCTTGCTTGTGACTATGGTTACTTAGCTGATGTGAGTTTAAAGGAAAAGAACTGGATAAAATCTTCTCAACTTGCACAAGCTTGTTTATTTTGCTTAGCAGAAGTACAGGAAGAGAAAGAATCCCATCAAAATCTCTTCCCTCAGCTATTACAACAAATTTATCAGTTAGTACTAGCAAAAGCACAGAAAAATTTGGGTGAAACCAGTGTAGCTCAACAACGTTTGCAAAATGCAGCCCAACAATTACCCGAAGCGCTAGAGCAAAGCGACCATCGTTACGACGCTTACCGTTATATTCGGATTCTACGACGATTGCGATCGCTATATTTTGAAGCAGGTCGTTATTTAGAAGCTTTTAAAATTAGACAAAAGCGTCGTTCTGTAGAGCAACAATACGGTTTTCGAGCTTTTATCGGTGCAGGAAGATTGCAACCTTTATATAAAGCTACTAATCCAGTCATCAAATCTCCTCGGGGTGGTGGTAATGTGGCTTTAGAGATAATTGCTTCCGGTAGAGAAAGAGATATTAAGCATTTAATTGGTAGAATTGGTCGTCCCGATAAGAAAATCACCGTCATTCACGGACAGTCGGGAGTTGGTAAAAGTTCCACTGTGACTGCGGGTTTAGTCCCTGCATTACAGCATCGCGCTATCGGAGACCAGTTAGCGGTACCGGTAGTGTTGCAAGTATATACAGACTGGGTACGGGACTTAGGTAAGTCTTTAGGAATATCTTTGTTGCAGATGCAAATCGGGACAGATAATAGAGACGATAATCAGGAATTTGAAGAAGAACCGGAAGTTATTGACAGCATTTCCGAAATTTTAGAACAACTAAAGCAAAATGCTGACAACTATTTAATTACCGTTTTAATTTTTGATCAGTTTGAAGAGTTCTTTTTCGGGAGTCGCGATCGCAAAGAAAAGGAGATATTTGATCGGTTTATTTGTGACTGTCTAAATATTTCTTTCGTGAAAGTGATATTTTCATTACGGGAAGATTATCTACATCACTTATTAGATTTTAAGTATTTAGGCTCATTAGAATCTATCAATAATAATATCTTGGATAAAAATATCCGCTATCAGTTAAAAAATTTCCCCACAAGAGATGCCGAAAAAGTCATTCACAAGTTAACTGAACGTTCTCAACTTAGTTTGGAAACAGATTTAATTACAGCAATTATCAAAGACTTATCTATTGATTTAGGAGAAGTACGTCCGATTGAATTACAAGTAGTAGGAATGCAGCTACAAGATGAAAGAATTACATCTTTAGATAAATATCAACCATTTAGACCAAACAAATTAATTGAAAGATATATTAAAAAACTAATTGAAGACTGCGGTCCAGAAAATGCCCGTGCAGCCTTATTAGTTTTATATTTACTTACCGATGAAAATAAGCAAAGACCGTTTAAGACTAGAGCCGAATTAGCAGCAGAAGTTGCAGATTTGGAAGAAGAAGAGAAATTAGAATTAGTTTTAGAAATTTTAGTTCAGTCTGGTTTAGTTGTTTTATTTCGTGATGTTCCAGAAAGATATCAGTTAATTCACGATTATTTGGTAGATTTGATTCGGTATTTACAAAATGAAGAATTAGATTTACAAGAACAATTACGTAGTTTGCGCGAACAAGTACAAGCAAGAGAATTAGAGATAGCCACTCTCAATAGTCAACTTAGACAAAACAAACAGCAGATTGTACTATTAGGAAATCAGCCAACCTCTGGATATGATTTACTCAAAGAGCTAAAAGAACTGCGTAAACGGGAAAAGCTCAGTCGAGTAGAAATAGAAAGACTGGCAGCAGAAAAAGAACAACAAAAGCTAGAATTGGAATTACAAGAAACCGAAAAGCAAAGAACTAACGAAGCGCGGTTAAATGGGTTTTTAAAAATTGCTTTGGCTGCTTCCTTTAGCGGCATTTTAGCCTTAACTATTTCTATTGGTTTTACAGTTTATCAATGGAGACAAGCACAAATTAATAATAGTATAGCCGCAAGTCGTTCTAGCGAAGCATTTTTCAGTTTAGGAAAAGATATTGATGCTTTAAAAGAAGGTTTAAAAGCTGGGAGAAACTTGCAAGGAGCATTTTTTACCAATCCTAATACTAGAGAAAGGATAAAAACTTCCCTTTATCAAGCTATTTACGGGATGAGAGAACGAGAACATAATCGCCTACAAGGACACACATCTTTTGTAAATAGTGTTAGCTTTAACTACAATGGTTCTTTACTTGCTTCTGCAAGTACGGATCGAAATATTCTGGTTTGGCGAAAGAATGGTAAGTTGTTACGTACTATTCCAGGACATAGTAACTGGGTGAACAGCGTTAGCTTTAGTCCTGACGGTAAATATATTGTTTCCGGGAGTGCAGATAAAACTGTAAAACTTTGGAATCTCGAAGGGAAGTTAATCAAAAATATTACCGGACATCAAGGTATAGTTCATAGTGTGGGCTTTAGTCCTGATGGTAAGTATATTGTTTCTGGCAGTGCAGATAAAACTGTCAAAGTTTGGAATCTTGCAGGGAAAGAGATTTTCAGTTTACGGGGACATACAGATGATGTCAGAAGTGTTTCTTGGTCTGGAAATGGTAATATTATTGCCTCTGGTAGTAACGATAAAACCATTAAACTTTGGAACAATAAGGGAAGATTACTAGCAACATTACCCGGACACGAAGCTGAAGTATTGGGAGTAGCTTGGTCGCCTAAAAGTGATATCATCGCCTCAGCTAGTTTTGATAAAACAATCAAACTGTGGAACACTCGAGGAAAGTTACTTAAAACTCTCCCAGAACATCGAGATGCAGTAACAAGCCTTAGTTTTAGTCGTGATGGTAATACTATCGCTTCTGCTAGTCTTGATAACACTATTAAAATTTGGAGTCGTCAGGGTGAAAATTTAGAAACCCTCAAAGGACATGATAGTTCGGTAATGAGCGTCGGCTTTAGTCCTTACGGTGACACTTTAGCATCAGCAAGTCTAGATACCACAGTCAAAGTTTGGCGTTGGAAAGACGGTTTACTTAATAAAATTAAACCTCATGACGCAGAAATCAATAGTATTAGTTTCTCACCGACCCAAAAATTAATTGCTTCTGCTAGCAACGATAAAACTATTAAAATTTTGAATTATCAAGGTAAGTTAATACAAATTCTCAAAGGTCACAAAGGTAAAGCATTAAAAGTCAGTTTCAGTCCCGATGCTAAAGTATTAGCATCAGCTAGTGAAGATGAAACCGTGAAATTATGGGATATTAATGGTAAATTATTACACACATTAGAAGGTCATAACAGTCCAGTTTTAGCTGTAGCATGGTCAAAAGATGGCAATATACTCGCATCAGCCAGCAAAGATAGAACTGTTAAGTTATGGGATCGTCAAGGTAACTCTTTAGCTAATTTAAAAGGACACAGCGACGATGTAAATTGGGTTAGCTTTAGTCCCGATGGAAAATACTTGGCTTCTGCTAGCGATGATAACAAAGTTATTATCTGGGATACTAAAGGTAACTTATTGCATACCCTAGCAGGTAAAAATGGTCATCAACGTCCAGTATATAGTGTCGCTTGGTCGCCAGATAGCCAAACCCTAGCCTCATCTAGTTTAGATAGTACCGTAAAACTGTGGAGTCCCCAAGGAAAATTTCAAAAGACTTTTGATGCAGTTGGTAACGAGTTCAAAAGTATCAGCTTCAGTCCTGATGGGGAAATATTAGCAGTCAGCAGCAATGACAAAGTCATACTCTGGAATCGTGAAGGAAAATTATTAATAACTCTCAAAGGACACAACGAAGAACTGACAAATCTTGCATTTAGTCAAGATAATCAAATACTAGCGAGCAGTACCTCCGAAGGTGGAATCATTCTACGTCAATTAGAAGACCTGAAATTAAATAATCTATTAGACCAGGGATGTAAATTGTTAAAGGAATATTTGCAAACTAATCCTGAAGTTACAGACAGCGATCGCTCTTTATGTCGGAAGGGTTAATATCACCTGAATTCGACGTAAAAATATTAGCTACAACAGCCTCCTGACAAGAGTTTTATTATCTTGTCATAGTTTGTGTATTATCAATGAATTCTGTTTATTGATAATAAATTGCTGATTACTCACTTCAATTAGTAATTTTTTTTACAAAATATTAAATAATATGATGAATCCAAGTCAAGACATTACCGCTCTCACACAATTAAAGAACTATTTTAATTCGAGAAAAGGATTATGGAATTGGAAAAATTGTTTTGTAACATAGATGATTTTTGTTCAATTTTTGAAGATACTTTTAAACCGAAAGTTATTACATACCAAAAACAATAAAGACAACGAAATTGCCAACTCTGTCTCAGCGAAGCAATGACAATAATAGTCTATTTTCATCACTCTAGTTATCGAAATTTCAAGGACTATTATCAGAAGAATTTAGTCAAATATTATCAAAAAGAATTTCCCAAATTAGTTAGTTATAATAGGTTCGTTGAATTAATGTCTCATGCTTTAATTCCTCTAATTTTATACTTAGGGTTTGCTGAAAAAGTAATAAAATTCAAGGGTGGAGACTTACAGGTTACTCCAAGAAAAGAGAAGAATAAGTTTTTGTTGTCTAGACGTTAGTAAAGAATAAGTTCGGCTAATTACATACTGCAAAAAAGGCA
>JBCCDM010000335.1:0-7347 GCA_039030795.1 Cyanobacteria bacterium P01_A01_bin.84
GTAATGAGTAAGGAGTAATGAGTAATAATTAGTACTACCCGGATTTCAGTAGCCTTATATCGTAACTAATTAAGCGGACTTGACATTATATATTTTTTAATGCCCAGGAGTGCGGAGTAAAACGCAAAGGGACGCAGAGTTTTTTTACTTCTATGTTAAATAATTCCAATGTAAACGAAAACGATATTACACAAAACTAACGTAATCCCGTCCGAGACGTTAACGTTTCCGCGTGTCCGATAGGACTCATGCTAACCCTACACGTAGTGACCGTCGCTTCGGACAAATTCTTGTTACGTAAGTCCTGGGATCAAAAAGCTTTATCAAAATAAGATGCCTAACTTACACTGTAAATCTTGATCGTATTTAGCTTGTCGCCAATTTTTTGCTGACTTTACTTGCTCTGGAGTTAAATTCACAACCCCTGTAAAATCAACATCTTTGATATTGGCTTGATTTAGATTAGCATCAAGAAGAGATGCGTGTTGTAAAGAAGCACCTTCAAGTTGAGCATCACCTAAATCAGTACCTTCAAGTTGGGAGTAACTTAAGTCCGCATCAATCATAAATGCTCCTTCAAGCATAGAACCATTTAAATTGGCATAACTAAGGCTAGCGTTTTTGAAGTTAGCATTACCCATATCTGTACTACTGAGGTCTGCATAGGAAAGATTGGCACGGGTTAAATTTGCTCCCTCTAGCTGGGCGGAGTTAAGATTAGCGTAAGTAAGATTTGTTTCTTTGAGGCTAGCACGACTTAAATTAGCAGATTCTAACTGAGCATCGCAGAGATTGGCTTCCTTGAGATTGGCATAAGTCATGTTAGTACGGCTTAAATCTGCAAAATTCAACTCGGCATTAGGAAGATAAATTTCACTTAAATATGCACCTGGTACATCCAAACCTTTGAGAGATACACCATACTTGTTTAAATCCTGTAATGCTTTTACTCTAGCAAAACTTGTAGATACATTAGCAGATGCAGCATTATCAATCACCTGCCATGCTTCATAAATGCTGTTACGTCGGCGTTCTCTACTTTCTAACAAGAATAATGTCGCTGCTGCTAAAATACTAAAACCTTCTATATTATCTAAGGCAATCACAGCTAATACTTGTTTAGAAAAGCAATGCCAGCTTGAATCTTGTACCCCACAAACAGATACCTGTTGATTCCACTGCTCTATCTGAGAAAAAGTTAACATCAAAATATAAGCGATCGCAATTGCCAGAAAAACGCGAAACCAAACGACATCAAGAAGGTTTCTCGCTTGTTCTCTAATTTTTTTAACTAGCTTTGAGCGATTGATCATATATATTTCATCAACTTAGTCAAAACATGGCAAGAGCTTTGACATAATACCCAGAACTGATATCAAACAAGTCCAATAAAGTTTACACCAATTACCAATTACCCATCACCCATCACCCATCACCACTCACCCAATCCCTAAATCTCAGCGAACAAAGCATCCCAATCCACTACCGATGGACGCTGACCTTGATTAACTATTTCATAAGCTTTGTTTTCGCAGTGAGAATTATCCAAACACTCTACACAAACATTTGCTACGTCAATTCGACTAGTCTGACCAGTTAAAGTATCCCCTGTACCAATAATTACGCCCAATTTACCATTTGTTGTTGCCTGAGTTAAAGTATTCAGGTCATAAGATGTATAAGGACCATCAATTAAGCGTCCCGGACGAATAATGGTGTAAGGTATTCCTGAGCTGATAATAGACTCTTCTCCTTTCTCCTTCCCATCTAACACACCAAAAGCATTTAACAGCGAATAAGGAAATTCATCTTTACGCTTCACTCCACAAGAAGATACAAAAACGAATCTTTTCAGATTGCTTGGTGCTGCTGTCACTAAATTACTCACACCCTTCGCATCAACCTGATTCGGACTATTTTTAGCTTGTGAGATTAAATTCTCATCTTGAAAAAATACTCTCACCCATTCCAACGGATTCAAATCATTTGTAAATTCCCATCTTGTAGAAGGAAAAGCAGTAGTCCCCGTGCAGCAAATAATATGAGTAACACCCGACATAATTGGGGATAACGTCTCTGGTTGACGTATATCTCCAAACACAACTTCCACACGTCCAGAAAACATACTTGTAGCTTTATCCGCACTACGAGTTAATACCCTTACCTTAAAACCTTTATTTAAGAGCTTATTTACCGTTAATTGACCCACACCACCAGTAGCACCCACTACTAGTACTAAATCTTCAGTTGATGCACTAGAATTGCTCATAAATTTACTTTGTTAATTCTTCAATCGAGTAATTTAATTAACATAAGTTTAAGTCTCTTTTAGTAAAGCAATCAAGATTTTATATCTAAGGATAGTTAAAACGCCAAAACCCAGTCAAAATGACTGGGTTTGAAATAATATGGCATGGGACTATAGTTTCCCTTGTTTAGGTATAGAAAGTTAGTTATAATTCGTAACTCTAACAATGACTACAACCTTGGAATAATTGTTTCCGGATATATGTAACGTTTATTTTTATAGTTAGCTTTTATACAAGAGGATAGTAGTACACTCTAGTAAATTTTATAGTTCCCAATCGACTTATTTATTGCTATACATACGTATTGTCTAATATGGTTAAATATCTATTAATTTCAATACTAATTACAAAAAAAAAATGCTGTTACTTATATTACAATTAAACTAGATAAAATTAAGTGTAAACTAAGAACAATTGAAAAAAATTATATTCCTTTGTACAGGTAATTACTATCGCAGTCGTTTTGCGGAACACCTTTTTAATTGGTTAGCTACTCAACGGGGACTAAATTGGCAATCTTATTCCAAAGGTTTAGCCTTGGAAAGGGGGGTTAATAATGTTGGAGCAATATCTATCTATGCCAAGGAAGCACTTGCAAAGAGAGGAATTACAACTGTGACACCACAAGAACGTTACCCCCAATCAGTTGAAGAAGAAGATTTTTCTAATTTTGATATAGCGATCGCTTTGGATGAGTCGGAACATTTCCCCCTAATGGAGGAGCGTTTTCCCAATCATGCAAATAGCATTACTTATTGGTTAGTCCATGATATCGATCGAACAGAGCCTGAAATAGCTTTAGAATTAATAGAGAAAAATGTTCTCAAACTATTAGATAAAATAGCTAAAAATGAAGATAAATAATTGCTTGAATTTTTCTGAAAGAGATGTAAAGCTGAAGATTTCTACATTATTTCTTGGATTGGAACATTAAGGATCAAACAAGAGTCTTAATCATTTGGTGTTTCATGATGCTTTTTTACAGGCTTATCAAAATGATAAAGCAGGTACTATTTTTTTCTGCCTTAACTTCTTCATTATGGTTTGTAACACCAATAATGGCAGAACCAATGAGTTATGGGATAATGGCTTTACCAATCCCTGGAAAAGTTATTGCCGATCGCCTAAACCATGGTGCGATCGTTTCACGCAACCCCCCTAAGGGGGTTATCGTTTCACGCAACCCTAAGGGGGTTATCGCTTCTTCTGGGGAAATCTTTCCAACTATTACTAAAATTAGTACCCAAGATAGTAGTTATTGTGCAGATGGGATGAGATTTCCTGATGTTTCTAAAAACCATTGGGCTTATAATGCAGTTAAAAAATTATCTTCATGTCGGTCACAAAATCAAGCTTCTGCACCTGTGAGAGACTTAGAGCAAATTCCGATACAAGTCATCATTGCTGGACGAACATATACCATAGAAAGCTACATTTGGCGCGATTTTATGCCCATCAGCCCTTCTGGTGGTAAAGGTATGATGGCAAATATCAAGCTGATAGCACAAGATGAAAATCCCATACCATCAAATCTTTTACCAGATAAGCTTTGGGTAATCAAAAAGAATCAAGATGAAGTTTGGGAAACGATGTTTAGTGACGAACCAAGATTTTCTCCGGGGGTAGTAGAAATAGTTGCTAGGGGAGGACCAAAATGGGAACCTGGTATTAAAGTTGATGTGGTGGTTAGATTATCATCGAGGGGTACTTTACAAAAGGGTGAACAAAACGATAGTAATACTTATTTTTTGCGATTACCTAATCAAACTATTCAGCGTACTAGTTAATGTCATCTCAAAGAACATAAAAATTAATCCTTCACCCTTCACCTTTCCTTAACCATTGTATAACTTCCTCTATGGTATTTACTTTCTTGCCTATAGGAAGAGAAGGACGGTCAATCATTATGACTTTTATTCCTAACTCTCGTGCAGCAGCAATTTTACTGTAGGTTGCATGACCACCACTATTTTTACTAACAATGGTATCTATATGATAGTGACTTAATAAGTCTAATTCGTCTTCATAACTAAAAGGACCTTTACCAAAAATAATTCTTCCTAGAGGAATTGTATAATTATTTTCCAGAGGCTCAACTAACCTGATTAAAAACCAAATATTTTGCAATTTAGATTGTAATTCAGAAAACTTAGATAATTGTTTTTTACCGACAGTTAGAAAAACTCGTTGAGACTCTCCAGATAAAATATTCCCAGATAAAATATCCACAGCTGCTTGAATATTCCCAACTTCTAGCCAATTATCTTTTTGTAACTCTTTCCATGAGGGTCTAACCAACATTAATCTAGGTATATCTAACTCCCTCGCTGCAAGATATCCATGATGAGAAATTTGTGCAGCAAAAGGATGAGTTGCATCAACCAGCAAATCGATATAGCGATCGCGTAAATAGTCAATTAATCCAGAGACTCCCCCAAAACCACCAACCCTAGTAACACCAGGTTTATTTCCAGCACCACTCGTACACCCAGCAACAGAAAGTTGTACATCTAAATCAGGAATAGTTGCAGCTGCGATTGCTAACTTAGACGCTTCACCAGTTCCACCAAGAATTAATAGGTTTTTCATTAGAAATACAAAAAAATCAGCCCATCACAAATAACTCTTACTCTTCCCCGGATTCATCAATGAGTAGGGATCTACTTTCCGCTTAAATTCTAAATGCTGGGGGTCAATTGCTCTCTTCCAACCTTCCTCTATAAAATAAGAGTGAGGATTGGCAATAAAAACCCCATGTTCTTCGTGATAGCGAATAATTTCATTCAGACGTTCTTCGGTGGTATAGCGCACTAGTTGTAAACCTGGAGTTGCTAATGCACCCTTGGTACGAATAAATTCTATATGCATCATTACTTCATCTCCGAAGTGATGATACATATGCTCGATAGTTTGTAGGTCATCGTTCGGAAACACGCTTTGTAAATAGGTAATAGAATTATCTGCTCCACGGGCGTGTAAAGTAGTATGATTCCAGGTATATTCTGCTAAAGGTAAACCTTTATGGGTTTCCTGGGCTGACTTTTGATAGGTTATCTCACCGTTATACTCTTTTACTAAACCTAATAATAATTCTAAGCTCGGTTCAGCAACTATTAATAAAGCAGCATGGGATGACTTCGGAATATATTCCCCCAAAGCGGTAAAGTATTGGGGAATGGGAGATGCAAAGATACCTATTTCCTTTTTTATTAGACCATCAGACAAAGCTAAAGCTTGACCAAACTTCATTGCCTCCATAAATTTAGGAAAGGTGACAATAGCTTCTTTCCAGGGGTAAGCTGCTGCTAACGGGATTTCTATTTCAGTAATAATACCATTAATACCCCAAGCATGATTGCATGAATGTACTTCGTCACCGCGTAATTCAATCATCCGTGGTTCTTCTTCCATGGTAACTATTTTTAAAGCTAGCAGATTGCCCCTATCCGCTAATAAACCATATTCTACAGAACCAAGACCACCACTACCCCCAGCCACAAACCCACCAATCGTAGCAGTCCGGTAAGTGGAAGGACTCATCCGCATTTCCCAACCTATTTCTCTAGCTTTCTTATCGAGAGATGCTAACTTTACCCCTGCTTGCACTCTAGCAAGTCCAGGTTTGACCCAGAGGACTTCCTGCATCTTCGTCATATCTATAATTACTCCTCCACACAAGGGAACGCACTGACCATAATTACCTGTTCCCGCTCCTCTTATAGTTACTGGAACTCGGTATTTAGCACAGACTGCTGCTATTTTTACTACTTCTTCTTCATTTGTGGGACGTACAGCAATATCTCCCACTTTCCCTTGAAGCTTCTTGGTTAAAATTGGGCTGAAAGTATAATAATCCTGAGATAATTTCGCGATTTGGCTCCCATCAGTAATAACTTCAATCCCATCTAGAGACTGAATCAGAGCATTTAAATCAAATGACTCCATGGGTGTTTGTGTCATTGAAGTTACTTCCTGAGTTTATAAAAGTTTCTAGTCTTAAGTGTAAATGTAAGTGTAAGTATATATTTACGATTCATTCATTATTTTATCTTAATTTTTTAATATATTTGATACACCTTAAGTATCTATCCTATATCTTATCTTCCTTCTCCAATTTGTAGGTAGGGGAAAGAAGGATGGTAAAAGGATTTAGGTAAAGGATATTGGGTTTGATATACTTGGGAATAAAAAAGGGATAAAAAAGGGATAAAAAATTTGCTTGGGACTTTCTTGTAGCTATGTTATTGATATTACTAGGTCTTTACAAAAGTTTTTTTACAAAAGTCGTCATTTAACAATTTTACTCCTCTGACAAATCTGGCATAGTCTATTATTTATCGTGAATACTGACTTCATTATTTCAAACTACTTACTTAGTCTAAAATTACACTCTAAAATCAGTTTTTGATTGACTAAAGAATAAGGCTGTATTTCTAAAGCACGTTGGAAAGCTTTGATAGCCTTTGAGTAGTTACCAATAGCTGCATAACATAAACCCATGCCGTGTAAAGCACCAAAGTGTACTGAATTCAGCCGAATAGCCATCTGACAATCAGCTAGAGAATTATGATAATCTCCGATGGAGTAGTAAAGAAATGCACGACGATTCCAAGCTTCTGCAAAGTCTGGTTGCTTGCGAATTAGCTCTACTAAAATTTCTTTAGCTGCGTCAATTTGTCCTGAGTCTAATAATTTTTGAGAACGTTCTATCATTCCTAAACCATAAACTCCTTTCTGCTTGAACCAGACACGCCAGAGTTTTCTCGTAGCATTATCCCGAATAGTTTCATCAGGATTTTTCAAATCTTTAAGTAAGGAATTGATAAATAAAGAATCCATAAAATTGAGCTTAATCATTATTTTTAATTTCGCATAAAATTACCTATAAAATCACGTGTTTACGGACTTTTAATCTTTAACTTTAAATAACTCTATAATTACTACGTAAGTGAATTTAGCAAATATTTTCTGTATTGAACAATACTTTTTCTCTGGCGCGAGTAATTTCTAATACAGGTATTGTGTGAAGCTTGTAGCA
>JBCCDM010000336.1:0-7345 GCA_039030795.1 Cyanobacteria bacterium P01_A01_bin.84
ATTTTTAGATTTATACTTTTAAAGTTAATACCAAAAAATATATACCATCTTGCTCTCTTCTAAATTTATGAGTTAATCCAAATCCAGCTTTTTCACATATTCTTAATGCTTGTTGATTAAACTCAGCCACCGTAACCCGAAACAAAGTTGTTGAAAAATTACTTTGAGCGAAATTAAATACAGCATTAATTATGCGAAAAGTAATTCCTCGTCTGCTTAGATTTGGACGAATACCAAACCCAATATCCAAAGCTTTAGTATGATAATTACCACCTTGTACCCTTGCATCTGCACCAAAGCAACAATAAGCGACAAGCTGCTCGTGATTATTTAAAATACTGTAGTAAGCATTTTCAGGATTGATAAATTCTTGTATAGTTTCCTCAATTGCAGATAAATTATGATTATAAAATTCTAATAATGCACTATAACGCCAGTTCGCAATTATTCGGGCGCTGTTCTCATTCATTGATGAAAAAAAGTAAGACATCCGTGAAATAGATTAATTACCAATTACCAATTACCAATTACCAATTACCAATTACCAATTACCCAACTTCTGATGAATTTCTTCTTTCATTAAGCTGTAAAACAATCTCTTCATGTTTAGAACGGGTAATAGGATAAAAATAAGCTAATATCAAACCAATAATTAAAATTACAGTCGGCATAGGACCAATAATTAGACGTATAGCCCATAATGCCGAATCTGGTTGTAATGCAGTTTCCTGAGTAGCATCCGTAGATATAAATCCTGCCCAATCTAAAATTTTACCAACTAAAAACACCGCCCCTGCAACGCCGAATTTCTGCATTTGTACTACAAAACCGTAAAATATCCCTTCTCGACGCTGTCCCGTATTTAACTCGTCCAAATCTACCACATCAGGTAACATTGACCAGGGCACAAGATAAGCCGTAGATATACCAATCCCTGCCATTACAGCCAATACATACATAAAAGTTACTTGTCCCGGTTGTAGGAAAAATAAACCAGCTTCGGCGAAGATAGTCATCGGTATACCCATGCAATATATAGCCTTCTTCCCAAAACGTTGACCAAGAAAACTCCAAAAGAACATCATTACCAAAGCCGTTCCTTGGACAGCGATCGCCATTTGGGTAAAATGAGATTTGGGTAGTTTCATCCAGTCAATCACAAAGTAAGGCAAAATAGCAGCTGTCACCTGTACCCCTAACCAAGAACAAAGATAAATACCTATCACATAGAGAAACGGTTTATTACTTAAAGCGATTTTTATTTGTTGTAAAATTGGTTGTCCAGCATAAGAATCTATCTTATTACGTTGTGTTTGAATAACTTGATAACGTTGATAAGTTCCCCAAAAGCATACATAAACTGATAAAGCAGCTAATAATCCAGCCGTTGCACCTAAGACTAAATAACTTTGAGGAGCAGCAAAAATTTGCTGAATAACTTGAGCCATTACCAAAGATAAAATACTACCACCAATGGCAAAAGATGATTTAAAACTAATCAGATTAGTACGTTGATCGTAACTTTGAGTTAATTCCGCAGCAAGTGTAGAGAAAGGAACTAAAACAGAGCTAATCGCTGCATAATATAAAACCGAAACAAAACTGTAATAGGCAAACAACACCCATTGATTTCTAGTAGGGGGAACTATCCATAATAAGAAAAAACATATCGCTAAAGGAATTGCACCGTAAAGCATCCAGGGATAACGTCTACCCAACCGAGAACGAGTGCGATCGCTTAACCAGCCAATAATAGGGTCATTAACAGCATCCCATGCTTTACCAACTAAAATGATACCACCAGCTAAACCAGGGTTTATACCCGCTACTTTAGTTAAAAATAAGAGCAAAAAGAAAACTAAAATATTATTCGGTATAGCCCCTGCTAACTCTCCTACCCCATAGGTGAGTTTGGTTTTTAAATTTAAGTTCTCAGTATCAGCTTGTGAAGGAATAGCAGAATCATTCATTACTAGGAAATTACAGGGGGATACACAAGCCCGAATATTATCTTAAATAATGATAATGGTAAAGGTCAAAAGAAGACAGAATTGGGAAAGCCCAAATGTAGAGGGTTGATAGTTGATGGTTGAATTGTTAATATTTTCTGGTTGTTCACCTATACTCTTGTAGCACTCATACCATTTCTTTACAAGGATAGGTTTAGCCCACGGAAGTGGACTTTGTAACTATAGTCTAGCCTTTTAGATTGAGAGCGATTTAATCCAACCTCTGCCCAGAATTAGTATTATTATCAACCATTCACACTATCAACCCATTCCTAATTACCCATCACCCATATTTAATTATTAATTATTGTCGATCTCCTTAAGAGCAGTATCTAATGCAGCAATATAATCTTTTTTATTTGAATTATTCTGAAGTAATTCTACAACTTTACCAGTATTAGGATTAATAATTCCTACAGTTGCTGTATTTGATTTATTAGCATTGAAAAAACTTTCAAGACCTAATTTTTTAGCCTTATTTAGTGAAGCTTCAGTAGTTTTCTTGTCGGTTACATCCAACACAATAAAATTAGCTGTTTTGGAATACTGCTTTTTAACAGCATCAAGAGTAGGTTTAATATTTTTACACGCTGTACACCAAGTCGCGTAAACATCTACTAATACCGGTTTTCCTTGTAACTCTTTTGCTAATCCCTGATTAGAAGGAGCAGTATTTTGATTGTTCACATCAGCAACAATATTTTCCTGATCTGTAGTAGCTACATCCCTTGGATTGTCACAAGCAGATAAAGTAGCGATCGCGCTTAAACCAATTAATAAACAAAGTATCTTGAAAATTTGCCGCGAACCTAATCCTAATCTGATTTTGCGTACTTGCTGCATATCTGTAACTCATATCCATAATTTTTAGTTTTTACATGATATACAAAGCAAAAATCTAAATAGCTTTACAGTAAACAGAAAAAAATATCAATTTTGTCTATGCCACAATTTAGATGTCTTCAGATATTCCCAGAAAACCCCAGAAACCACATACACCAGAAGGTTTAGAAGAAACACAGCATTTGCAATATGTATTTTTCATGAATTCATTTGTAAATTAATTACAAGTTAACTTTTGTAAAATTAGATCCTCAAAATATGGACATAAAGTATCAAAGATGGTATGCAAAATTTGCTGAATAACTGATTATAAAATTGATTTTTGACACACTTCTTAATAAATACACTGATAACTCTCAAAACGTTTTAATCTAAAAGCTACTGGGTTATTTTTTTGGCAAGTCTGGAAGGCGATACGGGAGGGATGACCACAGTGATGTATCTCACCCAAAGTCAAGCCGGACTCAAAACAGGAAATAATATAACGGGAGTTTTATAAATCTAATGAGTCTTAAGGCAAGTGGTGGAAGCTCTGTTGCACGCCCGCAACTATATCAAACTGTGGCTTTGGCAACTATTACTCAAGCAGAACAGCAAGACCGCTTCTTAGCTGGTGGAGAACTGAAAGAATTAGCAAGTTACTTTGCATCTGGTAATAAACGTTTAGAAATTGCTAAAATCCTCACAGATAATTCTGAAATTATTGTCTCTCGTGCTGCTAACCGGATTTTTGTCGGTGGTTCGCCGATGTCATTCTTGGAGAAACCCTCTGAAGAGGAACCAGAACTCGCAATGGTTGCAGCGGCGGAGAATAGTACAGATGTTAGACGCAACATGGAATTAGGGACTGTCACCTACGTAGAAAGTCGTGGTGGTTTCTTAGAAAATTTGCGGTCTATTTTTAATTCACCAGCAGGTGGTCCCACACCTCCAGGGTTCCGACCAATTAACGTCACCAGTTATGGTCCTAGCAATATGGCAAAAAGCCTGCGGGACTTATCTTGGTTTTTACGTTATGGAACTTATGCGATTGTAGCTGGGGATCCAAGTATTATATCTGTGAATACTCGTGGATTGCGAGAAATCATTGAGAGAGCTTGTTCAACTGATGCAACTCTAGTAGCTTTGCAAGAAATCAAAACAGCTTCTGTTTCTTACTTCCGTCAGGATAAAGAAGCAGCAGAAATTGTATCTGAGTACATGGATGTTTTGATTTCAGAATTCAAAGCACCAACTCCTTCTAGTAAGCAACGTCAGCGTAATTCTAGCGATTTACAAGGATTAGAATTACCTCAAATTTACTTTAATGCTGCCGAGCGTCGTCCTAAGTTTGTCATGAAACCAGGACTATCCACTTTAGAGAAAAATGAAGTGGTTAAAGCAACATATAGACAAGTTTTTGAGCGCGATATTACTCGTGCTTACAGTCAGTCC
The DNA here is from genome assembly GCA_039030795.1 of Cyanobacteria bacterium P01_A01_bin.84. Classification (GTDB taxonomy): domain Bacteria; phylum Cyanobacteriota; class Cyanobacteriia; order Cyanobacteriales; family Nostocaceae; genus JBCCDM01. The sequence continues at coordinate 4,287 of JBCCDM010000336.1, forward strand.
ATTTCTTACCTAGAATCCCAGGTTAAAAATGGCGATATCTCAATGAAGGAGTTTGTGCGTCGTTTGACTAAATCTCCCCTTTATCGCAAGCAATTTTATGAACCCTTTATTAATAGTCGCGCTTTAGAATTAGCTTTCCGTCACATCCTTGGTCGCGGTCCTAGTTCTAGAGAAGAAGTTCAAAAATACTTTAGTATTGTTTCCCAAGGTGGTCTCGCAGGTTTAGTTGATGCTTTAGTTGATTCTCAGGAATATTCTGATTATTTCGGAGAAGAGACAGTACCTTATCTACGGGGTTTGGGTCAAGAAGCACAAGAATGCCGTAACTGGGGTCCTCAGCAAGATTTATTAAACTACAGCGCTCCTTTTCGGAAGGTGCCACAGTTTATCACTACTTTTGCTGCTTATGAGCAGCCTTTACCAGACCAACATCCTTATGGTTCGGGTAACGACCCATTAGAAATTCAGTTTGGTGCGATTTTCCCTAAAGAAACTCGTAATCCTAGCAGTCGTCCAGCATTCTTTGGTAAAGATACTAAGCGTCTGTTAATTCACCAAGGAGCACCTACTAAAAACCAAAATAGTAATCCTAAAGCTAGAGGTGAGTTTCCTGGTTCTCTAGGAGCTAAGGTATTTCGTTTAGACCAACTACCTGGTACTGCTTCAAGTCGTGCATCTTCTGCAAGAAGTATCAAAATGAGTGAAGTTTCCACTCAAGCAGTAATTAAAGGTGCTTATCTGCAAGTCTTTGGACGAGAGGTTTATGAAGGTCAGAGACAAAAAGTTGCAGAAATCAAGCTAGAAAATGGCGACATTTCCGTCAAGGAATTTATTCGCACTTTAGCCAAGTCGGATGTCTTCCGGAAAATGTATTGGTCTTCAATGTATGTGATGAAGGCTGTAGAGTACATCCATCGTCGTTTATTGGGTCGTCCTACCTATGGTCGTCAAGAAACCAACAAATACTTCGATATTTGTGCGAAGAAAGGTTTTTATGCCTTAATTGACGAAATTATTAGCAGCCAAGAATATGCTGAAGCATTTGGTGAAGACACTGTACCATACGAAAGATATTTAACTGCTGCTGGTGTCGCTCAAAGAAAATTACGTGTAGGAAGTATCCGTCAGGATATTACTCCCAGCGTTCAGAAAGAAGTTACACCACGCTTTGTCGAGCTTGGTGCAGTGGAAGAGAAAAGAGGGGAACCCGATATTCAATTCCGCATTAACCAAGGTGTACCAAAACAACGTCAAGAGACAAGAGTCTTTAAGTTGATTGCAGGTCTAGGGGATAAAGTTGCAGTACAAAATTTAATTCGTGCTGCTTATCGGCAAATCTTTGAACGTGATGTGGATCCTTATGTGCTTACTGCTAAGGAATTCAAAGTTCTTGAAAGTAGATTAGGTAACGGCGAAATAAGCGTTAAAGAGTTTATTGAAGGCTTAGGAAACTCTAATCTTTACTTAAAAGAGTTTTATACTCCTTACCCGAATACAAAGGTAATTGAATTAGGAACTAAGCATTTCTTAGGACGCGCTCCTGTAGACCAAGCTGAAATTCGCAAGTATAATCAAATTTTGGCTACACAAGGTATTCGTGCTTTCATTAACACGATGCTAAATAGTGTGGAGTACAATGATGTCTTTGGTGAAGATACTGTACCTTATCGTCGTTTCCCCACGCTACCTGCTGCGAACTTCCCCAACACTCAAAAACTATACAACCAGCTAACGAAGCAAAATGATGATGTTGTTGTACCAAGCTTTGAGCCGGTTCAGTCTCGTATGGATGTAGCAAAAATGCCTATGACTGGAATGGCGATCGCAAATATGGCTGCCCAAGATAAGCAAGATGGAAATTACATCGGTCGTGTAAGTACTACTGATGCAGAATAATTATTAATTATTCTTTGATTATTCTTGTGGCAAACTTGAATTTTAGTATGGCTTAGGTGGACTAATCTCTGGATAATTCTCAAAGATTTTTTCCAGAGATTAGTTATTAATTTTTGGTATTCAGTTATGAGCTTTTAGTCATTATTTATTAATAATTTATTAATAGCTAATTAGCTTTTGATGACTAATGAGATGATAATTGTCGAAAGCATCCCAATTTTACAAAAGCCCATAGATTAAAAATCTAAGGTTCTAGCTTCGGAGACTTTAGGGTTAAAATATTTATTCAAAATTGGGATGCCCCCTAATTGCCAAATATCATAAAATTGTAAATGCCAATTATTTGTAGAATTTTGAACCTTAAAACTTAAAATTAACAAGCCGAAATCTCAAAAAAAATTGACAAAGATGAAACTTTACATGACAGGAGAAAATATTTTTTCTTCTGAATATTTTGTGTATATTTAGCAAAAAAATAATTTTTTAATTAATTTTTTAATAATTAATTAAAAATTGAAAATTTTATTGTGATTAAATACAACAAAGTGTTATGTCAGTGTAAAGTAATATAAGTCATAAAATAGAGCTTGATTGCGGGCATTAAAACTTGTGAAATTTGACTTGTGAAGTTTAACTTGTGGAGCTTAAAAGTCAGCGAGTCCATAAAACTTGTCTTATCCTTTGTTTGCAATGTTTCTTCATCAGCATCATCCATACGCTACCGTGTCAGAGCGGTGCTAAAGATGACCGGCGTTATATGGTCAATATGACAGTAAAACTGAAAGAAAATGTTACAAACTGTTAAGAACAGTCATATTTACTCATCACAATGCCCGAAAATATTTGCTGAGGAAGCAAAGTTAATAAACAATGTGACTTCTTCTTACTTTGTTCATATAGATTGCTATAAATACTTACCGACAATATAGCCTTATGGTTTAGTCAATGGTAAAAGTTGTATAGGCTTGTAATGAGCAGAGTGTGAAAGCGATCGCTAACGCCAATCCCTAAAAAAGATTGTCGCGGACTTAAAGTCCGAAGCAGCAGAAAACTCGGTGAGTTTATAAAATAAGCACCAGTTTTAAGTAAACTTGGTTTTATTCATCTTGGAGGAATCCGTTAATGAGTGTTGTCTCAAAATCTATCGTTAATGCGGATGCTGA
>JBCCDM010000337.1:0-7334 GCA_039030795.1 Cyanobacteria bacterium P01_A01_bin.84
GGAAATGGGCTATCTTCAGTTAGAAAACAAAGCAAGACCACAATTGCGTTTGGAGACTGGTTTGAGTGATAGCTGGACGTTGATTAATTTAACTAATAAGGAAGTTGTGAAGCAAGCAGAGGATTTTGAAGCGGCTAAACAGAAGGCTAATGGAGTTCACTTTTTGGCTGTGCAGTCAGATCCTGATTCTGAGGCTTTTGCAGGTTTTTGGTTATTGAAAGAGTAATTTAAAATATCTTAAATTTAGTATCCTTGTAGTGCTAAAATTATTAAATTAAGATGTTGACTCAGCGATCGCTAGTTTGCTAAAATTATTTTCATAATGGGAGTAGTAACACTTATCAACAGGTGCTTATATTTTCATTATGAAGCGTGTTTTTTTATTTAATCAGAAATAGTGATCGCTTGTCAAGAAAATTGTCGTTTTTTCAGCGATCGCTTTTTAAATTTATATCTTTATAATCTTTTCAGGGCAATGATTGTAGCTGTTTGCCCTTGTTTTGTAAATAATTATATCACAATCCTAAAATAGAGCTTGGTTGCCAAGTAAATTTTGCAGATATCAACCGTAGCTTTTGCGAATATGATGTCGTTTTAGATAATTGAGCAAAAAGCCAAAAACTTTTAGATCAGCTTAATGTTGTTGTAGATTCTCAATCCACTGAAAATATTACAATAAGGCAACAAACACTAATTTCATCTGCGTTCATCTGTGGACTCTATGCTATGCATCAAATTAAGCATATCAATTTAATACTAAGGTTAACCAGGCATCATCAAAATTGAGAATCAATGCCAAGAAACCGAACCATAAATAAGTTTGTTCTAGCTTTTACCGTAGCCTGCCTGTTGACCATTACTTCTCAGCCAGCATTGCCACAAAATGTAAATTTACTTTACCAGCAAGGAGTAGATGCTGTAAGGAAAGGTGATTTCTTATTAGCAGAAAGTATTTTTCGTAGAATTATAAGTATTTATCCTTATGATGCTAATGCTTACAACGATCTAGGATTTGTGTTACAACAACAAGGAAAATTAGACGAAGCGATCGCCAACCATCAACAAGCGATTCAACTCAACCCTTATGCTGTATTAGCTTACAACAATTTGGGAAACGCGCTATATGTCCAAGGCAGACTAGAAGAAGCGGTCTCAAATTACCAGCAAGTAATTCGGCTTAACCCCAATCATGTTCTTGCTTATTACAATCTAGGAAATGTTTTTAGAGAGCAAGGAAAATTGGATGCAGCGGTCATAAATTACCAGCAAGCAATTCGACTTGACCCTAATTATGCTCCTGCGTACGGCAATCTGGGAATTGCATTATGGAACCAAGGAAAATTCGACGAAGCGGTCATAAATTACCAGCAAGCGATTCAACTTGACCCTAATCGTGCTGGTTCTTACTATAGTCTGGGAATTGCGCTATCTGACCAAGGAAAACTAGATGCAGCAATCGCCAATTATCAGCAAGCAATTCAACTTGACCCTAATTATGTCGATGCTTATATTGAGCTTGGAAATGCGCTATCTGACCAAGGAAAATTAGACGAAGCGATAACTTCACATCAGAAAGCCATTGAAATAGACCCTAATCTTGCTGGTAATTTCTTAAATTTGGGAAATGCGCTATCTAAGCGAGGAAAAATAGAAGCAGCAATTTATAATTACCAGAAGGCTTTAAGCTTGCCTGATCATCAAAATGAAACTAACCCATCTAGCGCTCATGTTGTGGCTTACAATAATTTGGGAAATGCGCTATCTAAACAAGGAAAGTTAGACGAAGCGATCACCCAATATCAAAAAGCGATTCAACTTGACCCTAATTATGCTGATCCTTACAATAATCTGGGAAGTTTGCTATCTAAACAAGGAAAGTTAGACGAAGCAGTCGCTAGTTATCAAAGAGCAATCAAACTCAACCCTAATTTAGCTCATCCATACATCAATATAGGAAATGCAAAATATGATCAAGGCAAACTAGAAGAAGCGATCACTAATTATCAGCAAGCTTTAAGCTTACCTAATCAAGATCAAGAAGCCTCACTCACTAGTACCCATGCTGATGCTTACAACAATCTGGGACTTGCATTGGAACAACAAGACAATTTGGAAGAAGCGATTAGAAACTACCAACTTTCACTTGAAGTCGATCCTAAATTTGTAGGTGCTAAAAATAACCTGCGAGAAGCGGAAAGATTATTAGCAATAAAACTTAATCCAACATCGCCAGATATTGACGATACTAAATTTTTACCCAGTTTGGCAGAGGAACCTTTAGTTAATACTATGCGATCTACTGCCAGAATCACTTCCAAAGTCTCTGCTGAAGGTATTTCTATTGGTGCAGGATGGGTAGTTAAAAAAGAAGCTGATACAGTCTGGATTGTCACTAACCGCCATGTCATCAATGATCGCAAAACTAAAATACCCAGTAAGAAAATTGAAGTGGAGTTTTTTAGCGAACTTTCTGATGCAGAAAGACCCCGTTACGATGCGACCATCATTAATAGTACCGAAAGCAATGATTCCCTAGATTTAGCAGTATTGGAAGTCACAGGTATTCCCTACGATATTCAAGCTTTAGCTATGGGTTCTGGTAGAGTGCCAAGAAATGCGGATACCTTAATCATTGGTCATCCTCACACGATCATAGATCCTTGGAGTGTTTCATCTGGAGGAGTAATTAACTTTAATCCTGATAATCCCATCATGTCTATCGATGCTAATGTAGCCCAGGGAAATTCTGGAGGACCAGTAATTGATAGCAACAATCAGGTTATAGGGATGATGGTCAGTTTGAGAACAAATGGTGATATTGCCATCGACCCTAATCAAGCCACTCTCAATAATATCGATGCCAATTCACCTGCTACTGGTGGTGTTGGTTTGGCATATCAAATTGATTTTGTGGTTGACCAGCTACGAGAATGGGGAGTTATTAATTAACTCATTCATTAATTTTTAGTCAAAAAAGAAAGCAATACAGAGCATTCAGTGATATTACTTAAATAGTGGTTAGGCAATAATTTTAAGTAGAAGATGAATGGCATTAAGAAAACGAATCATAACTAAGCTCTCTCTGGCTTTTGCTGTAGCCTGCTTATTGACCATTACTCCTGAGCATTTATTATCTCAGGATGTAAACCAACTTTACGAACAAGGAAGATCTGCTTTAAAGAGAGGTGATTTCTCCGAAGCAGAAAGCATTTTCCGTCAAGTTACAAAAATCCTTCCCAATGAAACTCATGTGTATCACATTCTGGGAGCTGCATTATATGCGCAAGAAAAATTAGATGAAGCGATCGCAATCTACGAAATAGCGATCAAAATTAACCCCTCTAATTCCGCAGTTTATTATAGTCTAGGGAATGCATTAAAAAAGCAGGGTAAAACTGTAGAAGCATTGTCAAACTACCAAAAAGCTGTAGTTTTGCCCGATAGTGAATATAACGAATTTAGTGTACACGTACTTGCATATGATGATATAGGAGATATATTCCGCAAACAAGAAAAATTTAGAGAAGCTATTCAAAACTATCAAAAATCTATTGAGCTTGATCCAAATTATCCTTATGGATACTTTTCTCTTGGTTTAATACTAAGTAATCAAGGCAAACTAGACGAAGCTATTAAAAATTACCAGCAAGCTATCAAACTCAAACCAGATTATTCTTTTGCCTACAATAATCTAGGGAATATACAGAAACAACAAGGTCACATAGAAAAAGCTATTCAAAACTTTCGACAAGCTATTAAATTCAACTCCGAATACTCTATTGCTTATAGAAATCTGGGGAATGCACTATCTGACCAAGGCAAGCTAGATGAAGCTATTAAAAATTACCAACAAGCTATTCAATCTGACTCTAATTTTGCTGAAGCCTACTACAGTCTGGGAAATGCACTATATGACAAAGGTAAACCAGATAAAGCTATTAAAAATTACCAGCAAGCTATTCAACTCAAACCAGATTATTCTTTTGCCTACAATAATCTAGGGAATATACAAAAACAACAAGGTGACATAGAAAAAGCTATTGAAAATTACCAGCAAGCTATAAAATTCGACTCCAAAAACTCTATGGCTTACAGAAATTTGGGGAATGCACTATATGACAAAGGCAAACTAGATGAAGCCATTGAAAATTACCAACAAGCTATTCAATCTAACTCCAATTTTGCTGAAGCTTACTTTAGTCTAGGAAATGCACTATTTAAACAAGGAAATTTAAAAGCAGCGATTAAAAACTATAACAAAGCCATTCAAATTAAACAAGATTTCTCTGCTGCTTATAATAATCGAGGGAATATATTACGTCAGCAAGAAAAATTAGAGGAAGCAATTAGAAATTTTCAACTTGCTGTTGATCTAAATCCACAAAGCACAATAGCTCGGAATAACCTGAGAGAAACTAGAAAACTTTTAACTTCTAGTCCATCAGTATTAGAGATCGACGATACCTTATTTCTTCCTGGTGAAAAAGATGAACCTTTGGTTAACATACTTCGTTCCACTGTTAGAATTACCGCTAAGGTATCTGGTAATGGAAAAAAAATTGGTGCGGGGTGGATTGTAAAAAAAGAAGACAATACAATATGGATTGTCACTAACCGTCACGTAATTAGTGATAGTAGAACTGAAATACTGAGCAACAAAATTGAAGTAGAGTTTTTCAGCTTACTGGCTGAAGATAAAAGACCGCGATATCCTGCAACGATTATCAATAGTACTGAGAGAAAGGGTACATTAGATCTAGCCATATTAGAAGTAGCAGATGTTCCTGATGATATTAAACCTCTAGAACTTAGAGTCGGAGAGGTACGACGAGATGCCAATGTACTTATAGTTGGTCATCCTTTCAACGTCGAAGATTCTTGGATTCCTTCTCGGGGGAAGATTCTTACTTACAATCCCAATAATTCTCGAATCTCTATGAGTGGTCTATTTGCTCAAGGAAATTCTGGTAGTCCTTTAGTCAACAGTGACAACAAGGTTATCGGCATGATGGTGGAGATTAGAACTAATTTTGATCCTGCCGTTTCTTCAAATCAAGCTACTACTAGAATTGATGCAACTCAACCTGCTACTGGTGGTGTTGGTTTGGCATATCGAATTGATGTTGTGGTTGACCAGCTACGAGAATGGGGGATTATTAATTGATTAAATCTTTCTTGATTATGAAAATCCGTATATTTTTGGTTGGTTTTTTATTATTTAGCCTCTTTTCCAGCGTAGTTAATGCCAATTCTTGCCAGAAAGGTAATCCTTTTTCTGTTGCTTATATTCTGCGGGATGACAATCGTTGTGAAGGTATTTTAGATCGTAATATTTCTGGGGATAGTCTTCCTGATCTCATTTCTTTTGCTACTAGCAAGCTTACAGAATATCCTGATAATCTATCGATACAAGTCCCTGGTGATAATAACCAAGAACCAATAATTAGCATTCAATCATTTTTGAAAAGATATCGTTTGGATGAACTTAAAACCGAATATCTGCAATCTAATTATACTTTTGATCTGAATACTAAAAAAGTTCTGCAACATCGTAGTGTTCAAGTTCCTATAGAAAGTCTTCGTTCTTTAGCTTTTGTTGTTGAGGATTCGGAACCAGTTTATTATCCTGTGATTCTAGAAGAGAGTTCTAATCAATATGAATTTGTCATTCAAAGTTTAACTAGCACTACTTTTCCTGTCTTGGAAATTCGTTATCAAGGTGAAGCAGTATTTAGCGATCCTCGTAATAATCCTCGATCAGGTCATATTAGCCTAATCTGGAATCATCAAAATCAACCTGCGGGGCGATATGAACTGTATTTAGAAAATAGTGAAGGAGTAAGTCGTACTTTTCCCTTTGAACACGATCCTAGTTGGTTTTAGATTTGTATGATAACCAGTTTTTTACGTAACTTATGGTCTTACATTACCAGAATTAACAGGCGTGATTTAATTATTGCAGTTATAACAATTTTAATCTGGATTATCTTATTTTTATTACTGGTTGTTTTTAAGGGTAGTTATATTTTTGAAGGTCATGTAGTCGCTAGTGAAATGAGCTTTACTTATAATGGTGAATCAGCCAAACCATTTTTGCAAAACGTAATGGGAATTAGAGGTATTGATCTGAGAGGAAAACAATCTCAATCTTTAACTCTCAAAGGAAAGTTTACTAGCGAAGATGAGATTGTTAATCAACAATTACAGAATATAGAGCAAATAAAAATTGATTTTCCCTATGCTACTAGTCGGTTAATTTTAACACCTACCAATTCTTCAGAAGCTGAACAATTTTCTATTTTAGGCTTAAGCATAAATACTAAAACTAGAATTAATCAATTAACTTACAATCAAGAACAACAGCTTTCTTTTTGTTTGCAGTCTGCTGTCCAACCGTCAGAATATTGTCTTTTCCCTGAAAATACTGCTAATGATTATAATTCAAAATCTCTAGGCAATTTAAAACTACTTCTTGCTCAACAAATATATACTCTTAATGTGGAACAAGTTAATATCCCACAGTTAAATATAAAGAGTGATAATAATAGTTATCAGGCTGTTGAATTAAAATATACGCCACGAACTCAAGAACCACAGTTAAATCTATTATCACCGACTACAATACGGATTAATTTACTCAAACAAGCTGAAACTAAAGCCAAACAAGAAAAAGAAAGTCCTCAATGGTTTTATGAGGACTTTGATGTCAAAGATGTAGACTTTTATCGCTTTCAACAATCATCTAATGTTCGAGATGAAATTCAAAACTCAACAATTATTAGCGGAAAACTGCGAATGCACGATCAGGATTTAAATTTAGAAAAAAATCAATTTCTGATAGTTACTGATGATCAACCAGGAATTAGAAAATTACGTTATCTAGCAATTAAATCTGATAATCCTTCAGGTTTAACAACCTTAATTTCAGGTAAAAGTAAAGGTATTGCTGTCGGTTTGTATCCTCAATTTCCCATTGTAGAAATTAGACCAAGTTTGTTATCTAAATACTTATCATCAGAAGCGATTACGCTCCGCGTAGCCTTCGGATCGCAGCAATCCTTAGTTTCTTCTCCGCCTTTCCCGCTTTAGCCATAGCAAGAATTCTATTCCAAGATAATTCATAATTTTGAAGTTGATTATAAGATTATCAAGCTATTAGCTAAAATAGATTACTATTCGGCTTTAGTTTAAACCAGCAACACTTTACTTCTTAGCAATAATATAAACCGCATGAATTAAGCCAGGAAAATACCCCAGTAAAGTTAATAAAATATTAATCCAAAAGTCCTTGCCAAAACCTACCTGAAGAAAGACTCCTAAAGGTGGGATTATTA
>JBCCDM010000338.1:0-7265 GCA_039030795.1 Cyanobacteria bacterium P01_A01_bin.84
AGACAGTGCTGCGGGAGGGTTTCCCGACCCAGGCAACTGCGAACCCGAAGGGGGCTGTTTTTGTAAACCAGCCCAGAGGCTCGAACGGTTTGTATTGTAATCTCAGTACAGACAGTTCAGGGCTACTAAAAGCCCACACTGTACCGCAAGGTCAGTGTGGGTAGTTTACCTACTATAGCGATCGCATAAGCCAACTCTAAATAAAAAAATCCCAAAAGTTGAAAACAACCTTGGGAAAAAGTAAGAGACGTAACACGATTCGTCTTTATGGGCTAATACATTAAACCAGTACTAGACTTAAACTGTCGCAGGAACAGGAATTTCTAAATGAGAATAAAGAGGGAAGCGATCGCACAATGCTTTGACTCTTTGTTTACACTCTTTTGCTACTTCCTGTGAGTCTGGAGATAACAATCTATCAGCAATGACATTTCCTATCTCTGTAAACTCTTCTACTCCCATCCCTCTAGTTGTCATTGCAGGAGAACCCAAACGCAAACCACTAGTCACAAATGGTGATTCTGGGTCAAAGGGTACGGTGTTTTTGTTTGCAGTAATATTCACTTCACTCAGTAATGCATCGGCTTGTTTCCCAGTCATACCAATACACCGTAAATCTACTAAATTTAAATGATTGTCAGTACCATTGGATACTAACTTAAAATCACGTTTTTGCAACTGAGTAGCTAGAGCGTGAGCATTCTCAATAACCATGCGGCAGTAAGTTTTAAACTCAGGTTTCAGAGCTTCGCCAAAAGCTACCGCCTTCCCTGCAATTACGTGTTCTAGAGGACCACCCTGAGTACCAGGAAATACAGCTTTATTGAATTTTTTACCTAACTCTGGGTCATTAGTTAAAATTAAGCCACCACGAGGACCTCGCAAGGTCTTGTGAGTAGTAGTTGTCACCACATGACAGTGAGGAATAGGGTTAGGATGCAAACCACTAGCAACTAAACCAGCAATATGAGCAATATCCGCCATTAAGTAAGCGCCGATTTCATCAGCAATGCTACGAAATTTCGCAAAATCAATAACTCTTGGATAAGCAGAATAACCGCAAATCAGCAGCTTGGGACGCTCCCTAAGCGCCAGCTGTCGAATTTCTTCGTAGTCTAATTCTTCAGTTTCCTGACTTACACCGTAATGTACAACCTCAAACCATTTACCCGAAACATTAACGGGGGAGCCATGGGTGAGGTGTCCGCCATGAGACAAATCCATTCCCATAATTTTATCTCCTGGTTGCAGCAGTGCGAGAAATACTGCAAAATTAGCTTGGGCTCCAGAATGGGGTTGAACGTTAGCAGCTTCGGCACCAAAAAGTTCTTTTACCCGATCGATAGCTAGCTGCTCGATTTTATCTATGAATTCACAGCCACCATAATAACGCTTTCCAGGTAGACCTTCTGCATATTTGTTAGTAAGAACAGAACCTTGAGCAGCTAAAACAGCAGCAGAGGTAAAGTTTTCACTTGCAATCAGTTCTAAGTGGTCGCGTTGACGCTGTAACTCTTGATTCATTAACTCTGCAACTACAGAATCAGATGATTTTAGTAAGTCTGAGTTAGTCAAAGTCACAAGACCAATCCTTTAAAGTTTTGATTGACATGAAGATTATGTTGGATTAAGGGCATTATGCAGTAATCACCTACAATCTCCTATTCAAAAGTATATAGTTAAGACTACACAGACTACACAGTAAATAGTTATCCGATTTTCTAAGCTACTTTTTGGAAAAATTTTCTAAATTAATTAATTGACCATTATTCGGAATAAGCTAAAGTTCTTATTATACCGTTACTTTATTTTGTCATGTGTAAATGTGTTTACGTTGTTTTGGCTTTGACAAGAGACATCTCCAGATAATGAAATATGTGTCTTCCCAGAACCCTTGTCCCAAATTTTAAATTTAAGTCTGGGACAGTTTTTTTCTACAGATGTTTAATATAAATAAATTTATGTATCTACGATTACTCAAAATTTAAATGCCAAATTAAAATAAGACTATAAAATAAAATTCATAAGTTCATAAGTTCATAAGTTCGTAATATTTATCACAGGATGTCCCCTAATATTTTAAATACTACAGTTTTCATGACTATAGTTATCATTGCATTTACATAAGTCTAAATGAAAACAGAAATTGCTGTATAAAATTTACTTATAATATATAGAATAGGGGTAGTAGGATGCTAGCAATCATAGTTAACGAGCAAATCCTAGAACCACGACGAGTATGTGAAACTTGCTTGCTTGCGGATAGTAGCGGTAAACCTCGTTGGCAAAGTGGGAAACTATGCTGCGGTCACACTATACGGAAAATTGCTGAACAGCAAGCCCAACAATATGAATGTTTCATGGGTTTTAAAATAGTTAAGATAGAGTAAATTAGACCAGTTTGACAGACCGATATAGTTTCAAGAACTTCGACTAAAAAACTTTGACTAATATTTTATTTACAGACAAGGAGAATTTTGCATGACTTGGCGCGGACGTACTGATATGCAGCATCGCTTAGTGTCCTGTTTGCCATATCTATTGCCATTAATGAAAGTCCAGGCACTTGGAGCTCCCTTATTTGCCTTGGTACCTTTTCTAAGCTATTTATATTTGCCGCTATTACCTTTTATTTATGTTTATAGTCTTCTCAGTAATATGGTACCTCTAGTACCCTTTGATTTTATAGTTTTCTTTGGTTTATTTTTGGGAGTTGTGAGAAATGAAAAGTTGATACACTTTCTTCGCTTCCATACTATGCAAGCTCTCTTATTCGGAATATTTGCCTCTTTATGTATAATAGTACTTCGGATGGCAGGACTTTTAACATTAGGGATAGCATCTCCTCCTCTAGCGATCGCAGTGTTATTCAGCATAATTTTTCTAGCAGTAGTGGCTGCGAGTATATTTTCGATAGTTCAAGCATTAAGAGGACTTTACGCAGAAATTCCCATGATATCGGAAGCTGCTTATGCTCAAACTCGTTAGAGATAAGATTTGTCCTCTCTTTGCCTGCTTGTTATCGAGTTATTTTTTTTTTATTAAGGTCGAGTTTTATCCATCCAAAGATTTTCAGATTTTACTTTTTACCACTGTATTTTCTAAACGACCGATACCTTCGATCGCCACTCGAACGCGATCGCCAATTTGCATTGGACCGACTCCTAAAGGAGTACCTGTTAAAATCACATCTCCTGGGAGCAGAGTCATAATATTGCTGATATAAGAAACTAAGAAATCTGGAGGAAATACCATTTGGTCGATACAGCCTGATTGCATAGGCTGAGAATCGTCGTTTAAAAAAGTTTGCAATCTTGCCCCAGGATTCAATTCTCGAACAATCCAAGGTCCCAAAGGACAAAAAGTATCAAAACTCTTGGCACGAGTCCATTGACCGTCTTTCTGCTGTAAATCTCTTGCCGTAACATCATTGGCTATAGTATAGCCCCAGATTTTATCCTGAGCATCTTCGGGGGTACAATTATGAACGCGATCGCCCACAATTAATGCTAATTCACCTTCATAATCTAATCTTTGAGAGTGGGGAGGATACTCAATTTCCGATTCAGAAGCAATGATTGATGTTGGTGGTTTGAGAAAAATTAAAGGTTCGGGAGGAACTTGGGTACCCATTTCCGCAGCATGATCGGCATAATTTTTACCCACTGCCACAATCTTTGATGGAGAACACGGAGCTAATATCTGATAGCTATTTGGATCTAGATTCAAATTGGTCGGTTGCCCATCTAACCAAGGTGGAGCGTCTAGAACTACAATCTCTAAGGATAATTGTAGTAAACCGTAATAGATTTGTCCTTGCTGATTTTGAACTCGCACATAACGTTGTGCCATAACTTGAATAAATGTCCTTGTAATCTATATCTTTAAGCCAGATTGGTATAGTAGGTTTGAGCAATACAACCCTTCCTCACAGACTTGCTTTGCCTGTAACTTGCTTTGCCCGTAATATTAAACAAAAATTAAACAAGAAATTAAACGAAACAATTGCTTCATATCAAAACATTAGCACCACAAGGGATTGGGTTCTAGTTTATTACTAGAAACATCAAACCTGAAAAAATTCATCAACTCAAATAAATTAGATTAGAATTGAAAGCTGGTAAGATTATAGTTCCTTGTTGCTCTAGATGTTGATCGGTTATCCAATCTGCCCTATGAGCAGCCCTAATAGTCCATAAGGAGGTTATCAATTATGGCAACAGCTTACGAAACAATGTATATCTTGCGACCCGATCTTAATGAAGAACAGGCAACGCAAGCAATTAATAAATACGAAACCTTTATCCGGGAACAAGGTGCCGAAGATATTGAGGTTCAAAATCGCGGTAAACGTCGTTTAGCTTACGAAATAGATCGTCATCGTGATGGTATTTACGTGCAAATGAATTATCGAGGTCCTGGAACAATTATTTCGGCAATGGAACGTTCTATGCGATTGAGTGAAGAAGTAATTCGCTACTTGACTATTAAGCAAGAACTTGAAACAGCAGCAGTTGCTGAAGAACCAGAAACCACAGATTAAACTATTAACCAAGTAAACACAAACACTTATCAGTTGTCAGTTATCGGTCAATCAATGATTCCTGTGGAAATCAGACTGTTAAGTTAATCGGAAAAAGGGAAAGGTTCAGGGGAATATTACACCTTGAAATCTTACCTTTTTCTCCAAATCCAAAACTAGATTTAAAATCCTATACATAGGAGTATGTACTTCCAACTAATGAGATGTAGATAAATATAGGCATATATTGTGACCTTAGTAAGAAGTTGTCAAAAAGCCTCCTAAATCTCATCAATAGATTTAAACCAAAGAAAGCTCTTAACTGAGATAACTGAGATATAAGAACTGTTTTTGTCTTTTAGTTTCTACGTAAGTTCACTTGTAGGTGTTAAATTCACAGTAATTTCAGTAAAAAATTTACCAAAAGCAATACAATCACAGTTATACATATAGGAGCATATATATATTTATTATTGTATTGGAGCATTAAAAAACTGTGAGCCAAACTGAAAACTCCACAATCCAAGCCTTATCAACAGAAGTATCGAAGTTGCGCCAAGAATTGCAACTGCGGGATCAGTTAGTACAGCAACTTTCCCAAGAACTATTTAGATTGGTTAAAGGTAATACTAACTTTATGCCTCAACCAGATATCTCTGAGCGTCATATGGCTCAGTTACAAGAGTTGCGAGAACAATTGCAAACTGTTGAAGAGCAAGTAACTTTTTATCAGGGACAAATTACAGACCGCGATGCCGAAATTTATCAATTACGTCAATCCGTACAAGAATTAAGCGATCGCAGTCGGATGTTGGAACAAGTAGTACAAGAATTACCACAAATTTATCGGCAGAAGTTTGAAGAAAGAATGGCTCCAGTTAGGGACAAGATAGCGAATTTGCAGCAAGAGAATCGTCAATTACAAGCAGAACTACAAAGTGTCAGTTATCGTTTAGCCATGAAAACTAGGGGTACTAGTCATAGCGGTATAGATTTACCTAGTTTTCCTCGCCCTGCATCTGCTCAAGGTGATATTTCACCTATACCAAATACTTAATATATAAAATATATTGTTCAGATAATATTCAAACAGTGTTCAAAATATTTAGTTGTGTTGAGGGTAAT
Organism: Cyanobacteria bacterium P01_A01_bin.84; assembly: GCA_039030795.1. Taxonomy (GTDB): domain Bacteria; phylum Cyanobacteriota; class Cyanobacteriia; order Cyanobacteriales; family Nostocaceae; genus JBCCDM01. The sequence continues at coordinate 5,648 of JBCCDM010000338.1, forward strand.
ACTTAATTACCAGCGATCGCTTTGTATTTGCTGACAAAATAAATGACATAGGAAATGTGCTTTATTTTGCTAAAAAAAATAATAACTAATGATAAAAAACTGATGTAGATATTTATGAATGTTAATAAATTATCAAAATCAGATTTTACTTACCTGGTTGTGAAGATTTATATGTTTTTCAAAGTATTCTTGCCAAAGAATATAAAATAAAGGGAAAATGCTTAATTCTTTAATGTTTAGTTAGCTAGGTACTGTAAAATTTGTCTTTCTTGTAGTTTAATTTCTCATACTAAGGACTTTACGCGAAATTTAGACTTGCCTCAATCTATTTCCAGTGTTAATTTAACTTAAGAATTAAGTGTATAATTATACTTAAGAAGCAATCGTTGAAAATAACAGGGGTCGGGCTACAGAAAAATTCATAATCAAAATTAGGGGGATTTTAATTATGAACCCATGATTTCTCTTTCAGAGACCATAAGCATTAACCAACACTATACTTGGTAATTACGAAGTATAGGGAAACTAATGCGATAGGTATCTAGAAATAAGTATTTTTACTTTTCCTGTAAATAGATAATGGTTATTTATTGTCTCCTTTATCTTTGGAAGAGGTAATATTTGTCACTACTCCCCACGACCTTATCCCGAAGGAACTCAGTTGATGTTTAATTTATTTAAAGGCAACTATGCTATGGCAAAACAATGTATAATGAAATACTATTATCAATAGCACAACTGCCTAAAATAAAGTGTTCTTAAGCTCTTAAATCCTTTACTTCGTAGAATGGCAATCAACTAAACAATCGCTAGAATAATCTGATTCTAGCGGAGAAGTATTATTCACGTATGTCACATTATATTAATACTCTCTGCGAGTTTTATTCTCTAAGAAGTATTGAAGCTGAAAAATTAGCCGAGTACAAAATTATACAAAGATACAGCACCATTAGCTTAGATATATTGATAAATCGAAGATTATTTAGTTGGCAACACTAAAAATATCTTCGTAAGAACCAAAAATTTCAAATACAGAGTCAAGTTGGGTCAACTCCAAAACTAGTCTAACAGGGGTTTGAACATTGCATAGAACTAAGCGGCAGTGACTGCGACGGGCTGACTTTAGTCCGTTGACTAAAAAAACTAATCCAGCACTGTCCATAAAATCGACCTTTGCTAAGTCTATAACCCAAAGCTGTTCGGACTGCGGATCGATGAGAGCCATCTTCTCACTCAAAATCCTCCCACCCTCTAAATCTATACGTCCTTCGGGTTTAAATAGAATCAGTTGGCATTTTTGTGTGATAGTCATGAGTTTAACTGGGTAATTGAAACAGTTAACAGAAAAAACAAAAAGACACAAATACAGCCTCACCCTTAACCATAATCCTTAATGCTCCATAAAAATTAGAACACTAATAAAAAATACGGTTAAATTAAGGGAAATCAGTATTTATGCCGTACAATTTATACTATCCAATTTCAATATACGCATAAGTTAATAGCTAATTCAGTAACAACCGTATCTTTTACCAAATTTTTATATTTTACTGGTAGTTTTATAAATTTTTGATAAATAATTGTCTAATCATTATTTAATAGCTCCATTTAAGTATAT
>JBCCDM010000339.1:0-7235 GCA_039030795.1 Cyanobacteria bacterium P01_A01_bin.84
TAATAAAAGTAATTATTTCTTATCTATAACTAAAGTACCAGCCATCATGTCATGTAAGGCTTGTTTTTTTTCTGTAAATGCTGCCATGATATAACCAATAAGTAGAATGATACTAGAAATAAACTTGGCAAAATGCCTTCCTGTTGCTTTACCAAAAGATATTCTTTCACCATGGGAATCTGTAACGCAAATCCCTAATGCTTGCTTACCAAGGGTTGCTTGTTTTTCTGAACTTTCCATTTTCGCATAGTAAAGCCAGTTAATTACTGTTCCTAAAATAAATGCTATCCCCGCAAGACCTGCTGTAGTTCTTAACAATGAAGCGTATAGAAAACCAAATATATAACCAATAATGTAAGATACAATATATAAAATAATCCCATCAATTAAAGCTGCGGCAAATCTTTTCCAGAAATTTGCATATTTAATATCATGATTAGATATCGATGATTCTTTCGCTACATGAGGATATTGCTGATTGTATTGAATCTGCGGACTTGGTTGAGTTTGCTGTTGATATTGAGGAGGTTTTTGCTGTTGGAAGTGCTGCTGTTCGGGAACTTGATAAGGATTTTGCTGTGGGTTTTGTCCCCAAGGTATTTCAGTCTCAGGTACGGAACTAGAATTATCTGGAATTGGAGTAGATTGAGACTGAGTCCTTTCAATCTCATGTAATACCTGTAGAATTTCTCCTGTATTCTGCGGACGTTGAGAAGGCGATCGCGCCATCATATAATCTATCAAGTCTGCAAATTTAGGAGATATATCTTTGAGGTGATGACGCCAACGAATTTCATCGTTATAAGAGTCATAAATACCGGAATGTGTGGGTTCTTTACCTGTGAGTAAGTAAACAAATGTACGTGCTAAAGCAAAAAAGTCAGACTGGGGTACAGCTTGACCATTCATTTGTTCTAAAGGAGTGTAACCAGGTGACATGATACCTGTGACTTTTCCCTGTGCTTGAGCTGCATAATATGTACTTGTTACCGAACGTGCTGTCCCGAAGTCAATTAGAGCTATGCGTCCATTTGCTCTCAACATCACATTTCCAGGTTTTATGTCCCGATGAAAAACATTCTGGCTATGAACCTGTTGCAAAATAGTAATAATTTCCTTCATCCATTGAACTGCAACCTTTTGATTAATAGGACGACCCCCACGTTGCAGCAAATATTCATATAAGTCTAATCCTTCTATTTTCTCCATTATCAAGCAATGCAATGGCTTCTGACTATCTCTGGGAAAATAGACAAAGTAACCATCTGCATCTACCCGGGGAATACTGTTTGTTTGAAAAGATTTTAAAACTTCTGCTTCTTTTTGAAACAGTTCTACTGCTTTAGTTTGATCATTAATTAATACTTTTAGTACTCTAGTATTACTTTGAAAGGTGTCGCTTACCTCGTAAGTTTTGGCAAAACCACCACCACCTAGCTGGCTAACAACCCGATATCTTCCTTCTAGAAGTAATTCGGAACCACAGCTTTGGCAAAACAGAGTATTGTCTGAATTATTTGATTTTGAGCAATCCGGGTTAATACAGAGGCTCATGATATTTTAACAAATAATGGTTATATTTATACCTTTATCTTTACGTATCTCACTATAAAAGTAAATCTAACATATCGGAATTTTTACGTAAGTCGAAAGTAATTAAAAAATACATTTAAAATAGTATAGGTAATTATATCATAATTTTGAAGATGGCAGTAGGTATATAAAATCAAAGAATAACTGATCGTTGATAGCAGAAATGAGCAAATGTAGACCACTTGACCGAACCGAACAAGCTATGGAAATGATGAATGACAGAGCGAGTTCATTGAACGTAGTGACAATTAGTCGTATAAGTGGTTCTTTAACTCCACAAGTTCTGACAAAAGCTCTATTATTAGTTCAAAGTCGTCATCCCCGTCTTAATACTCGAATTATTCGCAAGTTAAATAGCTTATATTTTGAATCTGGAATTATTGATTTACCTTTGAATATAGTTACAGTTTCCAGAAATGAAGGGTGGCAAAAAGTAGCTTTACGAGAGTTTAATCAAAAAATAGAAAGTGATAAATATTTAGCAAGATTTACATTTATTCAGATTGAAGAAGATAAATCTGACAATTATTTGATTGCAACAATACATCATGGAATTACAGATGGATTATCATCTGTACAGTTGCACTCAGAGATATTAAAATCTTGTCAAAAGGTTATTTCAGGTGAAGATATTGATGAAACTAATAACTTGGATATCTTACCATCAGTAACAGAGCTAATCCCAAATTCATTAACAGGATTGGTTAGTCAGACAAAAAGTATTTTATTTCTTTTAAAATTAAAATTTCGCGACTTATTATATAAACCTGAATCATTAGGCTTTGAAGAATATGTACCTATAAGCTTACGTAGTGCTGGCATGGTTCATAAACAACTGCAACCCGAGATTACTCAACATTTGATAAATATTTCTCGTAGAGAAAGTACCACAGTACAAGGTGCATTAACTGCTGGAATATTAAAGGCAGTAGCAACAAAAATTAATCAAATCAAGAATGAAAAAGACACCAAACCTGTATGTCTTTCATGCCAAACATATATTGATTTACGCAAACGATTGCAACCAGAAATTAAGAATGAAAATTTGGGTATATTAGTGTCTTTTATTAATTTATGTCATACTGTTGAAAAAAGCCAATTATTCTGGGACATAGCAAGAAATATTAAGCAAAAATTAGAATTATATTTAACCAAAAATGATATTTTTTATGCTGTTTTAACATCCAAATTTGTCACTGAATATTATCTATCTCATCCAAAGGAACCACCAGTCAGTATTGTGATTACTAATATTGGTAAAGTAAATATTCCCCAAAATTATGGAACCCTGAAACTAGAAGAAATCAGCTTTGTTCCAGTACAGAGCGCTTTTGGGGGAGTATTTGGGGTTGCAGTTTCTACTTTCAATGAAAAAATGTTTTTGAACTTTATGTTTTCTAAACCTTCAATTAGTCAGGAAACAGCAGAAGAAATAGCAAATGAAACTCTAAAGAATCTGACCGAAGCTTGTTTTTCTGAGGTCAATTGATAAAAAAGTAAAGACTTTAAATTTAAGGTCTCTACTTAAAAAACATTAACTAAAAACATTAACTAAGCTTCAAGAACTTATCCAAAGCTGCTACCATACTGGGGGGCCAGCGACGAATATTTTTCACCCAGTCAATATCCTTGTAGCGATAGTCTAAACCGTAAGCTGCAACCCAGTTACTTTCAGCTTCCCCTTGCTTACCCTCAGCCCAGAGTACAGCACTTAAAGCAGCCCGTACATCAGCAAAACTTGGGTATCTGCGGACAATATTCTTCATTTCCCGAATAGCTTTATCCTTCTGACTTGCTTCGTATAAAGTTAAAGCATAATTTGCCCGAGCGATCGCAAAAGTGGGAGCAATTTCTGTAGCTTTGCGATAATTAGCGATCGCTTGTTCCCAGTTACTCATTCCAGCATAAGCATTACCGCGATTATTGTAAGCCATCGCATCATCAGGATCTAACTCTAAAATGCGATTATAGTCCGCGATCGCATCTTCCCATCTTCCCAAACCTTCTAAAGCAGTTCCTCTATTCAGGTAAGGGTCGGTAATATTAGGAGCAATTTCTATAGCTCGATTAAAGTCCTCTAAAGCTGATTCCAACTTATTTTGACTAACCTTAGCATTACCCCGATTACTTAATGCAGCTGGATTATCGGGAAACTTATCAAGAATCTGCGTCCAGTAGTTCTCAGCAGCAGCAAAATCACCTTTACTAGTAACAGTAAAAGCTTGAGTTTGCCATTCTTCCATCTGCTTCAGGTCTTCTGGAGTCAAACTTATAGCTGGATTTTGAACTGAATTTTGAGATGTAGTTTGAGCAAATGCAAACTCATTACCACCAAATGCAATCAATAAACTCAGTAAAATAGCAATTAGACACTTCATGTTTATCTTCAGCACGTTTATTTGTGTTTATTTATAATTATGAATCCATAATTAATCATGACGATAATTGGTAAAGTCAGCAAGCCTACAATTTCTCATTTTGTTTAATCAATCATATAACGCTCTACTTTAAAAGGTTAGAGCTAATGTAATATAAAGCCCAACTTTCCCTGGACTAATTATGTGTAAAATCATGTAAAAATATTGCTCATTCGACATTGTTTATACTTAGATAAATATAAAATATATTCAAATATACAAGTATAAAAAATGGCATTAGTACCTTGTAAAGTTTGCGGCACCTTAAATAGCGACCAAGCCGAAATCTGTCTGAGTTGCGAATATCCAACCAAAGGTAGAAAGCGACCTGTAATATTTCAATGGGCTGCGATCGCGGTTATTTTAGCCTTGAGCGTACCTTTGTTGATGAGTCTGATTAATTTACTCAAGCCAAAACCCGAACAACCACTGCAAAATCCTGGGAAGGTAACTCGATCTTTAGAATAGGAGATTTTTTTGTTTGATACATTTTTGATATATAGAAATGCAATTGCTATATAATTAAATCTTTTTTATTTGAGCGAAATTTATCCATACACTCAATTATCTTTCAAAATCTTGTAAAGCTTTATTCAATTCGTAAATTCCCATCTCAGCCATATCATCAATTAAATCAAGACAGCGCGATCGCAAATCCTCACTTTTACTTTGACTGTAGAGGCGTACTATAAGTTTATCCACTTTATCTAGGAAGACTGTACTATTAGGAACTTGAGAATTGCGAGATTTTAGATTTTGCAGGAAGCGATCGCATACCTTAAAGGTAATATCTGGAAGTTTTGCACTTGTCTTTCCCAATGCATGGAACAAATCTCTAGTATTGTCATTAAATGCAGGACTATCTACAAATGCTTCAATTAAGTTGATATAACTACCAAGCTCTTCTCCTTCAAACCGAAAGAAACATCCAGAAGCTTGTTTACGGATGGTTGCATCAGAATCATGAAAAAGTTGAATTAAAGTATTCTCACAAAGTTCTCGAAAACTTGCTTTTCGCAGATGATTAACAAATATCTCACAAGCTGCGGATCTATGAACCTCTGTACTAGATAAACTGAGAAAGACGATTAATATTTAAAGCTTTTACGACACCATTTTTTTCATGACATAAACGTTTTAACCTGCTGTCATTCTCTAAATCAAATTTGCGACAGGCTAATAACAAATGGATATTAGAATGAGCTTGAGCTTGCTTGATAATTTCAACAATACAATCAAAAAAATCAGGATTGCGACCAGATGCTAAACTCACTGCATCAAGCTGGTCAATAATAAGCACGCAATCTCGATTTTGGGCAATATTAGCTAAAACAATTGCAGGAGAAGCTGGTAAACCTAACTGCTGACCTATATTATCAGGTAATATCGTTGGTTCTAAACGGTCGATACGAAAAGCAATTATAGGAAAACCTTTATTCTTTAGCTTCTCTACAACTTGTAGCATTACACCACTTTTACCAACACCTGCTTCACCCAGAAGTAAAGTACTTTGTTTCTGTTCGATTAGTTGCTCAAATGCAGCTTGTGCTTCATCACGAGGAATAATATCACCTGCGACAGTTCGATTGTTACACAATGAAGAAACATAACTATTATTTACAGAATCAACAGCAGCTAACACATTAGGGTCTTTTCCCCATTGACGACGACAATACCTCCGTTCTCGAAGCAAATAATCCCAAATATCATGTGTCGTTAATTCATGGTGAATTCTCTCAAGTGCTAATTCAGCTAATTCAAGCCGTATAGTTTTTGGATCTCCCTCTACTAAAGCTGCTATGCGGTTATCAACAGTATCAACAAGAAAAGATTCCCCTACTGTTTCAACACGAACTCTTTTCAAAGCTTCAAAAGCATCTTTTTCAGAACAATTTTCCCATTTTTCACGAAGCGTTTTGAAATTACCAGATAGTGTCTTGTTAAGAAAATCACGCTCAAATTCAATCCAAGATACAGCATCTCTAGCCCTTTGAGCTAATTCTCCCAATTCATCAGCATCTTGAGTCGAAACAAACACACAGTAAACATTAGGATTGCTAAGACTTTTCCAGAAATCCGATAAAACTTTAACTTGTTTATCTTCCAATCCACCAATTGTCCATCGTCCGCGTCCACTCCTTTGACGCTTGACTTGATGACATTCCAAACTATCATTTTTACGAACAATAAATTCAAAAGCATCCTCACCCGGTTTTTCTAACCTTATAGCGTCTGCTTTTTCATCCATCACATCAATCATGCAATGTACAGTCCAGCGTCCTTCATATCGATTGCCGATTTTGTCAGTTGCTCCACCAGGTAAAGGCATATAGTGGCTACTATCGTAAAACTACTTAATTTATAAAATTATAGTATAAAAATACTATGACTAATCTGTTATAAAAACAACATCTTCATACAGTAATTCAATCGGACACTCAAACTCAATGCTCGAAAAAGTAACAATATCTCCAGCAATACAAGGATAATAAAGCCACATTCTTCCTTCCCCACGACAGTAACGCTCAACAGATATTTTCTCTGAATTAATTAAAATATACTCTTGCAGACTCGGCATACTTAAATAAGAAGTAAATTTTTCACCTCTATCTCTAGCACTTGTCCCAGGTGAAAGAACTTCAGCAATTAATGTAGGATTTTGAATAAATTTGCTGGCTTTGAGGTCTTGTGAGTCGCAACTAACAACAACATCAGGATAATAATAAGGACTGTGAGGATTCACTTGCACTTTCACATCTGACACGTTGGCTTTACAACCCTTAGAACGCAGATGAGGATATAAACTTCTGTAAAAATTCAAAGCAATATCATTATGGGGAATCGTACCACCAGTCATTCCAAAAACTTCGCCATTCACATATTCGTAGCGAATATCTTGCTGGGGTTCCCATTCAAGATATTCCTCAACGGTCATTTTTGGCGGTTGTTGGGAAATAGCTACCATAACAAGATTGTGTAGAGCTTGGTTTGATTGTAACAATGAGGAGGAAGAAAAATAATGCGATATGCAATTGTGATTGAAAAAGCAGATTCTAGAGCTTTTTCGTCATAAATACGCTATTCGGATCATCAATATATTCAGCAAAAGGACCTCGGTACTCAAACCCATACCATTCATATAAGGCTCGTGCTGGAGCGAACTCAGGAAAAGACCCTGTCTCCAAATTCAAGTAATCGTAAGCACGTTGTTGGGCTTCTTTGATA
>JBCCDM010000340.1:0-7203 GCA_039030795.1 Cyanobacteria bacterium P01_A01_bin.84
CATGCCAGGGCTTGAGCAGCGAATGCCTCGTTCAGTTCGATGGCATCCATATCATCCATGCTCAGTCCAGATAAACTTGTAAAAGCATTGAAAAATGTTGACACTCGGCAGAGAATTTGATGAATATTTCAATTAAAGATAAAGAATTAGTGTTGGGTCAATTAAAAAATAAGTCTCTAATAAATAAAGACTTCAGTGGATGGGACTTGAGAAATTTTGACCTTAGAGAATTAGATTTATGTGGGATTAACTTAAAGGGTGCGGACTTGCGTGGAGCGGATTTGAGTTGCGCTCTCTTAAGTGAAGTTGATTTAACACAAGCTAATTTATGTGGTGCAAAGTTATCACGAGTTAAGTTGAATAGAAGTAATTTGTGGGGTGCATCTTTATGTGCTGTAGACTTGAGGGAAGCTGACTTAAGTGAGACAAAATTAATTGAAGTTTCTTTAATTGAAGCTAATTTAATGAGAGCTAATCTCACATCTGCTCAGTTATGTGGATCTGTGCTTTTAGAAGCTAATTTAAATCAAGCAAACTTAACTGCTGCTGATTTTACATGGGCAAATTTAATGAATGCTAATCTAATCGAAGCAAATATAAGTGAAGCTAAATTTGTAAATACTAAGATGATGGGAACAATTATGCCTGATGGAGTTATTAATTGATTTTTTAAATCACTAACTTGGTGCAAAAAGAAGGACGGGCGAGAAAAGCCCATCCAAAAATCATATATAATTAAGACCTTAAGTTAATACTTTAAATTATTTAAAAAAACTTAATAAAAAAGATATAAGTAATTGTATTTTTTGATTAAATATAATTAGGACTTACGCAAGAACAATTTGTCCGAAGCGACGGTCACTACGTGTAGAGTTAGCAATCTCAAGAAATATGGGTTAACTACGTTATGCTACGCAAACGCTTCCGCGTGCTCGACAGAGCTTATACGTCGCAAACGTAAAGTCCTAGCGGACAAGCGGAAGGAAGCGTTAACGTCTCGGACGGAATCACGTTGCTTTTGCGTAAGTCCTGATAACGAAAAATTGAAATTAGTACATCAAAATTCTCTTTGAGCAAAAACGAGAATAGCGATCGCAAGGAGCATAACACAGTACAATAAGCTGTAAATAGCACTAGTTGTCAATGCAGAAAAATCAGGTAAGGCTTGTACGCCATACACTACATCATTTTTCAAATTAAAACGTGATAGGTCTGGGACTATCAGATATATAGCTTGAGTCAAACGTTTCATACCAAAGTTATCGCTTTGATGACCAAGTTCTAATACCTTTTGAGATATGTTACCCATTAAATAGACTGCGAATGTTAAAGCAGTAGCCAGTAAAGTGCTAGTAAATATACTTAATGTAATAGCCACAGCTGTAATTAAAGATAACTCCAATAATAGGAATAGAGAGAAAATCATGACGCTAGCTAAAGAGTAGCTAATTTTGCCATATTCTAAAAATCCTATAAAAATTCCGGTCATTAAAAAAATTAATGTACCTAAAACAGATGATAATCCTAAATATTTACCGATAATAAATTCGCTACGACTCACAGGTTTTGCAACAAGCATTAAAATTGTGCGTTTGTCAATTTCCTTATTAACCATTCCCGTACCGACAAACACAGCCACAATTAACCCTAAAACATTAATCAAAGCCAAACCAAAATCCGGAAAGATTTTATTTTCCGTAGTTGCAGCAAATTCTGGTAGTAAAATAAAAACAATACTTAGGATTACAATGTAAAAACCAATAATATAAAAGATGCGATCGCGAACTACTTCCTTGAAAACGTTTTTAGAAAGGACAAATATTACGAATTGGTTCATACTAAGAATATTTAAAGCTTCTATTTCTAGCTTCTATTGATACAATGTAAAAAATAGTTTAAGTATATTATTTTATACATTAAACCTGATTTATTTCATCTTTGTAACACCTGAATTCTAATTTGACTAATTTAATTTGAGCAACAGTCAAGATATCTGTTATTAAACATTTCGTGAAAAGTAAATATCCGGTGTTGTATTAGTCTCCATCACATTCATTTTGATGGTTTGGTATGGCTAGTTTATTATCAAAACCCCTTTTAGAGACGTTCAATTGAACGTCTCTAAACTAACTTTACTACTTGCGTTCTGGTGGTGAACCATCAATAGCCATAGACCTGGGCTGACATTCAATCTCTGCAACAATATCAGTTTTACTCGATCTACTCTGATTATCCGTTGAACTTGCAACTGGTTCTATTTTGCAAGATTTCTTTAAATAAAATCCTTTTGGATCGGATGTTGGACCTTTCCAAATACTCAGTAGGTCTAGTCTATAACCTGTTTTTGTATTACTAACCCTAGCTTCAGTATTCCATAGTTGTTTTTCTTCTTTTAACTGCTCCTGATTTCTACCTTTCACTTCTTGACTAATATTTCTCACCCTCTCGTCAGCTTTGAGTAACCACTTTTCAACTTGAGACCAAGGTTGTGCGCTTATTGCTAGTTCTACTTTTGGAGTTAATCTTTCCAGTAACAATTTACCATTTTCAGGGTAGTCTTCAGAAGATTTTCGGAAAGATGTCTGAGGGGACTCCGGACATTCTGTATTTAGTCTTGCAACCAAAATACTATTGCAGAAGTTATCAGAACGTATACTTGGATACTCTTGCAACCATTTATCAACTAAGAAGTATAAATTAATCCAGCAGCTGAGCATCATGCAGACAGCAATTAAAACAGTCAATTCTTGACGAACATCGACTTTAGGTATTTGACGCTTTACATCTGTACCGCTTCCTTCAAAAAATTCTGGAATTGCAGTAATAATAGCCGCAATTGTGGGCCATAATACTATTGAAATTGGTCTTAAAATTTGTTCATCATCAGGAGAGAAAAAGAAAATACTTACTAAACCTGCGGTAATAACTGCTCCTACAGGCATATTAGTACCAGCAATCAATATAGGTTTGTCAGTTGTATACCAAGCAGTCCCAGCAATTAGAAAAAACCAGCCACAATAAGCAATTAAACTTTCAACAAAAGAACCTTCAGTTGCAAAGAAAGACATAACCAAGGAAAATATACTCAAATAAATGAGTATTTGCCAAGAGTAAGCTTTCTGGGGAATCAATAATTTTTGGAGGTACTCAAATATACCTTCAAATGGTTTCAAAAATGCGTTCAAATAATTCATGTCACCTATCAGTTGAAAGCCATAATTTATCAAATAGTTTTTAGCTTTTAATTTTAGTTTTTAGCTTTTAGCCTCTAGCTTCTAATTAGACATTGTTAGCTATAGAACTAATGAAAAATAAAACAACTGCGATCGCAGTGTAGCTTAAAGAATTAGCAATTAAAGTTGTAGTAACTAAACTTGTATTTTGTAACTTGCTTCTATAGTTACGTCGAGAATTCCGTCGAGGAAAATCTGGTTGAGGGCTTTCTTGCAAAAGCATGATTTGCTCTTGTTGTAAAGCTATCAATAGTCGTAAAAAGACAAACTTCATGATAAAGGTTGTAAAAAAAGCAATAAAACCTAATAAAATCAACAAAGTTTGAACATTTGTCAATATGCGGTTGAAGAAAACATAATTTAACAATTGCAATTTCAAATCTGGAGGTAAAAAAGATTGCTCTATTAAAAAACAAATAAACCATCCTAGAGCGCTGGAGAAGAAGTTTATACAAATTGCGTAGTATATGCTGCTTCTCTTGTCAAATTGCAGTCGAATATTCAGGATATAAGCTTCGATCGGAATTGCTATCAACAAGAATAGTAAGTCAAATAAAATTATTCCCAGAGGGAAAACTTCCCCTAATGTAGAAAAGTCAAACATAGCAGCTTACTGATAGTGGTGTAACTTGAGAAAGTATAACGGTTAACTGTCAGAGGAATAGCATAAATCTTCCCAATATTCTAGAGTTGTACCATTTTTTTTTCTAATTAGTAACTTAATTGCAAATAGTAGCTTTTTGACAGATGATAAGGAACGGCATAGGTATTCGTACAGCACAGGTACGTCCATCGCGACTTACTGGTCAGATACACGTTTATGATGGTGTTGGTAAAGGTAAATCTCAAGCTGCTTTAGGAGTTGTTTTACGTTCTATTGGTTTGGGGATAAATTCAAAGAATCAGTTTAATAGAATTTTGTTGTTACGATTTCTCAAAGGTCCAGAAAGAGATTATGACGAAGATGGTGCGATCGCTGCTTTACAAAGTGGTTTTCCTCATCTGATAGACCAAGTTCGTACCGGAAGGGCTGAGTATTTTGGGGCTGATGAAATTATTGCTTTTGACCGCTTAGAAGCACAACGAGGTTGGGATGTTGTAAAAGGTGCAATGGCTTCTGATTTATACTCAGTAGTTGTACTTGATGAAATTAATCCTGTACTAGATTTAGGCTTACTAGACGTAGAGGAAGTAGTAAAAACACTTAAATCTAAGCCAGACGAACTGGAAATAATTGCTACAGGTAGAGCCGCACCACAGGAATTATTAGATATCGCTGACTTGCACTCAGAAATGAAACCACAAGAACATCCCATAGCCAAAGAACAGGGGATTACAGGTGTAGAAATATATACAGGTGCAGGAAAAGGTAAATCAACAAGTGCTTTAGGTAAAGCCTTACAAGCTATTGGTCGTGGAATTAATCATCCTGGTTCTACCCGTGTATTAATTATGCAATGGCTCAAAGGTGGTCAAGGCTATACCGAAGATGCTGCGATCGCAGCCCTACAGCAGTCCTATCCCCATGTTGTGGATCATCAGCGTTGTGGAAGAGATGCAATAGTTTGGCGTAATTCCCGACAAGAACTAGACTACGTAGAAGCAGAGCGAGGTTGGGAAATAGCAAAAGTAGCGATCGCATCGGGACTTTATAAAACAATTATTCTTGATGAGTTAAATCCTACTGTAGATTTAGAACTTTTACCTGTTGAACCCATCGTGCAAGCTCTGCTTCGCAAACCCCGGGATACAGAAGTCGTGATTACCGGACGCTGTCAAAATCAACCTGCATACTTTGATTTAGCTAGCGTTCATTCAGAAGTCTATTGTCACAAACATTATGCAAATCAGGGAGTAGAACTGAAGCAAGGTGTAGATTTTTAGGTTGTGATTTTTAGGTTGTCATGTTTCGATTTTAAGTAGATGTGAAAAAAATTCGACCATCAACTTAATCTCGGGTGCATCCCAGTTTTTATTTTTTAATGAGATAATAACCGTCATTGCGTTGATGAAGTCTTCCCAAAGGTTGGAGGAATGATGTTAGTTATAAACTTTGCGATTGCTTTGCTCCGCTCGCAATGACATTCAAAAAAGTGGGATGCTCCCCTTAATCTTTAAGGAACGTGGTGGATTTGGTGTACTTAGCATAGCGTAACCCACCATCCTAGGTTTAAAATTGTATGTTATTTGATTTGCTTCCTAAGAACCTGGTAGAAAATAAACATTCCAGGACTTACGCAACAAAGATTTGTCATTGCGACCGGAACAGAGTGAGGTTCCTTGAAAGGGTTGTCGTAGACTAGCAATCGCAAGGAATTTGCGTTAACTACTTCTTGTACTATCACGTCGAGTATAAACATTCCGGATAAAACGAAAGCCGTCCTACAAGGACGGGGCTTTAAACCCAAATTTAACGGTAAAGCTAAAACTAAGAATATCGTAACGCACCAGAATATATGGTAGATTATAAAATTGTACATAGCAAATTGAGAACTAATATAAAAAAACTTTTCAAATATTAATATTAGTAAATTAATGACAATACTTTATTCTCTAAAGAAAAGGAATAAATAACATGGAAGATACGCAAGCATTAGATTTACTCGTCATTACTATTGCTATTATCATTCTTGTGGGCGGCTTTTTAATGATGTTTACTACCATTCTGACAACCAAGGATAGATAACTCTAATAAATAGCTGTTGGCTGTAAGCGGTTAGTTGTTAACTAGTATTTAAAAGTGGAAAGCAAAGAATAAAAAGCGAAGAAAAAGAACCATTTACTACAAGAAAGCTAATCTAGATTAGAAGATTAGACATAGTCACTATTTTTGTCTACATCTCATGAGTTTGAAGTACATACAACAAATAATTTGAACATTGAGATTTTAAATCCGATATCGCTTATTCCCAATCTTCTATATCTAAACCCAATTCTTCTAACATTTCATCAAATAAGTCCTCCATTCTTTGCATTTGCATTTGACGCAAAATCGGAGGACCATTCAAAAACTCTTTGATACTGATTTTCTTATCCCGAAAGTCTTTGACAAAGTCACGAATAGAAGATATTATTTCTACTTCCGATTGGACTTGCTCTATCATCATCGCGATGGGGTCTATTCCTTCTTTTTTAGCTTTCCGAAAATCTGAAACCATGGTTCCTTCAGGAGTTCTTTTCAGCAATCTGAGTTCTTGCTTTAAGTTTTCGTATTGCTCCTTGAGAAACTCATTGTCCTGGTCTAAAAGATTACATTTTTTGCTCAGACCGTTTTCACCACCACCAGATATTTTTTCCCCTACTTGATGCTGCTTTTCAATCTCTAGAAGACGAGCTAAATCTCCTTCTTGATAAGCTGAATTGATTTCCTTCATAATTTCGGTGTACTCTATTTGAGTTTCATCATCTTTCACCTTATCGGGATGAAAAATTTCAGCTAATCGCAAAAAAGCTTTACGAATACTTTTGGAATCTTTTTGTGGTTCCTCGTCAGTTGATGATGAATCATTTTCTGACTGCTGATAATTTCCACTATCCTCATAGAAACCTGCACCAAAAGGAGGTGAATCATTCTCATCTTCTCGGGATTCACTGTCAACAAAATCTTCCTCTTCATCCCCAAACTCATCTTTTGTAAAAGCATTTCTATTCGGACTAATAATCCCTGCCATTTGCAGATTCCGATAAACCGCTTCTACATCTTTTTTGCTTTTTTTACCAAACTTTCTAGTAGTAAAAATTTCTGCAAACAAAGCGTGAATTTCTTGATTGATTTCTGTAACTCTATTCAAACTAGGGGCACTTCTAGTAAATATTTCTGTTCCCAAAGAACGCATCTGTTCAACAAAATTATTCAGTTCAGTTCGCTTTCTCTTAATTTGCTTAAGTAGCCAGAGATTTTCTTTCTCTAGCTCTTCGAGTCTAGCGTGTAGTGATGAAAGAGCAAGGGAAGATTGGAGAACTTTTCCAG